>NZ_JBEOYE010000273.1:0-1021 GCF_040296945.1 Streptomyces sp. NPDC001941 | reverse complement strand
TAGGCTTTTCTGTTGTTCTTGCTCGTAATTTTTCATGTCTTTTGAAAAGCGACGTTCAAAATCATCGAGGATTTTCTCTTTTGTTTGCTTTAATTTTCTTGTAACGCGTTGAGTAAGTTCTGGTACTCGTCCTGCAAGCTGTTTGATTGTGTCAATAAATCGATTAATTTTTGATTCTCGCTTGAGAGCTTCTGATTTTCTTGGTTCAATTGCTTGTTCAAGGCTAACAATTTCTGATTCTCTTTGTTGAGTGTCTCGCTCAAGCGGAGTAATCGCTGGTTCTCGTTGTTCAACAGCTCTAAATTCGTTTTGTCTTGCTCGGTTTTCCAACTCATGTAAAATGGTCTCCCTTCCAAAATCAGAACCCAATCGGGTCTCTCGTGCTCGTCTTTGCTTGTTATTGGCGTCTAAAAAGGCATATGAGAACGTTTGGCCTCTTTCTGATAGAATTACCCCATTGTCAGATAATCGTTCCTTAAACGCTTCGTATGAGCTCACAGAGACATCTTGAAGCGATTTATTGATTCTTTCTCTCAAATCATCCATGTAAGAATACTCATTTTTGGCGATTAGTTCTTTTTCTGTCTCTGTTTGGCGCTCATTTGGTGGCTCTAAAATGTGCCAGTTCTCTCGAGAAGCGAGTCGATCATTCATTTCTCGTGCTCGTTGAACGCTTTCTCCTTTTTGTTGTCTTAATTTATTGCCTGTCTCTAAATTGTCCTTATTGACAATGATGTGGTTGTGTTAGTCGTGTTTTTTTCCGTCTAAATGCGTATACACAGCACTTTGATGGTTAGGATAGAGATTTTCTGCTAATTCAACGCCTAAATCATTGGCTTTTTGCCAGTCTTTTTGAACTTTCGGATTCAGTTCATCTAAGGCGAAAGATTGGGTAATACGCAAGACTTGATTGGATTCTTTGGTTTGGTTATGAAGTTGTCGAATGACATCAAATTGTTCTTTGGCGATAAAGGGATCAATCCCGTTGGTTCCACCCACGGCAACTGCCCGACAATTTGTC
>NZ_JBEOYE010000272.1:0-1067 GCF_040296945.1 Streptomyces sp. NPDC001941 | reverse complement strand
GAGGGGCCCCGGTTCCTGGCCGTGACGCGGTAGTCGAAGGTCTGGCCGGGCCTGAGCGGTCCGGTGCCGAGGGAGTCCTTCTCGCTGACGAGGTCTGCGGACTCCGTGAAGGTGACGGGGGCGTCGGCCGGGGCGTTCAGGCCGGTGACGGTCACGTCGTCGGGGGTGTTGACGTAGCGGCCCGCGACGTTGGAGGTGACCGGAGCCGTGACCGTGCAGGAGACCTGACGGTCGTTGAGGTTGCCTCCGGTGACGCTGATGTCCGCGCTGCCCACGGTGCCGGTCGCCCGCGCGCCGGAGCAGTTGGTGGTGGGGGCGCCGGCCAGGGTCACACCGGCGGGCAGCTTGTCGGTGAACGACCAGCCGTTCTTCGCGCCCAGTTCGTTGGTGTTGGTGATCGTGAAGGTCACCGTGGAGTTCTGCCCGGCGGGGACGGAGGCCGGGCTGAACGACTTGTCCAGCTGCGGGGTGACGTCGATGATGCGGATGTTGTCGAAGGCACCGTCGTTGCCGGCGCCGGAGCCCTCGGCGTTGACCATGCGGATGCCCGCGGAAGTACCGGAGAAGAGGATGGACGAGGTGGCGGGGAAGCGGCCGCCGAGCACACCCGAGTAGTTGGTGGCCCGGCTGTCGGTGCAGGGGTTGATGGTGCCGCCGATCGGGCGGGCGGTCGACCCGTCCAAGAGCGAGAACTGGAACCGCGGTCCGCGGGCGTTACAGGACGCCGCCGCGGCGTCGACGCTGAAGGTCACGAACCGCTTCGTCACGTTCAGCGGGACGGGTGCCGTGGTCTCGAACTGGACCTTGTTGGCACCCGGGTCGCCCTCGGTGTAGGCAGTCACCGCGTTGTTGGTGCTCGGGTCGTTGCCACCGACCTGCCCCAGTACGCTCGCCAGGCGCTTTACGGCAGCGTAGCCGGTCGTACATCCTGCGGCGCCGGCAGCGTTGTTCGGCGAGGAGGCTGACACGATCGCACCGTTGCAGTTCGTCAGCCACGCCGGGTCGGCCGTGTACTTCGTACCCATGGCTCCCGTGTACGCCGGGAGCATGACCACGCGGTTGCCCAT
>NZ_JBEOYE010000271.1:0-1117 GCF_040296945.1 Streptomyces sp. NPDC001941 | reverse complement strand
GGCTGAGCTTGACTCTGTCGGGGATCTTGGAGTTCCTCAGTGCGGCAGCATGATCAACGGGCATGCTCGGGGAGTTCCACCGACCTATGCAACTGTCGAGGTGCCCATTGTCCCTTCGCCCGCGTTCCGGTGAGCAGGTCCCGTCTCTGACTGCGCAGGTCGCGTGGGCGAGCAACCCGGCCGGTACGACGGCGATATGGGTACGGGACCGCCTCGATGGGCTGTGGCGTGACGAGGACTTCGCCGACTGGTACCCGCGGGATGGACGGCCGGGTCTTTCCCCGGCTCAGCTGGCCACCGTCTGTGTGCTGCAGTTCCTGCTCGGCCTGTCGGACCGGCAGGCCGCCGAGGCGGTCCGCTGCCGCATCGACTTCAAGTACGCCCTCGCGATGGAGCTGGACGACCCCGGCTTCCATCACAGTGTGCTGGCCGACTTCCGCGATCGGCTCGCCGAGGACGGCCGGGCGGACCGGCTCCTCGACCTTGCGCTGGCCCGGCTGAAGGAGGCCGGGCTGGTGCGCGAGCGCACCACGCAACGCACCGACTCGACCCACGTCCTGGCCGCGGTGCGCGACCTGACCCGCCTGGAGCTGGTCACCGAGGCCGTCCGGGCCGCCCTCGAAGAAGTCTCCGCCACCGCACCGCACTTGCTGGACGGGCTGGTCGACGACGACTGGGCCCTGCGCTACGGCCGCCCGGTGCGCCTGGGCAAGAACCCCACCAGGCCCATGACCCGGATCCTCGCCGCCGGGAGGGACGCTGTCCGGCTCCTGGAACACCTCTACCAGCATGGTGCGAGCCGTGCACACAGCCCTCGCGTCCAGGCCCTGCGGCAGATCATGGTGCAGAACTACCACCGGGATGCCGCAGACCGGCTGTGCTGGCGCACCGCCGAGAAGGAAGACGGACCCGGACTGCCGCCCTCAGCCCGGGCGGTCGTCTCGCCCTACGACACCTCGGCCCGCTACGCGCGGCACGGGCACATCATCAGCTGGAAGGGGTTCGCGGTTCATCTGACCGAGACCTGTGCTCCCGACACCCCCAACGTGATCACGGACGTGGCCACTACGGCGGCCACCACCCACGACAGCCAGGTCCTGCCCGGCGTCCACACCCG
>NZ_JBEOYE010000270.1:0-1136 GCF_040296945.1 Streptomyces sp. NPDC001941 | reverse complement strand
CAGGTGCTTCATCACCACACCCGCCGGAGCGTCCAGCGTCGGCACCTCACGGTGGCGGAAGACCGACACGATCTCCACCTCGTGCTCGACCGCCAAGGCCTCGGCCAGGTTGAACGTCGTACGGATCGTGCCCCCGATCCCGTACGCGTTGTGCAGGAGAAATGAGATGTGCATGCGTGCAGCCGTTCCTCTTCCGGCCCCGGCGGGGCGTGTTCGTCGTACGGCGGCCGTCAGGTTGAACGAGCGGGAGGGCGGTAGGTCGCCCTCCGCGGCCGGGTCCGCCCGTACGAGCGGTTCCGGGGACGTCCGTTCACGGGTGTCCGGGCACGCCCGTTCACGGGTGGTAGACCGCTCCCGGGGACGGCGCGGCCGGGGCGAGGAGCTCGGGGACGGTGACGAACGTGTAGCCGCGGGCGCGCAGTTCGTCGATGATCCGGGGCACCGCCGGGACCGTGCCGTCGTAGATGTCGTGGAGCAGGATGATCCCGTCGCGGGACGCCTGGTCGAGGATGCGGTCGCCGATCAGGCGGGTGTCGGTGGTGTCGTAGTCGCTCGCCGTGGCGCTCCACAGCACTTCGGACAGGCCCAGTGAACGGGCGACGGACTCGACCTTCTCGTCGGTACGCCCCTGGGGCGGGCGCATCAGCACGGGCGCCTTGCCCGTGGCGCGCTTGATCGCGTCCTGGGTGCGGCCGAGTTCGTCGCGTATCCGTTCGGCGGGGAGCTGGTCGAGCCGCTGGTGGGTCCAGGTGTGGTTGCCCAGGACGTGGCCCTCGGCGGCTTCGCGGCGCACCAGGTCGGGGTGGGCGAGCACGTGGTTCTTGCCGAGGAGGAAGAAGGTCGCGTGGACCTTCTTCTCCTTGAGGATGTCCAGGAGCTGGGCCGTGTGCGGCCCCGGGCCCGCGTCGAAGGTCAGCGCGATGCACTTGGTCCTGGCGCAGTCCGGTCCGTGCGCGGCCGTCGGGGACACGGTGGCGGCGGCCCGTGCCTCGGCCGGTGTCGTACGGTCCTGCCCGCAGCCGGTCGTCAGCAGCCCGCCGCCGATGGCCTTGAGCAGGGTGGACTTGCCGGAGCCGTTGGAGCCGACCAGGCCGATCGCCTCGCCCTTGTAGGCGGCGAAGTTGACGCCCTTGACG
>NZ_JBEOYE010000269.1:0-1141 GCF_040296945.1 Streptomyces sp. NPDC001941 | reverse complement strand
GAAACTTTTTATAAGAATACAGCAGATGAGTGGAGCTCTACTTTATCTGTAGATGCAGTAACAATTAATCCATACTTGGGAAGTGATGGATTAGACCCATTTATAAAATTAGGAGAAGAAAATGATAAGGGCTCTATTATTTTAGTGAAAACAAGCAATCCTTCTTCAGGAGAATTGCAAGATAAAATACTGGATTCTGAAAATAAAACTATCTCTGAAGTTGTATGTGATTATATTATTAAAAGCACGAATAAAGTTGGGAATTATGGATTTTCAGATATTGGAGCTGTCATTGGAGCAACATATCCCGAAGATTTAACTAAGTATAGGAGACTCTTACCAAAAACCTTATTTCTAATCCCAGGAGTTGGTTATCAAGGAGGAGATGTGAAACTATTAGACGCAGCGTTTGATAATAATGGTTTAGGAGCCATCATAACATGTTCAAGAGCAATTGATTATGCTTATAAAGATACAGGTTTATCAGAGCAAGAAGTAAAGAATTCTATTTTAGAGGCAGTTGACTATTATAATGGATTAATAAATAAAGCTTTGATAAAATCTAAAAAGGTTTATTGGGAGAGGGAGAAAAATTGAAAAAAATATATTAGAGTCAATTTTAATAAAAAATGAAGTTGCTCTTAAAGAAGTTATCACAAAAATAGACTCCCCCTCTTCAAATAATGATGTAGGAACGCTTTTTTATACATCATTTTTTGAAAATTTAGGTAATAAAAATTCTGATATTGACATTTATGGACCAATGTCAAATATTTAGACACAAAATGAGCTATATTTTCTTAAAATAATTTTCTTCTTTCTGATTTGGAGTTAAACCCTTGTTGGCGGAATGAGGATTATAATTGTTATAAAATTGTTCGATGTATTCAAAGCAAGAGAGTTGAACTTCTTGAATGGAGTGATAAGTTCTGCGATTAATTTCTCGATGTTTAAGATACTTGAAAAAGACCTCAGTGACGGCATTATCATAAGGATATCCAGGCTTGGAGTAAGAAGCAAGCAATTGATGCTCATCTAATAACTTTCTAAAGGAAGCTGATTTAAATTGGCTTCCTTGATCCGAATGAAAGATAATTGGTTCCTTAGGCTTCCTCTTATTTATAGCTATTTCTAAGGTGTC
>NZ_JBEOYE010000268.1:0-1154 GCF_040296945.1 Streptomyces sp. NPDC001941 | reverse complement strand
TATTCTTAGGAGATCGGACATTTTAATTCAACGTGGATTATATTTTTTGAAATTTTTAAAGAAAAAATATCAGAAAGTAAATATAAAATTCTTAAATAAATTTAATAATAAGTTATCAAGAATACTCTATTTGAAACACAAGGATTTACAAATGAAAATAGAAATAAAACAAATAGAGGATAATTTTCCTGAAGATGTTGCCATTTATGGTAGTAATTACTCTAAGGATTAGACTTAAATATAGTAATAATGTTTCTATGGAAAAGTCCTCTCAATAAAATTTATACAGGAAAATGAAATATAAACCAGCTCATAACTTAACAGTTGTGAGCTTTTTTATTTTAAATTTTAATTGATTATTATTCTAAAGCTATAGGTGTAAAATAATTAATACTTGACAAGTATATTGTATGGTGTATAATAGTACACATAGAAAAGGAGAACTATGCATATTGATCCTAATAATAAAGATGCCATTTACGAACAAATTGTATTTAATATAAAAAAAGAGATTACCAAAGGGATTCTTGATGCTGGAGACAAAATCCTATCCGTTCGAGAGATGTCCAAGCAGTTGGGCGTTAACCCGAATACTGTTGCCAAAGCTTATAAGGAATTAGAGCATCAAAATGTAATCACAACTATTAAGGGAAGAGGTTCTTTTGTTAAAAATAATGATGGTCAGGATGAAGAAATTGATATTCAGACACAAAAAAAATTAAGAAGTCAGCTTAAATCATGGTTAGTTGAAGCACAATATGCAAAAATTCCATTAAGTTTAATCTATGAGTGGATAAAGGAGGAGGAGTAAAAGTGGAGATTCAAAATTTAAGTAAGAGGATTGATGGTAATGTTGTTTTGAAACATATTAATTTATCCATCCCTCTAGGAAGTATTTTTGGAATTGTGGGAAGAAATGGATCTGGTAAAACCACTTTATTCCGTACGATAGCCAGTCATTATTTGATGGATGAAGGAATGGTATCAATTGATGGTCAAGATATTAACAAAGAGGTTAGTCTAAAGAATGATATTTTTTTCCTTGATCCTCAATATCAACCATTAAATAAAATGAGATTACGAACAATTGAGAGTTATTTTTCTCTATTATATCCTCTTTTTGATAGTAAGAGATTTTTGGAATTGATCGAAAA
>NZ_JBEOYE010000267.1:0-1162 GCF_040296945.1 Streptomyces sp. NPDC001941 | reverse complement strand
GCTAGTGTCCTGCGCCGGAGATCCGTCGTTAGTTTGTGTATGACTGCTTCTGCCGATGTGCCGGTACCTCGTCGTGGCCCGAAGTTGGAACCGTTGCTGTTGTCGCCCGATGAGCGTGTGGTGTTGGAGCGTTGGGCCCGCAGGGCGTCATCTGCGCAGGCAGTGGCCTTGCGGGCCCGCATCGTATTGGCATGCGATGGTGCTGATGTGCCGCCGATTGTCGTGGTGGCACGGGAGTTACGAATCGCAGCGGACACAGTCCGCAAGTGGCGTCGCCGTTTTCTTGCCGCCCGCCTGGACGGGCTGGTGGACGAACCCCGGCCGGGCCGACCGCCCACCATCAGCGTCGACCAGGTGGAGGCGGTCGTGGTCACCACTCTGGAGGAGATCCCGAAGAACGCCACCCACTGGTCTCGCGCATCCATGGCCGACCGCAGCGGCCTGTCGAAGTCGACCGTAGGACGGATCTGGCGGAAGTTTCAGCTCAAACCGCACCTGAGCGACACGTTCAAACTCTCGACGGACCCGCTGTTCGTGGAGAAGGTATACGACGTGGTGGGCCTGTACTTCAACCCGCCCGAGGGTGCGGTAGTGCTGTCAGTGGACGAGAAGTCCCAGATCCAGGCTCTGGACCGTTCCCAGCCCGTACTGCCGATAATGCCCGGCATGCCCGAGCGCCGCACCCATGACTATGTCCGCAACGGCCTGACCACCCTGTTCGCGGCCTTCGACGTCGCGACCGGCGAAGTCATCACCTCCCTGCACCGCCGGCACCGGGCAGCGGAGTTCAAGAAGTTCCTCATCAAGATCGACAATGAGGTCCCCGAACACCTTCAGGTCCACTTGATCTGCGACAACTACGGCACCCACAAGACCCCGGCCATCAAAACATGGCTGGCCAAACACCCGCGGTTCCAACTGCACTTCACACCCACCGGCTCCTCCTGGATCAACCAGGTGGAACGATGGTTCGGCTTCCTCGCGGACCAGAAGATCCGCCGCGGTGCCCACAAGAGTGTGCGTTCCCTGGAAGCCGACATCCGCGCCTGGGTCAAACAGTGGAACAAGGACCCGACCCCGTTCACCTGGACCAAGACAGCCGAAGAGATCCTCGACTCGCTCGCCCGCTTCTGCCAACGGATCTCCGGCGCAGGACACTAGC
>NZ_JBEOYE010000266.1:0-1182 GCF_040296945.1 Streptomyces sp. NPDC001941 | reverse complement strand
TCAGCCACTGGAAGATCTCCAGCCTGGCCTGACGCACCGTCGTGAACACCCCTTGCATCGCTTCTCTCTTCAGCCCCTGCCAGAAACTCTCGGCCAGCGCGTTGTCGTAGCTCGACCCGACACGACCCATGCTCCTGCGGATACAGAAACGGTCGCTGAGCTGGGCGAACGCCGCTGAGGTGTATTGGGATCCCCTGTCCGCGTGGAAGATCACTCCCTCGATGTGGCCGCCGCGGGTCGCCACCGCCATCGTGAGCGCGTCGACGACCAGCTCGGTCCGCATGTGGGTGGCCATCGACCAGCCGAGCACCCGGCGCGAGCAGATGTCCAGGACGCATGCCAGGTAGAGCCATGTGCCGCCGACCTGCACGTATGTGATGTCGCCGCACCACTTCTCGTCCAGGTTCACGGCGTGGAAGTCGCGTTGGACGAGGTCGGGGGCGGGCGGCGCGAGCCGGTCCGGGATCGTGGTGCGCTTGCGGCGCCGCAGGTGACGGCCCTCGATTCCGTTGACACGCATGAGCCGCTCGACGCGCTTGCGGTTGACCGTGTGCCCGAACCCGCGCAGTTCGGCGTGGACGCGGCGGACCCCGTAGGTTCCCCGGTGATCGGCGTGGATCTCGCGGATCTCCGCGACCAGGGCGTCGTCGTCCCTGCGGCGGGCCTCGCGGGCCTCGGCGCCGGCGAGCCACCGGTAGTAGCCCGAGCGCGAAAGGCCCAGGGCCCGGCATATCCGCTGCACGCCGAGGTCGGCGCGGTTGACGGAGATGAAGCCCCAGCGGCCGGCCATGCCCTCATCTCCTTCGCGAAATACTGGGCCGCCCGCCGCAGAATCTCCCTCTCAAGCTCCCACTCCTTCTCCGGCTTGCGCAGCCGACCATTCTCAGCGCGCAACCGCGCGAGCTCCTCGTCCCGGCCCTCCACCATTGCGCCGCCGCCGTGGCCGCCGGTGCGGCCGGCCTGTTCGTCGGCCTGGCGCACCCAGGACCGCAGCGTCTCGCCGGTCACCCCGACATCCGCAGCGACCGCCGCGTACGTACGCCGACCAGCGGCCGCGTGATACAGCGCCACCGCGTCGTGCCTGAACTCCTCCGGATACGGAGACCTACGTCCCACCAAGACACCCTTCCTCGGACCATCAAGATCCATTGTCAGAGTGTCCACACCACAGGGGTCACCTCA
>NZ_JBEOYE010000265.1:0-1194 GCF_040296945.1 Streptomyces sp. NPDC001941 | reverse complement strand
TATTGAGTTCTGAAATATCGGACAAGGCATGTTGTGTGAAATTCTTTTTAAGATTGATTAGATAAGGCATGATTTCAGGACTAAATCGAATAGTAACTTCATCATGATAATCGGTCCACTTTACATAGGGAATCGGCACAATATTTTCAAATTCAAATCCATGTTCTTTTTTTTCTTTAATTTTGAAAAAGGCTTGTTTCTGCATATTCTCAACTGCCTGCTTGAAACGACTATGTTTGTCATTGTCAGAAACTTTAAAAAACGTAAAAAGTTCTTCTTTTGAGAGATAGACTGTATGATCTTTAGGCGGTTCTTCGGTATCAATGCACGATACGGCTAACTCAAACATTTTGAGTGGGGTTTTATCCATTTTGGCAATGCTGGTAATTAAAGAATTATGCTCCACTACTTTTCGTTTTGATAATTCGTTCAAGATTTGCACCTGCTTCTGATTTTGTTCATTTTTTGGTATACTAGACATAGAAATACGCTCCTTTGAGTGTTTTTAGATACGCATGAAGATTCTCTCGACGAAAAGTGTTTCTTCATGCTTTTATTATACCATAATACATGGAGAAGATAATAGACATTCTCCATGTATAAACAGTTTTTTCTCCATATATAAACAGTTTTTTCTCCATATATAAACAGTTTTTTCTCCACATATTATTCTTTAACCCCTTGAAAACACTCACTTTTTTTTGACGCAAAAGAAGAAAAGATTAAAATATATATGATAAATATATATATAGGCTTCGCCTATTTTTTATTTTTTTCAAAAATGTAAAATCCAAAGTCAAAATCATCAAAAAAAGGAGTGAGCGAAAACCACGCTCACATTTTACTTGCAGCGTTCACTCGCACTCGCTAAAAGAAAAGATCAAACCCTCTCTTAGGACTTTCTTGGATTCCCTCTAATTGCTCGTATACGCTGTTTTAACTATTTGACTAGCTAAATACTCATACTTTGCAATCAAGCGTCTTACAGACGGTCAGGGCAAGCCCTAACAACCCTTAAATGGAAAACCTATACTTTGTTTAACTTGTTTTTTTACAACTTAAAACAAGCTATTCAATTCAAAATCACTTTAAACCCACTTAAAAGCTCGTTTAAGCATTCTTAATGTTCCCTTTGAACAAATAGACAGTTTCGAATTAAAGTCGCTTAAATCGAGTTTTAGAGCGTTTTAAAAT
>NZ_JBEOYE010000264.1:0-1288 GCF_040296945.1 Streptomyces sp. NPDC001941 | reverse complement strand
GCCGGTCGGCGCCGGTGCGCGTCACGGTGCCGGAGGTGTCGGGCAGCGCCCCGTCGGGGCCGGTCACGCAGACGTGCCAGGCGCGGGAGTCGAGCTGCCCGGCGCCGGGGATGGAGTCGGGCGCGCCGGGGATGCCCACCGGGGAGCCGACGGGCACGTCGCGCAGCGAGGCGGTGCTGACGTCGGAGGTGGCCAGGTCGGCCCCGCCGATCAGGCGGGCCGACGCGTAGTTGCGTACCGGGTGGAGGACTCCGTCGGTGCCGGTCCACAGGTAGCGGGCGCCGGTGTCGCGGTTGACCACCAGGTGCTCGCCCTTGCGCCAGGCGTCGTTGCCGCCGGGGCGCAGCAGCCCGTAGACGGTGGCGCCCGCGCCGATCAGGACGGTCACCAGGACGCCGAAGACCACGCCCCTGGTGGTGCGGCCCAGGGGGCTCTCGGGGGCGTCCGGGTCGGCCGTCAGCAGGCCCGAGCTGAGCCTGCCCATCATGAATCCGTGGGCCTGTACCTGGTCGCGCTTGGACTGCACGGCCTCTCCTCAACTCGTCGCGGGGTCCCGGGGATGCGTACGTGGTCAGCCGAACAGGCCGCGCAGCCAGCCGAAGAGGCCCGTCACCCACAGGCTCAGCGGCAGCAGCGCCACGGCCAGGGCGGTGTGGGCGAGTTCGGCGGTGCGGCCCCAGTACGGCAGGACGCGGCGTCCGGGTACGGTCCAGGACGCGGTCACGAGGGCCGCGGCGGCGGCGAGCAGGACCGCGAAGGCGACCAGGCGCCCGTCGGCGTCGGTGCCGACGACCCAGGCGCGGGCGAGGAGGAGCAGCCCCCAGATGCCGGGCAGGGCCAGGGTCAGCCGCTGCCCGGTGTGCACCAGGCCGCGGCTGTGCAGCAGGAGCAGCAGGCTCAGCGCGAGCGCGGTCAGCACCTCGGGCAGCTCGGGGTGTTCGGCCAGGACGACGAGGGTGACGGCGCTGATCGCGCCGGTGGCGGCGAAGAGGGCGGTGACCCAGCGTCCGGCGAGTTCGGTGCGCTCGGCGACCTCGGAGCCGAGGTAGGGGTCGATGCCCTCCTGGAGCTGTCCGGCCGACGAGGGCAGGGCGGGCAGGCGCATCCCGGCGAGCTTGAAGGCGAACGGCGCGACGGCCCCCGCCGCCAGCACGACCACCGTGGCCACCAGGGCCACCGCGGCGGGCACGTCGAGCGGGGTGTAGCCCATCAGGGCGCCGGCGATCGCGGCGGCCACGGAGACGACGGCGGTGGCCAGGAGCGCGGGGGCGCCGACGGCGGTCGCGGC
>NZ_JBEOYE010000263.1:0-1288 GCF_040296945.1 Streptomyces sp. NPDC001941 | reverse complement strand
TCGAAGATCAGCAGTCTTGGTGGACTATCTGACCAACGCGACCCTGTTGGCCGCGTCACGATCCGACGCACAAAACCCTTCCCACCAGCGGAAATGCGTTAACTACCCGGCCTTGGGTCAGGCTCCGCCCCCTCGAGGAGAACCCTTCCTGCCAGCCAGGCCCGTCGATTGCCGACCCGGTTGAGCACCACCGGGGAGTGGATGCGGGACCTGTGACCCCGGCCCCGACAGGGGGTCAAACCCACGGCGGTTCCCCATGCGAAAGGGCCGGAACATCATCTGGGGCAGCTGCCGTGCTAATAACCACGGCGGGAGTGTCAAGCCAGTACGCATCGAGTAACACGGCGAACTGCTCCACGCGATGTTCGTCTGTATCCATGAGATGTACAACGATCCCACGCACCTGCACGACACGCCTGCTGCTCTGGATGAGGCGCCGATGGTGCAGCGATGGCAACGGAGCGCCCTACGACAGGCCGCCGCAGCCTGTCCTGCGAGGTTCGCAGTCAACTCGGCGTGAAGTTCGCGGTGTTGTTCTCACGCCTCGACGAGCGGCAGCGGCGGCTGATGATGGGGGCCGAGGCCCGGGTTCTGGGCCACGGCGGTATCCGGGCGGTCGCGCGGGCGGCTCAGGTCAGCGAGACGACGGTCCGCAAGGGCGTGGACGAGTTGGAGGCCGGCGAGGAACCCCTGGGCCGGGTCCGTAGGCCCGGTGGTGGCCGGAAGAAGTCCGCAGATCTTGATTCGGAACTGCGGCCCGCGCTGCTGGCACTGGTGGAACTTGAAGAACGGGGCGATCCTATGTCGCCGCTGCGCTGGACGGTGAAGTCGACCAAAAGCCTCGCGGCCGAGCTCATGAGGTGCCCCCGGCGGTGTGGACACTCTGGCAATGGATCTTGTTGATCCGAGGAAGGGTGTCCTGGTGGGACGTAGGTCTCCGTATCCGGAGGAGTTCAGGAACGACGCGGTGGCGTTGTACCGCGCCGCTGGTGGAAAGCGCACGTATGCGGCGGTCGCGGCGGATGTCGGCGTGACCGGTGAGACGCTGCGCAGTTGGGTGCGCCAGGCGGACGAGCAGGCCGTCCGTGCCGGCGGCCGTGATGAGGGTCCGGCGGAGGGCCGTGATGAGGAGCTGGCCTGGCTGCGGGCGGAGAACGGCCGGCTGCGCAAGGCCGAGAAGGA
This sequence comes from Streptomyces sp. NPDC001941, assembly GCF_040296945.1. NCBI lineage: Bacteria > Bacillati > Actinomycetota > Actinomycetes > Kitasatosporales > Streptomycetaceae > Streptomyces > Streptomyces sp. NPDC001941. Next base: position 106 of record NZ_JBEOYE010000263.1, on the reverse strand, counting down.
ATGGGAACTCGTGAGGCGTCCCCCGGAGTGTGGACACGGGGGTTTCATGCCGCGAGCGTGAGTCTATGCTCTGCCCGGTGCTGCTGTTCGAACTCGATAGGTGAGA
>NZ_JBEOYE010000262.1:0-1289 GCF_040296945.1 Streptomyces sp. NPDC001941 | reverse complement strand
ACGGGAAAAATTCTGAAAAACTAAAAGAAAACATACGTATTTCTTTTTCAGAAATGAATACAATTGATGAAGTTAATCTCTTCGTTGAAAATCTTAGTTCTATTTTAAAAAAATAACGCAAATTGTAAAATGAAGTTAGCCACCTTGAGTCAAGCAAAAAACATCTGAATCTCTTATACTAGAAGTTCGACCAAATAGTATAAAAAGGAAATTCAGATGCAAGACTATTCTATCACAAGCCAGAGCAAAGGGAAACACCTGACCAATCAAGACCGTTTAAACATTGAACGTTGGCACAATAAAGAAGGACTGAGCAACCGTGAGATTGCGCGCTTATTGAATAAAGCTCATGGGACGATTGACAGAGAGATGAAGCGAGGGGAAATCCAGCTCAAGCGGAAGGTAAAATACTCTGCTAAAAAGGCTCAAGAAAATTATGAAGGATTGAGGGCTCACAGTGTTCGTCCGAGTAAACTCACGACTGAGATTGATTGTTATGTGAGTACACGTCTTAAAGAAGACAAGGACTCTTTGGAAGTCATTCATCAGGCTCTAAAAGGAGTTTCTCTGAGCAGCCTCTACAATTGGGTCAACTGGGGCTGGTTAGAAGCCAAGCGTCATCATCTTTTCTATCCGCAGTATAAGGCGGCAAAGAAAATCAAACCTCGTGCGCCAAAGCATCCTTTTGGTAAGTCTATTGAAGAACGGCCTGAGTTCATTAACAATCGCTTAGAAGTGGGGCATTACGAGATTGACACGGTCATTCTTACGAGAGCTAAGAACAAGGTGCTTTTGACGCTCACAGAGCGAAAATACCGCACGGAGATCATTCGCTTGATTGATGGGAAAACAGCACAGGCGGTCAATGATGAGCTGGTGGAACTTCAAAAAAGTTATGACTTCAAATCCATTACCCCTGACAATGGCCATGAATTTGCAAGGCTCTCTGAGGTCGTAAGCTGTCCAGTTTACTATGCACACGCCTACGCGAGCTTTGAGCGAGGGACGAATGAAAACCATAACCGAATGATTCGTAGGCATCTGCCAAAAGGCACAACAAAGACGACCCCTGAAGAAGTCGCCGCTATCGAGTATTGGATGAACCATTATCCAAGAAAAATGTTCAACTATAAGAGTTCATATGAGATGAGCTTGGCTGGCTAACTTGGACTTGCAATTTGCGTAAAAAATTAAATGCTCGCTAATAAGGGATATAAGTTATAAAATAATAAATATAGCATGAGAAATTAAATAGATTTCTTGTGTTTGGATAAGCAATATTAAAGGAG
>NZ_JBEOYE010000261.1:0-1332 GCF_040296945.1 Streptomyces sp. NPDC001941 | reverse complement strand
CGGCACATCAAGACGTCCGCACAGCATGCCGCCCTCCACGGTGAGGACGCTGTAGCGCCAGCCCTGCGGTGTCGCCAGCAGGACGATCCCCTTCGGCGCCCCCAGGGTGCGCCGCTTCACCTTCTGCCTGCGCATGACCGTCCACCCTCTTGTGGTGTGCCGGAGAACACCCGGGAGTTCCGCAGCCAGCGGGGATCGCCCAGCGCTCTCGGTTCGTCAAGGACGCGAGTGTGGGTGGGACGCGTGACACGCGTCCCACCCACACTCACTGGTTCCGCTACATCAGCCCGTGGGGCGTCAGTTAAGGATGTCGTACGCGTTGAACCCGGTGCCGATCTTCACGCCCTTGGCGAGGGGAGCCTTGGCGTTGCCGGTGCCGGAGAAGCGGTAGATCTCCCCGGCGGAGTTGCGGGCCATCAGGTCGGAGAGGCCGTCGAAGTCGTAGTCGCCGACCGAGACGATACGGTTCCAGCCGTTCCAGCCAGTGGCGATCTTCACGGCCTTGGCGAGCGGCGCCTTGTAGTTGCCGGTGCCCGCGTACAGGAACAGGTTGCCGGACTTGTCGCGGGCAACCACGTCGGCCTTGCCGTCGCCGGTCAGGTCGCCCTGGCCGGCGACCTGGGTGAAGTTGTTCCAGCCGCTGCCCAGGCGCACCCGGACGCCGATCGCGCCGACGGGACGGCCGAGGTAGAGCCAGGCGACACCGGTCTTGTCGATGGCGAACAGGTCGGAGTCGCGGCTGTGACCGAGGTCGCCGGGCGAGGAGACGCGGTAGGAAGACCAGCCCGAACCGCGCTGCCAGCCCCCGTTGTCGTTGGCGTAACCGAGCTCGCCGCTGCTCAGGACAACCCAGTTGCCGTCCGCCAGGCCGTCCTTGTCGCTGTCGTCGAAGAGGACGCTCTTGACGCCGCTCCAGTCCTCGCCGGTGTCGTCGCGCTTGCCGAAGCCACCCGACCCGTTGGGACCGAAAGCCGACAGCTTCTTGGTCTTCTTGTTGACCAGCATCAGCGGGAAGGTCGGCGTGCTCACCGCGGCGGCGGCGCGCGGCGCGGCCTGCGCGGCGGGCCGGGCCTGCTGGACCTGGAACGCCTTGACGGCCGCGTCGGCGGCCGGCGACGGGTTACCGGCGGCGAACGCGGTGCCCGCGGCCGACGCCAGCGCCACGGTGACAGCGGTGACGGCCAGGGCGCGCCGCGGCAGGCGGCGCAGGATGGTGCTCATGAAAGTGGATCCCCCCACTCAGATATGTGCGACGCACGCTGATCGAACGTACGCTCGCTTAACGATCGCATCTTTGCACACGGTCTTCACATGCTTTTCGGCCCGGGCCCG
>NZ_JBEOYE010000260.1:0-1341 GCF_040296945.1 Streptomyces sp. NPDC001941 | reverse complement strand
GAACGGGCTTTCGCGCAACTCAAGTCCTGGCGGATCCTCCGCCGGGCCCGATGCTCCACCCGCCGCATCAGTCGCACCGTCCAAGCCATCCACACCCTGCTGACCTGCAACTATTCAGGATGAAAACGGCTCAGTGTCGATGCGGAAGCTATCTGGTGAGCTTGCCCGTTGAAACGGCGGTTCGGGAGCGGTGCCCAGGGCGAGGGTGAAGATATCAGGGCATCTCCTGAAGTAGGTGCGCCCGGATGCTGCGGTGTCCGAGGTGCCGTTGCGGGTGAATAATACTAGGCCAGCCGCTGCCAGAGAGTGCGGTTTTCGAAGGCGCGTGCTGCTCAGACCAGTACGCGCGTGCATCCGTACAGTGCATTCACTCATGTTCAGTCGCTTGGCCAGGTCTACTAGGGAAATCTGGCCGTGCCGCGTGCCGGGGTGGGCGACAGAAGCCAGGGCGCGAAGGATCTGTCGGCAGGCGCGGCAGGGTACAGGGAGCGGCACCGTGGCGGCCCAGTCATGTGCGCGGACTGCGGGGCTTGCCTCAGAGTGGCTCTCTTCAGACTCTGGTCCGGCTGAGGGGTGGAGGGGAAGTCCAGTGGGCAGGCGATCTTTGAGAAGTCCGTGGTAGGTCAAGTGCGTGGTGTGGACCTGCACAGTCCTCCGTGCCAGGCCCGTCTTTGCACACACCTCGGCGTTCGTGGCGGCAGGGCCTGCAGGTCCGTGGTCGAGTAGATCGGTGCGGGCTCTGAAGACGGAGCAGCAGTGCGGGCATTCGCCGGGGAGGATCAGCCGGTGCCGAAGTTTTTGCAGTTCCACCCCCGAATCAACGTTTTACGGCCTCGAAAGTGACGGTCGCGGCCGACTTCCGGCTGCCGCATCCGGGGGGTGCTGTGGCATAGGCTGGCGATGACGGGTGATGGCTAAGGGCTGTCCCGTAAATAATCTCCGAGACGTCTCGGGCATGGCAGTCCGCCGTGCGGCGGGCTGGCCTATCCGGCGACGGCGAGGTTGTGCATCCGGGCGATGCCGAGCATGGCGTGGTGGACGCCGTCGCCTTTGAGGCGGCAGTCCCGGAGGATTTTCCAGGTCTTCATTCGGGCGAAGACGTGCTCGACGCGGGCTCGGACCTGCTTGTGGGACTTGTTGTGCGCCTGCTTCCACTCGGGCAGGTCTTCGCCCTTTCGTCGGCGGTGGGGCATGACGAGTCCGGTGCCGGGGTAGCCGCCGTCGGCGATAGTCAGCGTGTTGCCGACGGCGGTTTTGGCGCCGGATTCCTCCCACGCCTTGCAGTCGTTGCGGTTTCCGGCGAGCGGCCGGCCGACCACGACGACCAAGCGGGTGTCGGCG
>NZ_JBEOYE010000259.1:0-1368 GCF_040296945.1 Streptomyces sp. NPDC001941 | reverse complement strand
CCGAGCTGACCGCGCTCACCGCCGCCCACCCGCTGCGCGAGCGGCTGCGCGAACTGCTGATGCTCGCCCTGTACCGCTCGGGACGCCAGGCCGAGGCCCTGGCCGTCTACGCCGACACCCGCCGCCTGCTGGCCGAGGAACTCGGCGTCGACCCCCGCCCGGAACTCTCCCGCCTGCAAGAAGGCATCCTGCGCGCCGACAGCGACCTGGCCAGGCCCGCCGCCGGACCCGCCAGCACGCCCGCCGTCGCCCGTCCCGCCCAACTGCCCGCCACCGTCCCCGACTTCACCGGCCGCCTGTCCTTCGTACGCGAACTGGGCGACCGGCTCGCCACCGCCGAGGGCTCCGTGATGGCCGTCTCCGCCCTCGCCGGCATCGGCGGCGTCGGCAAGACCACCCTCGCCGTCCACGTCGCCCACGCCGCCCGCCCCCACTTCCCCGACGGCCAGCTCTACATCGACCTCCAGGGCGCAGGACCGCGCGCCGTCGGACCCGAAACCGTCCTCGGCGCCTTCCTGCGCGCCCTGGGCACCGCCGACTCCGCCATCCCCGACACCCTCGCCGAACGCGCCGCCCTCTACCGCTCCACCCTCGACGGCCGCCGCATCCTCGTCCTCCTCGACAACGCCCGCGACGCCGCCCAGGTCCGCCCCCTGCTCCCCGGCACCGCAGGCTGCGCCGCCCTGGTCACCAGCCGCATCCGCATGGTCGACCTCGCCGGCGCCCACCTCGTCGACCTCGACGTCATGTCACCCGAGGAAGCACTCCAGCTCTTCACCAAGATCGTCGGCGAAGAACGCGTCCACGCCGAACGCGAAGCCGCCCTGGACGTCGTCGCCGCCTGCGGCTTCCTGCCCCTGGCCATCCGCATCGCCGCCTCCCGCCTCGCCTCCCGGCGCACCTGGACCGTCTCCGTACTCGCCGCCAAACTCGCCGACGAATACCGCCGCCTCGACGAACTCCAGGCCGGCGACCTCGCGGTGAAGGCCACCTTCGAACTCGGCTACGGCCAGCTCGAACCCCACCAGGCACGCGCCTTCCGCCTCCTCGGCCTCGCCGACGGCCCCGACATCTCCCTGCACGCCGCCGCCGCGATCCTGGACCTGGAACCGCACGAGGCCGAAGACCTCCTCGAAGCCCTGGTCGACACCTCCCTCCTGGAGTCCGCCGCACCCGGCCGCTACCGCTTCCACGACCTCGTACGCCTCTACGCGCGCGCCTGCGCCGAGCGCGACGAGCAGCCGCCCGCCGAGTGCGACGCCGCGCTCTCCCGGCTCCTCGACTTCTACCTGGCCACGGCCGCCTCGGTGTACGCCATCGAGCGCCCCGGCGACCGCCTCATCGACCACCTGGAACCCACCACCTACC
>NZ_JBEOYE010000258.1:0-1377 GCF_040296945.1 Streptomyces sp. NPDC001941 | reverse complement strand
AGCTCGGCCCCGGCCTCTACACCGCCACCCAGTGGTCACCAAACCCCTCCCCACCAGCGGAAATGCGTTAACTACCCGGCCTTGGGTGAGGGTCCGTCAGGTGGTGCTGAGCAGGCCAAGGCGCAATTGCTTGATGGTGCGGGTGAGTAGGCGGGATACCTGTGTCTGGGTGATGCCGAGGCGTTGACCGATCTGGGCCTGGGTGAGTTCGTCTGCAAAACGCCAGTGGATGAGTAGGCGGTCGCGTTCACCGAGTTGTGCCAGGAGCGGGGCGAGCGTCTGTAAGTCTTCGACGAGTTCAAGGTTGTGGTCGTTGATGCCGATGAAACTTGCCAGCGCTGCCTCACCTTGGTGGCTGGTGTTGTGCGCGGCGTCCAGCGAGTGAGTGTTGTAGGCGTTGGAAGCGAGCTGCGCTTCGCGGACCTCATCCTCGGACACGTCCATCAGGGCGGCGAGCTTTGCGACAGTAGGGGCGCTCTCGAGGCGGGTGCTGAGCTCCTCGGTTGCTTTGGCGAGTTCGACGCGAGCCTCCTGCAGACGCCTGGGAACGTGCACAGCCCAGGTGGCGTCGCGGAAAAATCTCATCATCTCGCCGAGGATGTATGGGATGGCGAAGGAGGTGAACCCCACTTCGCGGCTGAGGTCGAAGCGGTCGATAGCTTTGATCAGCCCGATCATGCCGACCTGCACGACGTCGTCCATCTGGTCACCACGGCTGGTGCGGAATCGGCCAGCGGCATAGTGGACCAGGGACATGTTCATCTCGATGAGGGTGTTGCGTGCATAAGCGTGCTCCGGTGTCTCCTCTTCTAGGATGGCGAGTCGATCAAGGAAGAGCCGGGTGAGCTCGCGGGCGTCCTTCACCTCCATCTTGGAGGGTTCAGCGACCCACGGCAGCGCCTCCGTTCGGTTGCATCGTGCGGGCAGGTTCATGAGTGCCATCGGGCACCCCCTTCCAGGAGTCAAGATCATTTGGACACGCCACTTCGTGGCGTCAATCTATTCACCGTCAGCGAAGCTTCCGCCTCGAAACGACCCCGCCGTACCCAGGTCCAAGCGAACGTGTCAACTTCCCTGGCTCGTCACCCAGTTCCGCACGGATGCTGCCCACCGGCCGGCCCTGCTCTGGCCAACGGAGAACAGCGCCCGCCAGGACGCCGTCCTCGTCCGTGCCGTCGAGGCAGAGCCCAGGCAGAACCACGCACCGGAGTCTGCGCACATCGCCGATCGCGCCCATCTCACGAATGAGTCAGTGAGCGTTTTCAGTGTGGTCACCGATCGAGTGATGGCGGTGGCTGCGTAACAGGCGAGGCTCCCGGGCTGTTGAGCGAGAGATCTCACATCTCATCTCGTCAGCCGGGGAGCCTCGTTGGTTAC
>NZ_JBEOYE010000257.1:0-1379 GCF_040296945.1 Streptomyces sp. NPDC001941 | reverse complement strand
GCGTGAAACAGCTTGTGGGGTATAAAACTCGCCTGCTTTTTTACCCGCACCTTCCGCAAACATCCCAATTAAATACTCATAAGCGTCCCCAATCACATCGCCATTGTGTTCAAATAAGTCAATCTCATCTAAAGCACGCAAGACCTCAGTAATCGTCACATTACGTTGTTGTGCATTTGAGCCTAATTTTGTGGAGTTTAAATCAATATCCGCAAACAATCCACTGAATTCTTCTCCTTGACGTTCCAACTCATTAAAACCTGCTTGTAAGTCGGTCAAGTTAAATTCATAGTTATCAGCTTTGAGGCGGTAGTGATAAAACAATTGATCGGGTTGGATAAAGTAGCCTTGTTTGGGTTGGATATTTTCGATTAAATCGTCTTTGTCTTCTTCGTACCATTCCATGAAGCCTGCATACTGAGTGGAACGTTCTGGGAAGGTATCTGTTTTGCCATTTTCTTGTTCATAAACTTCTCTCAGCTGCGCATCAGACAAGTACTTATAGAAAATTAATCCCAGTAAGTAGTTTTTATACTCACTTGCATCCATCTTCCCACGTAAGATATCCGCAGAAGCCCATAGTTGTTGATTTAAACCTGTCGCCATTATAATTCTTCTTTCCATTTTTGAAGTTGTTCAAAGTTTTGTTGTAGTCGTTCTTCTAAAACTTTTGTTCTTCTTCTGTATTTTTCACCCGTTTTGGCTTCAAACTCTTCTTTACTAAGTGTCATCGAATACAGTAAATGAGTTAAATAAGGGATCGTTTTCTTATCGCCTTGATATTCATTCATTGCAGACTGTAAAAAGTCGAAGGATAATCCAAATTCTTCGGCTTCTTTTTGAAGTTGTCTTTGAATTTCATTTTGAATCGAAGTCTCTTTTAATTGAGCCACATCGATCTCTTCAGTAGTATTGACGAGTTGATCTTTCAAGGTGTGATACATCTTTTGGATTTGAGGATCCTTTTGTTGGATTTCTTTTTCAAATTTTTCAACGGCCCCTGCTTCGTTTAATTGAATCGCTTTCAAAAGTTGATTAATATAAAAACTATCCACGATGTCTTTATGTGTCGCATTGAGCTGCGAAGAAAAAGCAATCTCTTGTAAAAGCTTCTCGAAGTCTTCCTCAGGATGCTCCTCATCCTCGATCATTTCTTTAATCTTTGTTTTAACATTTTCCGTTTTACCTTGATATTGTGGCATCTGCTCCACTACTTCTGAAAATGCTTCAAAGTCCTCTTCGTATTGATCATAGCTTCGGAGCGCTTTATAACTCTTTTCTAGCTTTTGATAAGCACTCACTTGCGCAATCATCGTTTTAAGATCATTGGGTTTATCCGATAGGTCGGCTTCGCTTTGTTTATAAAGTGTTGAACATTC
>NZ_JBEOYE010000256.1:0-1416 GCF_040296945.1 Streptomyces sp. NPDC001941 | reverse complement strand
GTCAGACCGTGCCCCTGCTGGTCGGCCGGGAGGCCTGACCGCTGATGGGATGGCGTGCCCGCCGGGTGGTTGGGCGTGAGCACTGGATCCATTAGGGCGCGAGCCGTGCCTTCCGCAGGCTGCGAGCAAGGATCGTACGAGAGCGAAGGGTTTGGTGCTGGTGCTGTTCATCGGCGATGACTGGGCCGAAGACCACCACGATGTGGAGGTGCAGGACGCGACTGGCCGAAAGCTCGCGACCGCGCGGCTGCCGGAGGGCGTTGAGGGGATCGCGAAGCTGCACGCCCTCGTGGCCCGGCACGCAGGTGACGCTCTGGAGCCAGGGCAGGTGGTGGTCGGGATCGAGACCGACCGGGGTCCGTGGGTGCAGGCGCTGATCGCGGCCGGCTACCTGGTCTACGCGGTCAACCCCCGCCAGGCCGCCCGGTTCAAGGAGCGGTACGCCACCTCCGGGGCCAAGAGCGACAAGGGCGACGCGCACGCGCTGGCGGACATGGTCCGCATCGACCGCGACCAGCTGCGGCCGATCGCCGGCGACAGCGACCAGGCCCAGGCCGTGCGTGTGGTCGCCCGCGCCCACCAGACGCTGATCTGGGAGCGCACCCGCACCTTCCAACGGCTGCGGAGCACGCTGCGCGAGTACTTCCCCGGAGCCCTCACCGCCTACGCCGGCCTGGAGCTGACCAGCACCGACGCGCTGGAACTGCTGATCAAGGCCCCCACGCCCGAGGAGGCGGCCAGGCTGGCGAAGCCGCAGATCACCGCAGTCCTGGCCAGGCACCGGCGCCGCGACCGGGACCAGAAGGCCGGCACGATCCAGACCGCACTGCGCGAGCCCCAGCTCGCCCTGCCCGCACCGGTCACCGCCGCCTACGGCGCCGCGGCGGCCGCGCACGCCAGAGTGCTGATCGCGCTGAACGAGCAGATAGCCGTACTGGAAGAGCAGGTGAGCGCGCATTTTCTTGCGCACCCGGACGCTGAGATCTACCTCTCGATGCCCGGCATCGGCGAGATCACCGGCGCTCGGGTGCTGGCCGAGTTCGGCGACGACCCCACCCGCTACACCACCGCCAAGGCCCGCAAGAACTACGCCGGCACCAGCCCGATCACCCGCGCCTCCGGCAAGGTCCACTCCGTCCAGGCCCGCTTCGTCCGCAACAACCGCCTCGCCGACGCCCTGCAACGCCAGGCCTTCTGCTCCCTGCAGAGATCACCCGGGGCCCGCCGCTACTACGACAAGCAACGGGCCCGGGACCTGGACTACAACCCCGCCCTGCGCCAGCTCGGCAACCGCCTCGTCGGCATCCTCCACGGATGCCTCAAGACCCGTACCCCCTACGACGAGGCCACCGCCTGGTCACACCACGCAACCCTCCCAACCGCAGCTTGACACCGCTACGGCATGGGATGTCTGAC
>NZ_JBEOYE010000255.1:0-1454 GCF_040296945.1 Streptomyces sp. NPDC001941 | reverse complement strand
CGGGTGCCGGTCTGTGCGGGTGGCGTGCGCGGGGGGGGGGGGGGGGGCGGGCGCGGGGGCCCCGCGCGCGCGGTGGGCGGGCGCGCGGTCCCGCATGGGGGCGGGGCCGCGCCGCCGCCCCGCCCGGCCCGCCCCCCGCCCCCGCCCGGCGGGGGGCGGGGCCCCCGGCGGCGACGGTGGTGGTGGTGTCAGCGGCGGCCATGCCCGCCCGGGCCGTCGATTCCGTCGGTCTCCATGCGGCTGTTGCCCTGCTCGATCGCCTCCAGGTTGCGGTCGCGGGTGTCCTTCATCATCCGTACGTTGTCGACGGTGGCGTCGGTGGCGGCCACCAGGGCGTCGCGGATCGCCATGACGGTGTCCTTGGCGGTCTGCCGCTCCTTCTGCTCCTGCGCCTTGGCCTTGTCGCCGAACTCGCCGGTGCCGGGCCAGTTGACGGTGGGCGCGAGTTCGGAGAGGAACTCCTCGGTCATGGCCTTGGTGAAGGTGCCGATCTCCTCCAGCTGCCGCGCCAGGGTCTCGATGCGGTGCGGGTCGACGTGGTAGCGCTCGCCCATGTCAGTCCTCCTCGTCCAGCGCGTCGCGCCAGCCGGGCGCAGCCCGCCCCGCGCGGTCGGCGGGCTCGTCGTCGCGCAGTACCTCGGCGCCGAAGATCCGCTCCCAGTCCAGTTCGAACCCCTTCAACTCCGGTACGTCGCTGCTGGGTTCGGCGAAGGGGGCCATGGCCTTCATCACGTGCCGGTTCATCTTCAGGCGTGCCGCGGCCGCCGCCTCCAGGACGCTGGCGGCCAGTTCCTGGGGGGACATGTCGCGGTACTTGTTCTCCAGGAACTCGATGCCGGACAGCTCGCCCTGCGGTCCCGCGGTGGCGCGGACCGCGCGGTCGGAGGAGAGCGCGGTGAACGACGCGGAGCGCAGCTCGCGTTCGGTGCGCGCGATCGCCTCCTGGGCCGTCTGGAGTTCGAGCATGGCCTTCTCAAGACGCTTCTCAAGCGGTTCCACGTCCGCTCCCCTCGTGCCCGTCGTACAACTGCGTTACTGATCTTGCCTGGTGGAGGCTCCCGGGCGGAAGCCGGGGCCGGGTGTGATGCGTCTCCCCGCCCGGACCGCTCCTGAGCCGTACGGCGCTCACCGGCCGATGACGGACGGGGTGCCGCCCTCCTCCGTGCCCCACACGTCCGCGTCCTCCTCCAGGTAGTCGGCGGAGCTGGTGGTCCTGCGGCGCTGGTCGCCCTGCTCCTGCGACTCGTCGCCGCCACCGCCGGTGGTCGCCACGCGGGCGGCCGGTGACAGGAAGGTGTCGCTCTCCTCCTGGCGGTTCCAGGGGCTGCGACGGCGGCGGTTGCGGCGCTCGCTCTCCTCGGCAACGCTGAACCGGCGGAGGACTCCACCACATGACCGAGAACCGCGACGGGAAGATCATCACCTTCTACTCGTACAAGGGCGGCACGGGCCGG
>NZ_JBEOYE010000254.1:0-1471 GCF_040296945.1 Streptomyces sp. NPDC001941 | reverse complement strand
GCGGGGCGGGTCGCCCCGCCTCACCGGACGGACCGCTCCGGGGCGACGCCGTTCGCGGTCCGGAGAGTCCTGACAGTGCCGTTCCGTCCTCGTGGCCCACACGGCCACGTGCGTCAAAGGGATCAAAGGGAGAGGTCATGCATCCACGCTGGAACGGTCCGGAGGGGACCGGCCCGCGCAGTGGTCGCGAGGAGAGGCAGGCACGCGCGCACGGGGTGCGCGGGCGCCGTGGAGCAGGAGCGGCGCTCAGCTCCGCCCTGGTGGTGCTGAGCGCGGTGGGGGGCGTCGCGGCGGGCGGTAGTACGACGGCCTTCGCGGCGGGGCCCGGGGCTGTGGCGGATCCGGGTACGCCCGGGGTCGCGCAGGAGCCGAAGGAGCTGTTCGTCGAGAACTTCGAGAACGGCATGGGCAACCGCGTGGTCATGCTCCCGGCGTACACGGGAGCCATGGGTACGAAGTACACGGCCGACCCGGCGTGGCTGACGAACTGCAACGGTGCCATCGTGTCGTCCTCCATGCCGGTCAGTGAGGCGGGCGCCGCCGGTTGCCGGAACAGCTTCCCGAGCACCCGGGTCCTCGCCAACGTCCTGGGCCAGGTCGCGGGCAACGACCCGAACACCAACCACGCGGTGACGGCCTTCACCGAGGGCGACCCGGGTGCCAACAAGGTCCAGTTCGAGACCACGGCACCCGTCCCGCTGAACGTGAGTAACCGGTTCGTGACCTTCAGCGTCGACGGGGCCGCGACGGCTTGTACCGTCCGCGGGCCGCGGTTCCAGTTCTCGCTCCTCGACGGGGCGACCGCGCGCCCGGTCGGCGGCACCCTCAACCCCTGCACCGACAGCCGCGCCAGGGACTACTCGGGCGTACGCGCAGGCCGCTTCCCGGCCACCTCGTCCATGCTCTTCTCCGGTACGTCCGCCGGCATCCGGATGATCAACGCGGAGGGCTCCGGCGCGGGCAACGACGCCGCCTTCGACAACATCCGCCTCATCGACGTGACCCCGCAGCTGGACAAGTCGTTCAGCCCCCGGTCCGTCCCCGCCGGGCAGAACTCCACGGTGACGTTCACCATCACCAACACCAACGAACTCGGCGCGAAGAACGGCTGGTCGTTCACCGACCGCCTGCCCACCGGCGTCACCCTGGCGAGCGCGCCCACCACCAACTGCCCCAGCGCCAGCGTCACCGGTGCCGTGGGCGGCTCGTCGATCGCTCTCACCGGCGGCAACCTGAACGCGAACCAGGTCTCCTGCACGGTGACCGCGCAGGTCACCTCCCGGACGGCGGGCGACTACGTCAACACGCCCGACGACGTCACCACGGTGGGCCTGAACGCCCCCGCCGACGCCCCCGTCACCTTCACGGAGTCCGCCGACCTCGTCAGCGAGAAGGACTCCCTCGGCACCGGACCGCTCAGGCCCGGCCAGACCTTCGACTACCGCGTCACGGCCAGGAACCGGGGCCCCTC
>NZ_JBEOYE010000253.1:0-1503 GCF_040296945.1 Streptomyces sp. NPDC001941 | reverse complement strand
GTAACCAACGAGGCTCCCCGGCTGACGAGATGAGATGTGAGATCTCTCGCTCAACAGCCCGGGAGCCTCGCCTGTTACGCAGCCACCGCCATCACCCGATCGGTGACCACACTGAAAACGCTCAAGGAGCAAGCCACCGCGGTCGATGCGGACGGGCGAACCCGAGCGGCGTCGCCGCAGGAAGTGAACGCCCTGCTCCGCTTCGAGGAACGGTACGGCGGCCTGTGGTACCCGCTCCTCGGCTCCAATGGGATGGAGCACGGGCTGGAGGGTGAACCCGTCGTCCACGAGGGCCCGTACGGCTGGATGATCCCCAGCGCAATCGTCGACGGCGACCACACCTGGCCGGTGAATGTCCTGCTGGACGGGCGCACCGTGATGACCCTGGTGTCTGGGGGAAGCCGTGTTTCAGCCTGCGCGACGGATCTGGGCCAACAACCTCGACGATCCAGCGGGTTCCACGCTCAAAGGGACCGGCTACTCACCGCCCCTCGACCTGAGCCAGGTCTCCACGGTCTTCTTCTCCGTCGTCGTGGGCGACCCGCCCGCGGACATGTTCCAGGGCGCAACGCTCGTGGTGAGCCTGCGGGTCCAGGACGCCGGCGGCACCTGGCTCCCTGTCGCGTTCCTGGAACCCTATGAGCATCAGGCGTCCCTGCCCGGGCACTGGCAGCACGCACCGGTCCACAGCCATGTGTCCGTGGGGTTGTTCCTGCCCGACAGCCACAACAGGAACGCACCCACGATCCCGATGGTCCTGCCGCCCACCGCGCAGATCCGCTGGGACGCCAGGCGGCGAGGGAAGAACCCCGGAGACTGGCGTCCCGCCCCGTTCGGCCGGACCGTGATCTCCCTGTACGGGCGCTGAATCCGCCCGTCCCCACTGCACCCCGAGGCCCACCGCCCTGGGGTGGCGGGGTCTTTCGCCGCCCGGCCCGCGTCCCGCCCGTCCCCACCGCGCCCGCCCGCGTCCAACCCCGTACCCGGGCCGCTGCCGCGGGCTGTCGCGCCAGCAGGAGACCCACCAGCAGGAACCGACCGGCCCTGCCGCCCGCCGTCCGCCGCGGCCCGGCTCCGTGCCTCAACTCACGCCCGTGTCCTGCCGTCCGCCTTGCGCCCCCGGCCCCGGCCCCTGCCGGGCCGCAGGGGCATCGGAACAGTTCGAGCACACAACGGCTCAGGCATCTTCCACCGCAACGGTCACTCTGGTCGTCTCACGGAGCAGTCGATACGACACAGCCGGCGCCGCATGCACCCGGCACCACTCCAGTCGAGCCAAAGCCTCAGCCCGCTCACCAGAGGGCGCAGATACGGACTTCCACCGCCCCTCCAGGCCAGCCTCAACCGACCAGACAACGCGGCAGTCCACCTCGGTCTCAGCTTCCTTATCCACGTGATGAAGCTTACGGCTCACCTAATGGGACTCGTCGGGCCGTGAGGGAGACTACGGTCCGTAGCCGCCAGCAGGTGAGCACTGCTCTCACCGGAGCCGTTTGAGCTCTG
>NZ_JBEOYE010000252.1:0-1506 GCF_040296945.1 Streptomyces sp. NPDC001941 | reverse complement strand
AGATTCAAGGCCTGTTTCTTCATTGAATAGTGATGTTGATGGTTAACCAAGCCTCAACTAGTCAATCCTAATTGCGTTTTCGTTTAACGGCTTAATGGTTTTTCGCCTTAATAATAATAACCTTTGTTAAAAATTTGATTTTTTCTTTTAAGGGCCTAGAATTTATTATTTCTTTGGTTCTGTTGCAAAGTTTTCCAAAAAATCTATTTTAGTGTAAAATTGAGAAAAAAGACAGAGAGGACAGAGTAATGAATTATTTTAAAGGCAAACAATTCAAAAAAGACGTCATTATTGTCGCTGTTGGTTACTACCTGCGTTACAATCTAAGCTATCGTGAAGTTCAGGAATTGTTATATGATCGTGGAATAAATGTTTGTCATACTACGATTTATCGTTGGGTGAAAGAGTACAGCAAAGTCCTCTATTATCTTTGGAAGAAGAAAAATAGACAATCCTTCTATTCATGGAAAATGGACGAAACCTATATCAAAATTAAGGGACGTTGGCATTATCTTTATCGTGCAATTGATGCGGACGGCTTAACCTTAGATATCTGGTTACGAAAGAAACGGGATACGCAAGCAGCCTATGCTTTCTTAAAACGACTCCATAAACAGTTTGGTGAGCCGAAAGCAATTGTGACCGATAAAGCACCTTCTCTTGGCTCCGCCTTTAGAAAGTTACAGAGTGTGGGTTTATATCCTAAGACAGAGCACCGAACTGTGAAGTATCTTAACAATTTAATAGAACAAGACCATCGACCTATTAAACGACGGAATAAATTTTATCAAAGTCTCCGTACAGCCTCTTCCACGATTAAGGGCATGGAGACCCTTCGAGGAATATATAAAAAGAACCGAAGAAATGGAACGCTCTTCGGCTTTGCGGTGTCTACTGAAATCAAGGTATTAATGGGAATACCAGCCTAAGATATTTGGAGTTCAGAGAGGGCGCGTTTGATTTTCAAACTTCGCAACAGAACCTTTCATGCTCTCAGCATTATTTTCTAGCTTTGCAAATTTTTTTGAAACAAGTTATATTGTAGTTAAAAAAACTACAGGAGGATTTATCACATTTTTATTTGGAGCAATCGTTTGTGTCATTGCACAAGTATTACTTATTCCATTATTTGGCTTGAATGGTGCTGGATTAGCTTCAATGCTTGGATTCTTAACAACGTTTTTATTTCGTGTCAAGGATACGCAAAAATTTGTGGTGATTCAGATTAAATGGCGAACTTTTATAAGTAATTTTGTGATCATTTTGGTACAAATTCTTTGTTTATTTTATCTGCCGAGTAAAGTCTTGTATCTATGCCTTGCCCTATTATTTTGTGGCATGTTAGTGGTTAATCAGCGTACAATTTTATACATTATCATGGCGCTAAAAAATAAAAAATAAGACATTTGGAATGAAATCCTCATAAAAATAGACAGGAGATATATCTCGATACCATTCGAGATATATCTCCTGTCTATTTTTATGCTACTTTTGGGTTAGCTCAAC
>NZ_JBEOYE010000251.1:0-1508 GCF_040296945.1 Streptomyces sp. NPDC001941 | reverse complement strand
GGGTGTTTCGGGGGCGGGGTGTGCTGTTTTTATCCTCTCCCCACCTCATGCCGCCCGCGGGCAGGATCCTCTCGATCACCGTGCCAGCTCCGTGACGGCGGCCACCACCGCTTCCGGAGCCTCCAGGGGCAGCATGTGCCCCGCGCCCGGCAGCTCCTCGAACCGGGCCTTCGGCAGGGCCTCGGCGACCACGCGGCCCAGGGCCGGGGCGATCACCTTGTCCGCCGCGCCGGCCAGGACCACGGCCCGCACGTGCACCGAGGCGATCGCCTCGCGCAGGTCCATGCCCCGCGAGGAGCGGAACGCGTCGGCCCGCACCTGCGGCGAAGCGGCCGCGAACAGCTGCCGGTTGACCTCCCGCAGCTGCGGGTCGATGCCCTTGCCGACCATCTGGCCGAGCAGCTTGCGGCCCAGCGCCGGGCGGCGCACCGCCCAGGAGAAGACCGGGCTGCCCATCATCTTGACCTCGCTGTCCGGGGTCTCCTGGTCGTGCGCGGCGGTGCCGAGCAGGACCAGGCCGGACAGCTGCCGGGCGCCGGAGGAGGCGTACGACAGGGCGGCGAAGCCACCGCCCGAGTGGCCGACGACCACCGCGTCGGGCGCGTCCACGTGGTCGAGGACCGCGCCGAGGTCCGCGCCGAGCCGGGCGATGCCGAACGGCTCGCGGCCCAGCGTGGAGGCCCCGTGGCCCCGCTGGTCGTACAGCACCACCCGGTGCCCGGCCCGGATCAGCCGGTCGGAGACGGTGCCCCAGACCCGGCGCCCGGCCGCCCAGCCGTGGGACAGGACGACCGTGGTGCCGGACGGGGTGCCCAGCGGGGCGAGGACGGTGACCGCCAGGCGCGCGCCGTCGTCGGTGCGGACCACCGACTCCGCCGCGGTGCGCACGACGGCCGCCGCGGGGGCGGGGGCGACCGTGGTCATCGGCTCCCCTTCCGCAGCACGCCGTCCAGCGCCACGAACGCCGCGCTGGTGGCGCGGGAGTGCTCGGCGCCGATGTCGGCGACCTTGGCCAGCACCTTGAGCCAGCCGTGCGGACGGCCCTTGAAGTGCATGCCGATCCGGGTCTTCGCGCCGCCCTCCACCGGGTCGAGCACGAAGTCGCTGGGGCCGCGGAAGACCCCGTCGACGTACTCGATCGACAGCTTGCGGCCGGGCTCGACGGCCGTGGTCCGCGCCGTGAAGCGCAGCTTCAGACCGCCCTTGTCGACGCCCTTGGTGTGCACGGTGACCGCCACCTCGCCGCCGACCGTGTCCGCCGAACCGGCGGTGGTGGCGAAGGTGTTGGCCGGTACCCACCACTGGGCCCCGCCGTTGAACTCCTTCAGGAGCGCGTCCCAGACGACGTTCGGCGGTGCGTCGACGACCGCTTCGTCGATCAGGTCGTAACCTGCCATGTCCTGCATCTCCTCACAGAGCCGGGGGGGGGGGGGGGGGGAGCGCACCCCCGTGTTGAGGCCGGGCCACCTACCGGGGTGCAGGGGCGGAGCCCCGTGTTGGGTTCGGGG
>NZ_JBEOYE010000250.1:0-1574 GCF_040296945.1 Streptomyces sp. NPDC001941 | reverse complement strand
TTCGACGCCGGGTTCTTCGGGATACCCCCGCGCGAGGCACGGGGCATGGACCCGCAGCAGCGGGTGGTCCTGGAGACCTCGTGGGAGGCCCTGGAGCGCGCCGGGCTGCGGGCCGAGGCGCTGGAGAACAGCAACACGGGCGTGTACCTGGGCACGATGAACGGCGACTACGGGAGCCTGGGCCACGGCCTCGGCGACCAGGACGGGTACGTCAACACGGGCAGGGCCGGCAGCGTGCTGTCGGGCCGGGTGTCGTACTCCCTGGGCCTGCGGGGCCCGGCCGTCACCGTCGACACCGCGTGCTCGTCGTCGCTGGTGGCCCTGCACCTGGCGATGACCGCACTGCGCCAGCGGGAGTGCGACGTGGCGCTCGCCGGTGGCGTGACCGTGATGTCGACGCCTTCGGTCTTCGTGGAGTTCTCCCGGCTCCGGGGCACCGCGCCGGACGGACGGTGCAAGAGCTTCTCCGCCGATGCGGACGGCGCGGGCTGGTCGGAAGGCTGCGGCGTCCTCGTACTCAAGCGCCTGTCAACCGCCCGGGCCGACGGCGACCAGATCCTCGCGGTCATCCGCGGCTCCGCCGTCAACCAGGACGGACGCTCGCAGGGACTCACCGCTCCCAATGGCCCTTCCCAGCAACGGGTGATCCAGGAGGCCCTCTCCCGCGCGGGCCTCACCCCGGCCGACATCGACGCCGTCGAGGCCCACGGCACCGGCACTCCCCTCGGCGACCCGGTCGAAGCCGGCGCGCTGGGCGAGGTGTTCGGGCCGGGGCGCGAGGCCGGGCGTCCGGTGTGGCTGGGGTCGTCGAAGTCGAACATCGGCCACGCGCAGGCGGCGGCGGGCGTGGCCGGCGTCATCAAGATGGTCCTCGCACTCCAGCACGAGCAACTGCCGCCCTCCCGGTACGCCGGGCGTCCCAGCGAACACATCGTGTGGGAGGGCAGCGGGCTGGAGCTGCTGGGCGAGGCCCGCGCCTGGCCGCGTGATGAGGAACGGGTGCGGCGCGCTGGTGTGTCGTCCTTCGGCCTGTCCGGCACCAACGCCCACCTCGTCCTCGAAGAACCGCCCGCCCTCGAAGAGCCCCCCGTCGTCGCGGCCGTCACCGAACAGACCCCGGATCAGGGGGTGTTCCCGATCGTGCTGTCGGGCGGGGACAGCGGTGTGGTGCGGGCGCAGGCCCGGCGCTGGGCCGACTGGTGGCGCGAACACCCCGAGGTCTCTCCGGCTCAGGTGGCCTCCACCGCACTGTGGAACCGCAGTTGGTTCGACTATCGGGGCGCTGTGGTCGCCGCCACGCGCGAAGAAGCCATCAGCCGACTGGAAGCCCTCGCCGAGGGCATCGAAGCCCCGGGTGTCGTGTCCCCCTTCGAGGCCGTGGGGGACGACGTCCTGCGGACTGGGCAGGGCAGTGTGTGGGTGTTCCCGGGTCAGGGTTCGCAATGGGACGGCATGGGCCGGGCCCTGTACGAACAGTCGCCCGCCTTCGCCGAAACCGTCGACGCCTGCGACGCAGCCCTCCTGCCCTGGACCGGCACCTCCGTCACCGAACTCCTCACCGGACAACACCCCCT
>NZ_JBEOYE010000249.1:0-1648 GCF_040296945.1 Streptomyces sp. NPDC001941 | reverse complement strand
GGGCGCCCGGGGCCGCCCCCCCCCCCGCGGGGGCGCCCCCCACGGCTAGCCCGGCGGACGCCACGGCGAGCCCGGCGGCCGGGCCGCGCCCGCCGAGTGACCTGGATCTCACCGCGTCCGCCGAGCGGACCCGGTGTGTGGGATATCGGTGATCGCGGGGTAGGCGCGCCTGCGGCGCCGACGAACCGGCGGCGCGTACCGAGCCACGAGGACACGGAAATCCATGGCGTCCACCCTTCCGAAAGACGCGGCCGACCAGCAGGGCAAGACCTTCTTCGGCCACCCGCGCGGCCTGGCCACGCTGTTCATGACCGAGATGTGGGAGCGCTTCAGCTACTACGGCCTGCGCGCCCTGCTGGTCATCTACCTGATCTCCGGCGGAGCGGACGCCAAGCCCGGCTCGCAGGGCGGCGGCCTGGCCTACGACGCGGCGACCGCGACGGCGATCTACTCCGTCTACGTCGCGATGGTCTACCTGCTGGCCATGCCGGGCAGCTGGTTCGGCGACCGGCTGTGGGGGCCGCGCAAGACCGTGGCCATCGGCGCGGGGATCATCATGGCCGGCCACCTGTGCCTGGCCGTGCCGGGCTCGGGCGGCTTCTTCGTCGGACTGGCCCTGGTGGCGCTCGGCTCGGGCCTGCTCAAGAGCAACATCTCCACCATGGTGGGGCAGCTGTACGCCGACAACGACGTCCGCAGGGACGGCGGGTTCACGGTCTTCTACATGGGGATCAACATCGGCGGCTTCCTCGCCCCGTACGTCATCGGCACGGTCGGACAGACCGTCAGCTGGCACCTCGGCTTCGGGCTGGCCGCCCTGGGCATGGCGCTCGGCCTCGCCCAGTTCCTGTACGGCACGCGCCACCTGCCCGAACACGCGGACGTGGTGGTGAACCCGGCCAGTGCGGACGAGAAGAAGAGCCTGGCCCTGAAGGCGCTCGCGTGGAGCGCGGTCGCGGCCGTCTTCTACACCGTGGTGGTCGTCACCGACCACTTCACCATCAACTGGGTGCTGCTCCCGCTTACCGTGGCGGGCCTGGTCATCCCGGTCCTGGTGCTCGCACGGATCAAGCGGGACCGTGACCTGACGGACGTGGAACAGTCCCGGATGACCAGTTTCATCTGGATCTTCGCCGCGGCCGCGGTGTTCTGGATGATCTACGACCAGGGCGCGTCGACCGTGCAGGCGTTCGGCGAGACGAAGGCGGACAACACGGTTTTCGGCTGGGAGATGCCCTCCACCTGGTACCAGTCCTTCAACTCCTTCTTCATCATCCTGCTCGCCCCGGTGTTCGCCGCCCTGTGGACCGGCCTGATCAGGCGCGGCAAGGAGGTGCGCACCATGACGAAGTTCGCCTTCGGCCTCTTCTTCATCGCGCTGTCCTTCTTCTCCTTCTGCGTGCCGCTCTCGCAGGCGTCCGGCGGCGCTCACCCGACGATGTGGTGGATCGTGCTGCTCTTCCTGGTGCAGACGATCGGCGAGCTCTGCCTCTCGCCCGTGGGCCTGTCCGTCTCCACCAAGCTGGCCCCCGCGAAGTACGCCTCCCAGCTCCTGGGCGTGTGGGTCGACCCGGACACCGGCGACTGGTACGGGCTCGTCCACAACGAGTTCACCCCGCAGCCCTTCGGCGACGGACTGCACTACGAC
>NZ_JBEOYE010000248.1:0-1790 GCF_040296945.1 Streptomyces sp. NPDC001941 | reverse complement strand
ATTTCCGCTGGTGGGAAGGGTTTTGTGCGTCGGATCGTGACGCGGCCAACAGGGTCGCGTTGGTCAGATAGTCCACCAAGACTGCTGATCTTCGAGGTGCTCCGTTGCTCGTTCGTCGTTGTGCCGCGCCGCCCAGTCTGACGATGTTCTCCCGTGTGTTTGCTGTGGCCGCGGGCCCCTTCGCGCCCGGCCATCTGGGCGAGCTGACGCAGGTCGTGCCGTTCGAGCTCGTCGACGCGGTCCTGGAGGAGACCGGTTGTGTGGAGCGCCGACTGCGTGACCTGCCGTCTCGGGTCGGGGTTTACTTTCTGTTGGCGATGTGCCTGTTCCCGGAGGTCGGCTACCGGCTGGTCTGGAACAAGCTCACCGCTGCGCTGGCGGATGTCGGCCTGGAGGTTGCCGGACCGACCGCGAAGGCTCTGCGTGACCTGCGCCGCCGGGTCGGCCCTGCGCCCGTCCGCTGCCTGTTCGAGGTTCTGACCGGACCACTCGCGCAACCGGCCACGACCGGGGTGCGGTTCGGACGCTTCCGGACGGTCTCGTTCGACGGCTGCAGCTCGATCAGGCTGGCCGACACCGAGCGCAACGTGGAAGGGTTCGGCCCGGGCGGCCGGGGCGGCGCTCCGATGCTGGAGCTGATGACGTTGGTGGAGACCGGCACCCGCGCTCTGATCGGCGCGGTGTTCGGTCCCACCGATACCGGCGAGACCGCCTACGCCAGTCGGCTCCTGCACCATCTGGGCCCCGACATGCTGCTGTTATGGGACAAGGGCTTCGATGCCAATGCCTTCCTCGCCTCTCTGACCGACACCGGCGCACAGTTCCTCGGGCGGATCCGTGCCAACCGCCGCACCCCGGTACTGGCCCGTCTCGGCGACAGCTCCTACTTGTCCGTCATCGGGACCGTGCCGGTCCGCATCATCGAGGCGCAGGTCATCGTGACCTTGGACGACGGCACCTCCTTCACCGGGGTCTACCGACTCGCCACCACGCTGACCTGCGCGAACCGATACCCCGCCACCGTACTGGCCTCGCTTTACCACGAGCGGTGGGAGCACGAGTCCGCCTACTACGCGCTGCGGCACACCCTGGGACAGGGCCGCCCGCTGCGGTCGGGCGATCCAGTCGGCGTCGAGCAGGAGATGTGGGCCCAACTCACGCTCTACCAGGCGCTTCGCACCGTGATGGTCCAGGCCGCCGAGTCCCAGCCGGGCACCGACCCGGACCGCTGCGGCTTCACCATCGCCCTGCAGGCCGCCCGCGACCTCGTCATCCAGGCCGCCGGCATCACCACAGCCCCGAACGCCAGCATCATCGGCGTCATCGGGCGGCGTGTCCTGGCCGACCTCCTCCCACCCCGCCGGCCCCGCATCAGCACCCGCAAGGTCCGCTCGTCGGTCTCCCGGTACGCCGAGCGGCAGGACGACGGCCGCCCCGACCGCAGCCGCACCGTCACCCGCCTCTGCGTCGCCATTCTCGAACCCGCAGATCAACTGCCTCCGCTGCCCGCAGCCTCGCGAGACGATCGGCACACCGTCGACTCCGAGCGTCGTCGGCACCGCATCCTCGACCTGCTCCACAAAGAGCCCGGCCGTCCATGGCGGCCCCGCGACATCGCGGCCCGCTTCGGCGACATCACCCTTGAGACCATGTACAGACAACTCAACCGCTGGGCCGCAGGCGGCCTCATCCACAAGCTCGGCCCCGGCCTCTACACCGCCACCCAGTGGTCACCAAACCCCTCCCCACCAGCGGAAATGCGTTAACTACCCGGCCTTGGGTGAGGGTCC
>NZ_JBEOYE010000246.1:0-1941 GCF_040296945.1 Streptomyces sp. NPDC001941 | reverse complement strand
CGCGCGGTCTGCTCCGCAGACACGACGCGCCGCCCCTACGGGGCGGTTCCGGCGCAAGCGCCGGAAGGCCGGTCGCTCCGCGACCGGGCGGTACGGGGCGCTGCGCGCCCCTGCCGGGACTTCGTCCCGGGGTGCCGGTCCACTCCGTGGCCCGGCCTTTAGGGCCTGGCGGCCCTGAAGGGTCCAGCACGCTCCGCGTACTGGACTGACGGCGTGCGCTCCGCGCCCGCCTGGGGCTGGCTACGGGGAGGGGTGGCCTGGGGTGGTGACGCTGTGTCAAGTCTGGTGGCGGGGCGGGGAAGTGGGGCGTGCTGCCTTGGGGGCATGGGTTGAGGTTATCGCGGGGGCACCTCTGTCCGCCAGTGTGCGTCATCTGTTTGGGCCGGATACATTATTGCCTCAGAGGGCACCCCCTGAGGTCTCCTCTGGTGGCTGTGCCGGGGCTCATTCGGCTGGGTCGCGCCGTGCGTCATTTCAGTGGACCGGATGTTTCCTGGTCTGCAAGGTGACTGCCTGAAGCGTGGCGATCTTGGCTCTCTGGAATCGCTCGCATTCCGGCTGGATAACGCGTCTTGTGGTGCCGGAAAGGCTTCGGTGATTCCCGGCTTCCGGAGCTCCTGGCTGGGCTTGGGGCCTCGCTGGAGGACGTGCCGGCGTCTTGCTGGGGCGTGCTGTCCGGCTCCGGTTTTACGGCCGTAAAACACCAGGCCGCCGGGTCACGGCGACGGCCAGCTGGGCCCGGCCGGCTCGTGCGGGGGACGTCGGTCGCCGGGCTCCGCGCTACGCATGTCAGAGCTGTCCGGTCCTCACCGGTGGGGCCATGGAGGGGGTCAGGCTGAGAAGCCCACGTTCGTGGCGTACTCGTACTGGCCCCACTGCGACCCGAGGTCCACGATCTCATTCTCCCAGGCGTCCGCGAGGGCGCTGTCGTCCTGGTCGCGCCAGGCTTCGACAATGCGGTCCCAGCGGCGGACGTTCAGGGAGCGGTACTCCAGCACGCGCTGGAAACGGCGGCCGACGGCAGCCTGGTTGATGGGGTGGAGCTCCACGCGGGTGCCGCCGCGGGCGTTGAGGCGGCGCAGCAGATGCGCGGCGACGTTGTGGCGGCGCACCGTGCGGTAGGCGGCCTCAATCTGCTCCAGGCTGCGGGCGTTGGGCTTGCGGGTGCCCGTGGTCCAGGCCCTGAGGGTGCGGTCGGTGACGGTCAGGCCGGCGGCGCGGGCGGCGGCCAGGGCGCGCGGGGACTTCGTCAGGTACCGCAGACGCGCATCCAGACCACGCTTCTGCGTGACGGGGGTGGCAATACCGGTCGCGAGGTCGTCCAGGCGGCGGCCGACAAGGTCGCTTCCTTTCACACCGCTGGCTCCGTATTTACCGAATTCGATGGTGCGTTCCGGCATTTCCGCCCCCTTCATCTGAGGATTCCAGAATACCGGATAATCAAGTCCCGCAGGTCATTGAATTTGTTTTCGGATTCTGTATCCGTCGTCGGGCGTGCAACCCGGACCCCCGCCGAGGCATGTCAGGCCGGACCAGGGCCGGGAAGGGCCCGGGCACGGCGGCGGCCGTGGGGCGAGAAGGAGCGGGGCGCCGCCCGGGACGAAGCCCACGGAAGTGCACTGTGGTGCACCTCCGTGAACGGCAGCCTCCACGCGGGGCGGCATGGCGGGCAGGCGGCCGGCTCGTCCCAGCCGGGCGCACCACGCCGTACGGCGACCCGGGGCAGGCGGCCGGCTCGTCCCGGCCCGGGCCTCGGTGGAACAGCAGGGCGCAGCGGGGCGTCGACGCTCCCGTACGCCCGCCTGCAGGCCCGTCCCAGCGGCGCGCACCCCAGGTGTCAGGAGCGGAGTGAGGTGACCCCTGTGGTGTGGACACTCTGACAATGGATCTTGATGGTCCGAGGAAGGGTGTCTTGGTGGGACGTAGGTCTCCGTATCCGGA
>NZ_JBEOYE010000245.1:0-1960 GCF_040296945.1 Streptomyces sp. NPDC001941 | reverse complement strand
GGGCCGCCGCGCCGGACCTGGCCACGTCGTCCTTGCCCGCTTCGGCCTCCGCCGCGGCCTTCTGCGCCGCCTCCTTGGCGCGCACGGCGGCGGTCTGGGCGCGCTGCGAGGCCTCGACCGCCAGGTCGGTGCTCGCCCGCGCCAGCTTGCCCTCGCGCTCCACGACCGCGACGAGTTCGCCGATGGTGGCCTTCTCCTGGTCGCGGGCGCGGGCGATGTGCTGCCCGATCTCCAGGAACCAGGACAGGTCCGCGTCCGTGCCCTGGAAGGCGCGGTCGGCGTACTTCTTCACTTCCGGGCCCGCGCTGGACATGAGCGTCATCGTCTCGACCCGCATGTCCTCCTCGTCGGCCTTCCACCGGCCGTCGAGGATGAAGTCCGCCAGGGCCTGGTCGGTGCCGGTGTCGAGCGCGGCGGTGCCGGCCCTGCGTACCGCGCGGCCGCCGAAGTTGACCACCGTGGCGGCAGCCACCTTGAGGTCTTCGGACAGGGCCGCCTTGTAGCCGCCGCGCACGAACGTCGCGATGGCCGAGTCGCCGCCCTGCAGGGCCGTCGATCCTTCGCGCCGCAGCGCCTTGCCCGCACCGGCCAAGTAGGCGAGGGCAGCCACCCGGTTGTCCTCGGCCGTGCTCCTGGACAGCTGCGCGCTCAGGAAGGTGCTCACTTCGGAGTCCGTCCCGGCGAGTGCCCGGGCCGCCAGCGCCCGTGTCTCCCTGCCCCCGGACAGCCAGGCCATGACGGCCTTGGCACGGTCGGTGTCGGGCAGCCCGCCGGGTGTGGTGGCGCTCTCGGCTCGGGCCACCCGGGCCAGGGGTATCGGAGAGGCAGCGGCGGCGGTGGCGACGGCCAGCAACCCGAGGAGGCGGCGTCTGCTCATGAAGGTCATCGGCATGGAAAGTCCCCCAAAGTCATTACGCACAGGGCACGTTGACGGATGCGTCGGCGGATCCGTCGAGGGCGTACGGGAAGCAGGGCACGGCTTGCTGGGGAAAGCCCGTCTCGCAGCGCCAAAGTAAAGCAAGGGGAACGCCTTTTGCATCAACAGAATTACGCCAATGACGGGACATGCATTCGGCCAGGAAGTCGTTTACCCGCAGAGGATTGCGACCAAATCATGACTCGCGTAAAAAACCTCGACAATCCCACCTCTCCACCATCGGTGACCCTCCAGACTTTTGGGTCGAACACGCTGAAAGGTGGCTCCCATTAACGGTTCATGTCACCTAATGAGCCATCAGTTCCTTTTGTTTGCATGGACTTTCACGCAGGACAAAGGCTGTAATCGGGCGGGGCGGCCTCGACATTTCGAGCCCCTGTGACCACATGTTGGACGGCGACCAGCCCAGCCTTTCGGGAGCGCACATGAAGAATTCACTCCGCACTCTCGCCGCAGCGGTTGCCGCTGCGGCCGCGGTCACTCTCCTGGCGTGGACCGGGCACGAGGAATCAATTCCGGCCACGCCCATCGCGGACGAGGGGCCCGGGTACGCGGTGGAGACCCACGAATACCCGCAGGCCGACAAGATCCTGGCCGAGAAGAAGATCGTCCTGAAGAAGGGGGACGGTCACATCACCCTGGCCGACTGCGCCAGCGAGACGGGCCTCCTGGAGGTCTGGGCCCGCAGCAAGGACAAGATCTGCTTCAAAGTCACGGGCACCAGCGGCTGGTTGACGATGGAGATCCCCGCCGTCTACGGCGTCCGGGGCAGCGCAGCCCAGACCGCGCAGGTCGACATGACCGTCGGTACGGAAGAGAAGACCTACGACGTGGCGAAGGACGCCTTCACCCCGGTGGGCGAGAGCGCGGACAGCCAGGGCCGCGACCACATGCTCGTCGAGATCAGGACGTCCCGGTAACAACCGTGTCGTTGATGCGAAGTGTCAGACGTGTGCGTCTTGGGTCCGTGCTGGCGGCTGTGGTGCTCGCGGTCCCGGCCGTGTTCTGTGCCGCTCCCGCCCA
>NZ_JBEOYE010000244.1:0-1963 GCF_040296945.1 Streptomyces sp. NPDC001941 | reverse complement strand
AAACCGCCCCCGCGCCCGGCTCCCACCGTCACACTGGTATCGCCAACCAAAGCGACCAGCAGGCGCCAGATAAGTCACTAAATCACCGGTATTGGCCCTAGGTCCGCGGTGTTCCCGGTTCGAATCCGGGGGCGGGCACGCAACGAACAACACCACAGGGGGCCGTACATGAGCTGTATCGACTGCACCGAGCCGGCGACCCAGCGGGGCCGCTGCACGACCCACCACACGGCCTTCGAGGAGCGTCCGAGTGTCCGCCACCAGGCGGGCACGGGGCAGGCGACGGGCGACCCGTCGTGACGCTGCTGCGCGGCTCCGGCGACGGGTACAGGAGCGGGGAACCGCGTGGTGTGACTGGTGCCTGGAGACGTACGGGGCCGACGAAGTGGACGTGGACCACGTGCGCCCGCTGTCCCTCGGTGGTGAAGACGTGGACGCGAACGTCCAAGTGCTGTGCCACGACTGCCACCAGCTCAAGACGCGCACGGAGTTCGGGGCCGCTCAGGTTGCCTGAAGTGCGGCATGGAGCGGCCCCGTCACCGGGCGGGGTCATCGCTCGTTGCGGTCCTCCCGCTGCTGGAGTTCCTTGCGGCGCTCGGCGCGGTCACGCTGCCGCAGTTCGAGGAGTGCGCGCCTGTCGCGGCTGTTCTGCGGCCAGACACGGTGCACGAAGCGGTTGAACGCAAAGGTGACGAGTCCGAGCCCGGACATGGCCAGCAGCGCCCACCACGGGGCGTTTTCCGGCAAGTTGAACATGGTGTTGAGCCTTCCGACCTGACATGGTCGGCGGGCTACCTAGGCAGCGAGTACGGCGCTCCCCTGCGCGCTGCTGCGGTGCCCGCCCCGGATGATGTTCACGGGGAAGGCAGAGTTCGGCCCTCTGGGCGCGATCTGTGGTTTCTCGTCTATCGGCTCGGGCTGCCAGACGGGTACGTCCTCGGCGTAGGTGCGGCCGAGGGCTCGGGACAGCAGCAAGAGCAAGACGCGCACGACGAACGCGAGGAGTGCAGCAATCAGCGTTGCGAGTGCGGCAAGGAATTCCCTTGCTGCCGCACGACGACTCTCTGCTCCCTCGGCTTCACGCAAGCGCTTTGCTGCCACCTTGATGTCGCAGCGAGCCGCATCTTCCCGGTCCCGTAGATCCCTGAGGGAGCGGCTCTCTCCCACAATCGTGAGATGAGGCGCAAGGAGAACCTTGCCCCTCCCGAACTGACCGAGCGTGGAACGCGGATAGGGCGTCACGGACTCGTCTTCGACGAAGTCCACTAGATCGATGAAAAACCGCTCAAAGTCCGCCGCACTATTCAGCGATCGGGAGTGGATCTCGTCAAGACGATCACGCCGAGACTGGCTCACGGTCCATTCGAACAGTCCCTGTTCCACCCGTGTCCACTCCTTAACGACCTGCTCGCTCACCAACACCCCCTCAACTTCCGTCCAAAGCGGTTGCTGGGGAGTCTACGCGGCCCCATGACAACCGGGCGGGCGCTTCTCTGACCTGCGGTTCTATCGCTGTGCCCACCAGGTGCCCGCGACCCCGCCGGCTGACGTGACCAGGGCGAGGAACCATCCGGGGATGCGTTGAACGGTCAAGTGCAGCCCTCCGATGCGGAGTTCAAGTGCCGGAGGCGCGGTAGTGGCTTTCGTGCTGCGGCTCATCTTGTCGTCCTTCCTCGTGGCGCCACCCCGTTGGCGGCGCATGCCCACTGGCTCCTGTCGCGCGCCGTTGCATGAGGCAGGCGCTAACAGAAGGAAGGAAGTAGTGGCACAGCGACACGGCCGGGTTCTGATCCGGGCTGTGCCATCCTGTGAGGCGCCCGAGGGCATATGGACACTTTTGATGTAGCTGGTCCGGGGTCTCAGGTGCAGCTAGTGCCGCATCAGGCGACGTTTGCCCTGTCGACGACAGCGCGTAGGCGTAGGTCGTCGACGTGACGGTTTCGCCAGCTGATGTATCGGCGGA
>NZ_JBEOYE010000243.1:0-1987 GCF_040296945.1 Streptomyces sp. NPDC001941 | reverse complement strand
GCCCCCCACCCCCCCCGGGCGCGGGGCCCCGGTCGGGCTCCCCGGCGCCCGAGGGGTGACGCGTCACAGCTCCGGGGCCTCATCGACGGTCCGTGATCGAGCCGCGTCCGCCCCGTCCAGCGCGGCGACCGCCCAAGCCGGGGGCGTCGCGTACCGTGACCGGGACGTCGATCTGGAGGAGGCCTCGTGGCGGACCCGGCGGAGGACCGTGTGACCAGGAGCTGGGACGCGTCGGTGACCTGGGTCGACGCGCGTGCGAGCCTGCCGGGTGACGGGTTGCCGGTGGCCGCCGCGGTGGTGGGCGACTACCCGGTCCACGGCGCCGACGGCGAGGCGACCGGCGAGCGCGAGGACGTGTGGCTGGTCCTGCCGATGTATTTCACGCGGCGGCACTTCGACGAGGGCGGCGTCGAGCACCACGACTGCTTCGTCGATTCCGACGGCGTCGTCCGCCTTCCCTACGGCCGCCCGTGCGACGAACCCGTCACCCACTGGGCCGCCCTGCCCGCCTTGCCGGGCATGACCACGCACAGCGTGCTGGGCCCCGGTGCCCGGGACGCCGTACGCCGTGCCGTCGGGGCGACGGCCGAGGCGGGCGGACCGGGTGACCCGTACGGAGACCGCCCGTCGGTGAGGGACGACCGCTGAGGGGACCCGGCCGCCCCCGACCATGAGCGGCGCCGAGGACTCCGGCCGAGGCCGATGCGGCCCTTTTCGGCCAGCGGACGGCGAGGTCTCCGGTCCGTACCCCCTGTGGCCTGCGTGCGAATGAGGCGAGACGGCTGGTTTCGGCCTATGCCACTATGGCCTGCCACCCGCGGTCGCCCGCGGGGGCGTTTCCGGCCGCCGTGGGGCCGCCGGGGGAGGGGGACTTCTCGATGGGGGAGAACGACGAGACGCGCCGGAAGATCTACGGACTGATCTCCCGCAATCCCGGGTGGACGCTGGAGGAGGTCGCGGCCCGCGCCCACTGCTCGCGCGGGGAGGCCGAGCAGCTGTGTGACGAGCTGAGCATCCTCGGCCTGCTCGCGCCCGCCTCGGAAGCGCCGAGCGGCTATCTGACCGTAGCCCCGGAGGCGGCCCTGACCAGGCTGTTCTCCGCGGAGGAGCGGCAGGTGACGGCCCACACGCAGCTGGTCTCGCGGATCCGCGACTCCATCTCGACGCTGGCGCGGGACTACCACCGGCTGTCGGCGGAGCGCCGCGAGCAGGTGGAGGTGCAGGTGCTGCCGCACCCGGCCCTGGTGAACGCCTTCCTCGAGGACGCCGGCAGCACCGCGCGCGTACGCATGCGGTCGATGCACCCGGGCGGGCCGCCGCCCGAGGAGCTGATCGACGACATGCTGCTGCGGGACAAGGAGATGGAGAGCCGGGGCATCAAGGTGGAGGCCCTGTACCTGCGGCGCACCGCGGAGGTCTCGTACATGGCGGGGTACCTGGCGGACGCCGTGCGCCCCGGCAGGGAGGCCCGGACCGCCGACTACCTGCCCCTGCGGATGCTGTTGTTCGACGACGACGTCGCGGTGCTCCCGGTCAACCCGGAGGACAGCGGCCAAGGCGCGCTGGTGGTCCACGGCGAGGTGCTCGTGCGTTCCCTGCACGCGCTGTACGACTACTGCTGGCACAACGCCACGCCCTCCCACCCCGTGGCGTCGGGCCAGGCGGTCGACCTCGTGCTCGACGGGCAGGAGCGCGTGATCGTGCGGATGCTCGCCGACGGGGTCAAGGACGAGGTGATCGCCCGGCGGCTGGGCATCTCCTCGCGCACGCTCAGCCGGACCATCTCCAGCCTGATGGAGCGGCTCGGCGCGCAGACGCGCTTCCAGGCGGCGCTGCGCATCGCCGAGTCGGGGCTGCTCGACTGACGAACGCGCCGCCGGGGCCCGGGTGGAGGGTCCCGGTCGAGGGGGGGGGGGGGGGGGGCCGGGGGGGGGGGGGCCCCCCCCCCCGAGGGGGGGGAGGGCCCCGGGTGGGGGGGGGGGGCCCA
>NZ_JBEOYE010000242.1:0-2029 GCF_040296945.1 Streptomyces sp. NPDC001941 | reverse complement strand
CATCAGCGTCGGGACCGCGCACGCCTACGTCCGATCCGTCGTCGCGCTGCTGGCCCGCCGGGCTCCGGGACTGACGCGGGCCCTGCGCGAAGCCACGGCAGTGGCGAAGTACGTGCTGGTGGACGGCACCCTGGCCGAGTGCGACCGGGTCGGCGACACACGGGCCGACTACTCCGGAAGGCACCGCCGCCACGGCGTGAATCTCCAGGTCGTCACCGACCCCGCCGGCCGAATCGTGTGGATCTCCCGGGTCCTGCCGGGCCGAACCCACGACCTCACAGCGGCCCGGCGACACCACATCATCAACACGTGTGTCCGGCTCGGCATCCCGGTCCTGGCCGATCTGGGCTACCTCGGCGCCGGCGGGAACTTCGCCGTCCCGCACCGGCGCCGTCCGCGACAAGAACTCACCCTCCGCCAGCGGTCGCTGAACAAGGCCCATGCCCGGCTCCGCTACCCCGTCGAACGCGGCATGGCCCGCCTCAAGACCTGGCGCATCTTCCGCAAGGCACGCTGCAGCCCCACCTGGCTCACCACCGCAGCCCGCGCCGTCCTCACCCTTGAGAGCTACAACTGAAAACGCTCAGTGGATCGTGGCACACAGCCTCAGATGGACGGGGTGCGGATACGCCGTCTGCTTTCAGCCGCGCCGTACGGCGAGCCGGACCGTATGCCCCTGTACGAGAACCGCATCCATGACGCCGATGGGCTCACCGAAGGTGACCTCGGAGTTATTGGTGCCGAATGGCATGACGGTGGCGAGTGCCTCTCATCGCGAGGTACTGCGGTCACAGTCATCGAGCAGGGTCCGCCGGGCAGAGCCGACGAGGACATCCTTAGGGTGTCCGGCGCGGATGTTCTAATGAGAGGTGGCGGGCCGCGCTCTTACCACAGGGAGCATACAACCGCAGGCGCTCTCCCGGTCCCCTCCCGGCCCAGCCGGGGGTCAACTGCGGGCGTCTTCCGCAGGCTCACCGTACGGAGCGCCTGGGACCCAGCGCAGCCTGGTCTACTTGAAGGATCCGGCTCGCTCCGCGTTTCTGGGACAGGAAAAGACCCTTAAATAGCTCCAATGGGAACACCCCAAGGCTGCCCTAAGCTGCGCGGTTCCCCGTGTTCCCGTGTTCCCGATAAATCAGCTGGCTCTGCCCCATCACCGTTTTCGTAGCCCCCGCATTGGGGTTACCGGCCTTCGGAGTCGGCATGACTACCTCCCCTTGTCGAGTGGATGGCCCGGGGGATGGTGTCACGAGCTCCGAAGGCACTGACAGACCGCTGATGAGGGGCATGACCACCGGCCTACCCCCGGCCGGGAGGCTCTTTGTGATGTGGATGTGGCGATCAGTGCCGTGGCAGGCCGGGTGAGTGCGACCGGAGCGTGCACATGATCGACATCAGCAACATCAATCTCTTCCTCCGCCTGGACGTCGGCAAGGGCGAACACCACGCCACCGCCGTCACCCCGGCCGGGACGAAGGCCTTCGACAAGCGGTTGCCCAACGGCGAGCCCAGACTCCGCGAGGTCTTCGGCAAGCTGCAGTGGGTGTTCTGTGAGCCTTCGCGCGGGTTCACTTTGCCGGGCGGGGCATGGTGAACAGGCCGGGTTCGGGCTCGGTGAGGATGTGGCGGCTGACGAGGCATTTGAGCTTGGTCCTTGGCCCGTAGGCCGTGCTCGTCGTCCTCGAACACGGCGAGGATCTGCCGGTATGCGGACGGCAGCGGCTCCATGCCGCCGCAATCGCTGTCCTCGGCGATCCCCAAGACGGTCTCCCGGGTGACCTCCAGCCGCTCCAGCCGGAGCTCCACCGCGGCAAGTTGCTCACCGAGCCGGGCGATCTGCTCGCGCAGGCGGGCCGCCTCCTCGCGGCCAGCGGCCCGCCGTTTGTCGAACTGGGCCAGGAGTTCACGCATGTGCCGCCCCGCGGGTCGGGGCCCTAAGGGCTGTCCCGTTATCGGCGTCCTGTTCGACGTAGGGTCTGCGAGACGGTGCGGCCGGCGCTGTTGTCTCGGCGACATGAGAGGGCATCGT
>NZ_JBEOYE010000241.1:0-2046 GCF_040296945.1 Streptomyces sp. NPDC001941 | reverse complement strand
TCAGATTCTATATATTTTTTTAAATCTCTAATTAGATAAGTTTTACTTAAATTTTTAACACTCTCAATTTGAATCATTCCCTTGAAAAATATGAATGCCATATTATTCGGATATAATAATAAACCAACTTTCAATAGTTCATTGGCTTTGTCGTAGTTTTTCCACAAAATTAAATATGAAATATACTTTTCCAGTAGCATTTTAGTATATTTATGAATTTTTAAATTCCCTATCCGTTTTGAATATTTATTGTGATGTTATCCTTAAATCTTAGAGTCACTATTGTATAATTTAGACAAAGGACAAAAACATGAAAAAACGCTACTCAAAAGAATTTAAAGAAACCCTTATCGCCTTCTATCATTCTGGTCAATCCGTCACCCAGCTGTCTAAAGAATACGACGTGGCCCCTGCAACAATTTATAAATGGATAGACCTCTACTCTAAATCTAATGAAAGCTCCGTCTCTAAAGCTGATTTTCTAGAATTAAAAAGACAACTGGCTAAAGTTAAGGAAGAACGAGACATCTTAAAAAAAGTATTGACCATATTCGCCGAGAAAAAGAAGTGAGTGCTGCGGATATGGCTCAAACCATACAAACTTTAGCACTCAATGTCAGACTAAGCTGTCAACTCCTTGATGTTCCTGAATCAAGTTATTATGAACGGATTAACCGACATCCATCTAAAACTCAATTAAGGAGACAATACCTGTCACTCAAAATTTCTCAACTCTTCAATACTAACCGAGAAATCTATGGTGCTCCTAAAATTCATCATCTTCTACTTAAACAAGGGGAAAAAGTCGGGTTAAAACTGGTACAGAAGCTAATGAAGCAACTTCAACTCAAGTCTGTAGTCATTAAGAAATTTAAGCCTGGATACTCACTAAGTGATCACATCAATCGAAAAAATCTTATACAGACTGAACCTACAAAGAAAAATAAGGTTTGGTCAACCGACATTACTTATATTCCTACTCAACAAGGATGGGCTTATCTCTCAACCATTATGGATCGTTATACTAAAAAAGTCATTGCTTGGGATTTGGGCAAGCGAATGACTGTAGAATTAGTGCAAAGAACTTTAAATAAGGCCATTAAATCACAAGACTATCCAGAAGCTGTTATTCTTCATTCTGACCAAGGAAGCCAGTATACGAGTCTAGAGTATGAAGAGTTGCTTAAGTATTATGGGATGACTCACTCTTTCAGTCGAAGGGGATACCCTTATCATAATGCCAGTCTTGAATCTTGGCATGGACATTTAAAAAGAGAGTGGGTGTATCAATTTAAATATAAGAACTTTGAAGAAGCCTATCAGAGTATTTTCTGGTACATCGAAGCCTTTTATAATTCAAAACGAATCCATCAAAGTTTAGGGTATCTTACACCTAATCAATTTGACTCGGTGCTTCTATCTAAATAAAAAACTATATAAATGAACTCACTTACTAAAAAGCCTCATAATAGAGGCATTTATTTCTCACGATTTATCTAGAAATTTATTTAACTCTAGCTTCTTTATCTGTATTGTCTTCTACTTTGTCTTTTACTTTATCAACTTGTTCAGAGGTGAATTTCCCAGTTGTTTGAGCCGCACTAGTCACTCGATCTTGAATACTTACATCATCTTCTTTTTGTTGCTCTTTCGTTTTAATATCTGTGACTGTTACGTTAACTTCAACAACTTCCAATTCTGTCATTGCCGCAACCTCTTTACGAATGACTTCTTTAATTTTTTCATAAATATCAGGCACATTCTTACGATATTCTGTAACTACTTTCAAGTCTACTGCAACCTGTGTTTTCCCAACTTCTACGTCAACACCTGTTGTAACATCATCAGTATTAATAAGTTTTCCTGTTAAGTTTGAGAAGAACCCACCTTCTACAGAAAGAAGTCCATCCACTGATTCTAATGCTAAACCTACAATCTTTTGCACAACTTTATCTTCATAAGTCAAAGTCCCCTTAATTTCTGGTTGGGTTTCCTTTGTTTTAGGAGTTTCTTTTTCTGCCATTGTTCCAAATGCTTTCATGTTTT
>NZ_JBEOYE010000240.1:0-2048 GCF_040296945.1 Streptomyces sp. NPDC001941 | reverse complement strand
AACGCGACTACATATTCCACGGCACCCTGGCCACCGCAGCCCTCATCATCTGGCTCCGGGACCTCGCCAAAGAGCCATCAGACACGCCCTAGTCCGGCAGCCCCACGAGTCCCCAGCCCCGCCCCGCGGCCTGTCCGACCACGTCGGCCCACTCGCCCACCAGGGCGGTGAAGGCCTCGAAGGTGGCCGGGCGGCCCGCCCAGCCCTCGCACTCGACGCGGAACGGCTCCCGCAGCTCCGCCAGGCGCGGCCGGGCGACACTCCAGCCAGCGGCCTTGCGCGCGAGGGCCGACGGCGGGCAGACGAGCAGCACCTGCGGACGGAACGGGTCCCGCGCGGCGGGGAGGACCCCTCCGCCGGTCGCCCCGGGGTCGTCCTCCGGATCGCGGTACCAGATGAGTTGGTCGAGGACGGCGTCCAGCGCCGTGCGCAGCACCGGTTCCACGTGCACGCGCATGTCGTCCCACCCGTCACCGGCCTCGGAGTGGGGCCGGTACTTGCCGGTGGTGGTGAGGAACCGGTACTCCGCGCACCAGGGCGCACTCCCGCTCGTACTCCTGGTCATGGACGGAGGCCACACCCACCCGCGGTCGTCCGCCGCGTCCCGTGCGGCCTCGTGGGTCGGCGTGACGGCGTCTTCCAGCGCCGAGACTCGGCGCTCCACCGGCAGGGCGAGGAGCCGTGCGAAGTCCGCCGCGTACAGCGAGAGGTTCAAACCCACGGCTACAGCGTACGAAGCGGTGACAGTGCCGTCCGGTCCCGGGCGGGGGTCCGGAAAACCGGGTGCCGTGGGGTGGGTGGCGCGCAAGGATGGTGCTCGTGGTGAACGAGGAGCGCGTGGGGGCCGACCGGGACGCGCAAGGGACCGGGCGTCCGCTGGCGCTGGTCACCGGTGCGGGGCGCTCGGCGGGGATCGCGTCGAGCGTGGTGCTGGACCTGGCCCGGACCGGGTGGGACGTGGCCTTCACGTACTGGAGTCCATACGACGCGCGCATGGAGTGGGGCGCGGAGCCGAGTGCCCCGCGGGAGCTGCTGCGGAAGGCGGAGTCCGCCGGCGCGAGGACGCTCGCGGTCGAGGCGGACCTGAGCGATCCGGCAGCGCCCGCCCGGCTCTTCGACCGAGTCGAGCGCGAGTCGGGCGACGTCACCGCGCTGGTGCTCGGCCACTGCGAGTCGGTCGACTCCGGCCTGCTCGACACCACGGTGGAGAGCTTCGACCTGCACTTCGCGGTCAACGCGCGGGCGGCGTGGCTGTTGATCCGGGAGTACGGGCTGCGGTTCCGCGGGCCCCACGGCAGCGGCCGCGTCATCAGCCTGACCAGCGACCACACCGCGGGCAACCTGCCCTATGGCGCGAGCAAGGCGGCGATGGACCGGATCATCCTGGCCGCCGCCCGCGAGCTCGCCCACCTGGGAGTGACCTGCAACGCGATCAACCCCGGACCGACCGACACCGGATGGATGACCGGGGACCAGAAGGCGGACCTGATCCGCTTCACGCCCCTGGGCCGCCTCGGGGTGCCGCAGGACTGTGCGCACCTCGTGTCGTTCCTCTGCTCCGCCGAGGGCGGCTGGATCAACGGCCAGCTCCTGCGCAGCGACGGGGGCCTCGGGTAGGCGCCCGTGACGGGCCGCCCTCAGTCGAAGAGGTCGTCCAGGGGGCCGGCGGCCGTGGACGAGGTCGCCAGCGGACCACGGTCGTCGTCCCGGTCCTTCTTCCGGCGCTGCGGGAACATCAGCGCCGCGCTGAGGCCCACCAGGCCCATCCCGCCCAGGCCGAGCAGGATGCGCGCGGACGTCATCGACCCCGTCCACTGCTGTCCGGGGCCGGCGACGGCCCAGATGGCGAGTGACGCGCCGATGAGGAGGACGCACACCGCGGCGGCACGGCGCAGAACGAGGCTCATGCGCTCATGATCGCATTCGTTCCCGCGCTGGTCGAGGCCCTTTTCGGCGGTGGTCGCGACGCTGGCGGGACCTGGATCGGGGCCCACCCCCCCCCCCAACTAGGGGGGTGGGGGGGGGGGGGCGGGGGGAGAACAAGATCG
>NZ_JBEOYE010000239.1:0-2103 GCF_040296945.1 Streptomyces sp. NPDC001941 | reverse complement strand
AGGTCGCCCATGGTGGTGTTGCCGGGGACGCCGGTGGTCAGGTAGCGGCCGAGGCGGCCGTCGGTGAGCCGGTCGAGGAGGAAGGCGGCGATGTCGCGGGCGTCGACCAGTTGCAGCGGGCGGTCGGGGGAGCCCGGGGCCAGTACGCGTCCGCCGCGTGCGAGGGTCTGCAGCCACCAGGGCAGTCGGCCGACGTTCTCGCCGGGTCCGACGATGATGCCGGGGTTGACGATGAGCGCGCCGTCGCCGAAGGCGTCCTCGACGACTCGCTCGCAGCCGGCTTTGAGGGCGTTGTAGGGGACGTCGTCGGGGGTGGCGTCGACGGCGCAGGCGTGGCGGGGCATGGATTCGTCGACGCCCTTGGCGGGCCAGTCGGCGTAGGCGTGGAAGGAGGAGACGAAGGCGTAGGCGTCGGCGTGCCCGGTCAGCGCGCGTACCGACTTGCCCACGGACAGGGGCTCGAAGCCGCAGGTGTCGATCACCCAGTCCCAGCGCCGGTCCTGCACGAGCGCGGCGAGTGCGTCCTCGTCCTCGCGGTCGCCCCGTACGGCTTCCGCCCCGGCGGGCGTCACGCCGGACTGCCCGCGGTTGAACAGCGTGACCTCGTGCCCGCGCCGCAGCGCTTCGTCGACGACCGCCCGGCCCAGGAACACGGTTCCACCGATAACAAGGATCTTCATGCCCGCAAGGCTTTCATCATGCAACGATGTTGCCAATAGGCCTTGACCTGGGACGACAGGTGAAACAGATCGACATCGTGGCGTTGCTCACGCTCACACGACGATCACCGCCAGCACCCCATGACCACGGCCGCGCCCAGCTCCGCCCGGCTCGCACCGAGAGCCCGAGCCGCGCCGCCCCTTTAGCGCGGGGAGCGGATTCATACGACTGTGCACCCCAGTCGGCGCCGAAAGGCCAACTGGAGTGCACAGCGCGGAGAGGCGCTCAGTCTGGTCCCTGAGCTCTCGAACCCGCGCCCGATCGCCGTGCGCAGCACCGTCCTGAGCCCGAAAAGGGAATTCTCCAGATCAGAAATTGGTGCCCTTATCCGACTCAGGGAGCGGAGCATTCCCACTGGGTCTGGTTGGCACCATTGTTCTTGCTGCCGCCGTAGGGGCGGATGCACTTATTGGCGGCGGTAACCATCGCGCCGAAACCGTTCACGTGGACGGAGCTGCTGTTGCAGTCCCACTGGACGATGTTGGCGCCGTCGTTCTTGCTGCCGCCGTACGTGGTCATGCACTTGCCGTTCTTGTTCACGATGCGGCCCTGGCTGTCCTGCCACCACAGCTGGGTTCCGCTGTTCGAGCAGTCCCACTGCACGATGTTCGCCCCATTGCTGGAACTCCCCCCGTAGGGGGTGAGGCACTTGCCGTTGTTGTAACTGAAGATGGTGAAGTAGGGGCCAGCCGCGCTGGCTCCAGACATGCCCACCACGGTTCCCCCGATGGCCACGGCAGAAATGACAAACGTCCGCGCCTTGCTGCGAAGCTTCATCCGATCCCCCTTGCATTGCTTAACGCCAAATGGCGCCACGTCGGAAAGTTTCAAGATGAACCCTTCCAGAAGTGCGCGCTTATCGCAACTTCAATAAGTTCAAATTGGTTAACGCTGTGCCAATTTTCGCAATTAGGACATTTAGTCAGAAGTTGCGAATTTCGACAAACGATTTCCGACGGGTGTGTGCCTCCACTCGAAGGGCGGCGATGAAGTCGACGCCCAGACCCTCAACGCCTACGACGTCGGCGCTGGGAGCCCGGCCCACCGAGGTTCGTCGCGCAGCCAGGAAGGGGCGCACCGGCCCCATTCCCGCCCAGCCCTGACCGGCGACGGCCCCACGGAAGACCGGATGCCGCCCCGCCCGGGAACACGCGCGCGTACCGTGAGAGGGACGACCCTCCGGGAGGCCCAGATGAGCGCGCAGCCTGACCACGTACCCGTCGCCGCCCACGCCCCCGCCCCTGGGGCGCCGGCCGAACTCCTCGCCCAGCTGCGCGCCGACAAGCGCGCGGCGACGTGGGTGCCGGCCTTCGAGCGGGACTACGCGGCCGCCCTCGAGGATTCCCGCCAGACGTTTTCCCTGGCCGGGCTCTACGAGGTCGT
>NZ_JBEOYE010000238.1:0-2200 GCF_040296945.1 Streptomyces sp. NPDC001941 | reverse complement strand
CTAAAAATAAATTACACAGACGATTCAGAACTTCCATTCCTCATCAAAAAATCACAACAGATACGACAGAATTCAAATATTATGAAGATGGAATTCAGAAAAAGTGTTATCTCAATCCTTACATTGATTTATTTAATAGCGAGGTGATTAGTTATCATATCTCTAAACAACCCTCTTATCAATCAATTGATATTGCTCTAAATCAAGCCTTAGCTGTGACATCTGATTGTCCTTATCGACGTACTTTCCACTCAGATCAAGGATGGGGATACCAAATGAGAGACTATGTTTCTAAATTAAAATCTCATAGAATTTTTCAGTCTATGAGCCGTAAAGGAAACGGTCATGATAATTCAGTTATGGAGAATTTCTTTGGGCTACTTAAACAAGAAATTTACTACGGACATATCTTCTCGTCTTTCGAAGAACTTGAACAGGTTATTGTAATCTGGATTAGGTACTATAATACAAAACGAATCAAACAAAAATTGAACTGGATGAGTCCAATTCAATTTCGCTTGAATTACCAAAACAATTAAAAAAATCCAAGTATTTTGGAAAGGTTATAATAAACTAGACACAAAGTTAAGAGAAATCGTGGAAAGGTTTATTATGGCAAGAAGAAAATTCGATAAACAATTTAAAAATTCTGCAGTAAAACTCATTCTTGAAGAGGGTTACTCTGTTAAAGAAGTCAGCCAAGAGCTTGAGGTTCATGCCAATAGTCTTTATCGCTGGGTTCAAGAAGTTGAAGAATATGGAGAAAGTGCTTTTCCAGGCAATGGGACAGCCCTAGCTGATGCCCAACATAAGATTAAATTGTTAGAGAAAGAAAATCGTTATCTTCAGGAGGAACTTGAACTTCTAAAAAAGTTCCGGGTCTTCTTGAAGCGAAGCAAGTAAAACGTTTTGAATTTCTCTTGAAACATCATGGGAAGATAAAAATTAAACATGCAGTAAAAGTTCTTAAGGTTTCTCGCTCAGGTTTCTATGAATACATGCATCGTCGTCCTTCAAAACAACAAGTGGAGAGAGAAATTCTCTCAGAGAAGATAAAAGCTGTCTTTCATGAGCATAAGGGACGCTATGGTGCGGTTAGAATTACCAAGGTACTTCATAATACTGGTATTATGACCAACACGAAACGTGTTGGGAAACTGATGCACTTGATGGGACTTTATGCCAAGGGAAGCCGTTATAAATATAAACATTACAACAGAAAAGGAGCTTCGCTTTCAAGACCCAATTTAATTAATCAGATCTTTAAAGCAACAGCTCCTAATAAAGTATGGCTGGGAGACATGACCTATATCCCTACCAAAGAAGGCACCTTATACTTAGCCGTGAATATCGACGTTTTTTCACGTAAGATTGTAGGCTGGTCAATGTCTTCACGGATGCAAGATAAACTGGTGAGGGATTGCTTCTTACAAGCTTGTGGGAAAGAACATCCTCAGCCTGGCTTGATTGTCCATACTGATCAAGGGAGTCAATATACAAGCTCTCGTTATCAATCTACTCTTCGTCAAGTCGGTGCTCAATCTAGCATGAGTCGTAAAGGAAATCCATATGACAATGCAATGATGGAGTCTTTTTATAAGACGCTAAAGAGGGAGCTTATTAATGATGCTCATTTTGAGACAAGAGCTGAGGCTACTCAAGAAATATTTAAATACATTGAGACCTATTACAATACAAAAAGGATGCATTCAGGTCTTGATTACAAGTCTCCAAAAGACTTTGAAAAATATAATTCTTAAATTCTCTTAACTCCGTGTCTAGTTTTTCGTTGACTTTCCATTAAGCGAATGTTAATATAATTATGATAGACTATGCTTATTCCAGAAAAACTTTTCATAAATACTCATGAAAAACATCAACTATTGATGTTTTTCTTATTGACAAATAATATTGAAGTGGTAGAATGGGTACATTATAATAATAACCCCTAAAAATCATTGAATGGTTTTTAATCTACTTAGTAAAAAATCTCTTTCTAACTGAAGGAGTTTTTTTATTAAAAGTGAGCAAAAATTTACGAAAGTTTTTAAAGTGAAAATTTTATGTTTTTCACTTCAGAAATGGTATCTTTCCGAAAAAGAATAGTTTTCTTGAAAGATATTTCTCTTCTACTACTAGGGTATTTATTTCCTTTTTTATGATATAATTCTTAGTGGCGCACCTTTCTGATGCAGTATTG
>NZ_JBEOYE010000237.1:0-2249 GCF_040296945.1 Streptomyces sp. NPDC001941 | reverse complement strand
GCCCCACCCCTGTGCGGGTGGGGCGAACGGCCCGGTCGTGTCACGCGCGTCAGCGGTCGGGCGAGTGCTCCGGCGGGAGCTGCGGTACGTCGTGGATGGCGTCCATCACCGCGTCCTTCAGCCACGCCGGCGGCTCGGCCCGCACGGGGCCCGGGCGCCCGTCGAAGGCTCCGTCCGCCCAGGTCTCCGCGCACGGCGCACGCGCGTCCGTGCCCTTGTGCGCGACGGTGCGTGCGGTGGTGGTCCACCGCGTCGTGCACCAGCGACGCAGACGACGTAATCCCGTGTGTTCCGTTCTCACGGCGCGCCCCTCTCGTCCTCGAACCGTTCGGCCCCGTCGTTATTCGGCGCGAGGGGTGGGCGGGCTTGGAGGCGGCCGGCAATTCACCCCGTACGGCCCCCGATCGTGTGAGCGACCAATCCGGACGGCCCGCCGGTACGGATCCCCTACATGGTTCACGACGCAACGCGCCGCCCGGTCGGCGGTTTCACACGACTCGCGCTGGGCGCGCTCAGCGGACTGCTCTCGGGGTACGCGGCCATCGCCGTCGCCGAGCTGGTGTCCGCCGCCGTCCGGCCGGAGTCCGGACCGGTCATCGCCGTGGGCGGCGCGGCGATCGACCGTACGCCCCCCGCGGTCAAGGACTGGGCGATCCGGCAGTTCGGCACGAACGACAAGCTGGTCCTCCAGCTCGGCATCCTCGCGGTGCTCAGCGTGCTGGCCCTGGCCCTGGGCGCGCTCGCGACGCGGTGGCGCCTGCCGGGAGCGCTCGGGGTGCTGGTCTTCGGCGTCGTGGGCGCGCTGGCCGCCACCGGCCGCGCCGACTCCACCAGCGCCACCGACGCCCTCCCCTCCGTCGTCGGAGCGGTCGTCGGAGCGTTGCTGCTGTACGGACTGATCGGGCGCCTCGGTACGCGCGAACGGCACCCTGGGCCGGCGGTCGAGGGCGCGGTCGGCGACGGCCCGGACGCCGCGTCCGCCGCGACGGAGGAGCCGGCCACCGCCGGTCTCGGGACGGACGGGGGCGAGTCCGGGTGGGACCGCCGCGGCTTCCTGGTGGCGGCGACCGCCGCCGCGGCCGCCTCGACCGGGGCGGGCCTGGCGGGACGGTCGCTCAACAGCTCGCGCGGACAGGGCGCCGTCGCCTCCCGTACGAAGGTCGTCCTTCCGGCACCGGTGTCGGCCGCGGCCGCCGTGCCGCGCGGCGCCCAGCTGCGCATCGCCGGGGTCAGCCCGTTCACCACGCCGAACAGCGACTTCTACCGCGTGGACACCGCCCTGGTGGTCCCCAAGGTCGACGCAACGCGCTGGCGGATGCGCATCCACGGCAAGGGCGTCGACAAGGAGGCCACGCTCACTTTCGACGACCTGCTGCGTATGCCGCTGATCGAACGGGACATCACGCTGACCTGCGTGTCCAACGAGGTGGGCGGCCCGTACGTCGGCAACGCCCGCTGGATCGGCGTGCGCCTGGCCGACGTCCTCGCCCGCTGCGGCGTGAAGCCCCCGTCGAAGGGCGGCCCCGCCGAC
This sequence comes from Streptomyces sp. NPDC001941, assembly GCF_040296945.1. Taxonomy (NCBI): domain Bacteria; kingdom Bacillati; phylum Actinomycetota; class Actinomycetes; order Kitasatosporales; family Streptomycetaceae; genus Streptomyces; species Streptomyces sp. NPDC001941. The sequence continues at coordinate 718 of NZ_JBEOYE010000237.1, read as the reverse complement.
CAGCTGGTCGCGCGGTCCGTGGACGGCATGACCATCGGCAGTCCCGTCGAGGACGTCATGGACGGCCGCGACGCGCTGCTGGCCGTCGGCATGAACGGACAACCGCTGCCCTTCGAGCACGGCTTCCCCGTACGGATGGTGGTGCCCGGCCTCTACGGGTACGTCTCCGCCTGCAAGTGGATCGAGGACATCGAGCTCACCACGTTCGACACCTACGACTCGTACTGGGTCAAGCGGGACTGGGCGCAGCGCGCCCCCATCAAGACGCAGTCCCGCATCGACACGCCCAAGCCGTTCGCCCGCCCCGGGACGGGCACCGTCATGGTTGCCGGGGTCGCCTGGGCGCAGCACCGCGGCATCGACAAGGTCGAGGTCCGCGTCGACGACGGCCCGTGGCAGGAGGCCCGCCTCGCCGCCGAGGACACGCGCGACACGTGGCGCCAGTGGTCCTGGCCCTGGCAGGCGCAGAAGGGCAGTCACACGCTCACCGTGCGGGCCACCGACCGCACCGGCCGGACGCAGACCGACAAGCGCACCCGGACCATCCCGGACGGCGCCTCGGGCTGGCACACGGTGGTCGTCACCGTCGATTAGGGCGTGGGCGTGGAGGGGCGTGGCCCGGTCGCGGGGGGGGGGGCGGCGCCCGGCACCCCACCGCCCGCCAACGGGGGGAGCTCCCACCCCCCCCCCGGGGTGACCCCCCGCCCGGGGTGGGGGT
>NZ_JBEOYE010000236.1:0-2361 GCF_040296945.1 Streptomyces sp. NPDC001941 | reverse complement strand
CCTCCGGATACGGAGACCTACGTCCCACCAAGACACCCTTCCTCGGACCATCAAGATCCATTGTCAGAGTGTCCACACCACAGGGGTCACCTCACCGGGCGGTCGCCACCCGCTACGACAAACGCCGCTACGTCTACCTCGGCACCGCAACCGCCGCAGCCCTCACCATCTGGCTCCGAACATGATCGGCCGGACAAGTCCTAGGGGCCCCGGTGAGCACGACAGACCTGGCTACGTCGGTACAGGTGAGTGTCCGGCAGACCGACGAGTGTGTGGTGGAAGACCTGGAGTGGGCGTCCGCGCCGCTCGATCTCCTGCGGCACGCACAGCCGTGGCGGACGTTCCGCTGGTACAAGGGCCAGCAGCACTACTCGGGGACGTACTGGGCTGCGACGGTAGGCGACCACGTGATCTACGAGTCGCGGCTGGAGCTGGCCCGGCTGCTGTTCGCTGACTTCGCTCCGGACGTCCGGCACGTCGTCGCTCAGCCGTTCATGCTCAAGGCCGTGGTCGAGGGCAGGCTGCGGCGGCACATCCCGGACTATCTGCTGCTGACCGATGACGGGCCGGTGGTCGTGGACGTCAAGCCGCGGCATCGGCTGGAACGGCCGAAGGTCGCGTTCACGTTCGCATGGACGCGTGCCGTGGTCGCCTCCCGCGGATGGCGTTACGAGGTCTGGAGTGAACCGGATCCTCATGAGCTGGAGAACGTCCGCTTCCTCGCCGGCTACCGCAGACACTGGCTGTTCGATCCGAACCTCTTGAACGGGCTGCGGGCCTGTGAGCTGGGGGGACTCTCACTGGGCGAGGCTTTCCGGCTGCTGCCCGACCAGCCCCGGCTGCTGGTGAAGTCGGCGGTGCTGCACCTGCTGTGGTCGGGGCACGTGACGACCGGGCTGGACCGGCCGCTCAGCCCGGTGCACGTGCTGAGGAGGGCCGCATGAGCGGGGCGGGAACGCGGCTCGGGGTCGGCACACGCTTCCGGCTCGACGGCGAGACGGTCGAGGTCGTGGAGTTCGCGAGCCTGGCCGCGGGCATGGAGGTCATCCTCAAGGACGCCCGTGACCGGCTGGTGCGGATGTCGGTACGGGAACTGCTGACCTCGGACCGGGCTGAGGTGATCCCCGAGGACCGGGGGCCGGCCGCCGGCGACGGGGACCTGGTTTCCGTGGTGCTGGCCCGGCTGACCAAGGAGGAACGCAAGGACGTCCTGGAACGGGCCGAGCACGTCCGGGAGACCCTGACGGGTTACCGCTCGGGTTCCGAGGAGTTGGCCAGGCCCGGTGAGCCGCGGCCTGAGTACGCTCCCGGCCTTTCGCTGGGGAAGCGGTATGCGGCCAAGGCGTCCGAGCTGGGGGTGACCGCGCGGTCGGTGGAGCGCTGGGCACGCGCGTTTCTTGAGAGCGGTGAGGCGGGGCTCGTCCCGAAGAAGGTCCAGGCGGAGGGCGGTCTGTCGCATGCCGATCCGCGCTGGGTGGAGGTGGCCGAAGAGGTTCTGGGCGAGTACGAGGAGGAGTCCCGGCCCTCGATCAAGCTCGTGCTGGAGCGGGTGGAGGCCCGGCTGGAGGAGCGTTTCGGGCCCGAGGTGGTGCTGCTGCCGAAGCGGACGGCGGGCTATCGGTGGATGCACGAGCTCGATCGGCAGCGGCCGACGTTCCGGCTGAGTACGAAACGCAACCGTGAGATCGCGGCTCGTCCCGGCGGTGTCTACGGGAAGCTGCGGCCCACCCGGCCGGGCGAGTACGTGCTGATGGACACCACGCGGCTGGATGTCTTCGCCTTCGACCCGGTGACGCTGAAGTGGGTGCAGGCGGAGCTGACGGTCGCGATGGACTGGTACACCCGCTGCATCACCGGCATCCGCGTCACGCCGGTGTCGACCAAGGCCGTCGACGCGGCGGCCGTCCTGTTCCAGACCTACCGGCCCCGGCCCGTCCCTGAGACCTGGCCGAAGGAAGCGGCCTGGCCCGATCACGGGATCCCCCGAGGTGTCCTGGTGGATGCCGATGCGGTCCATGGCCCCGTCACGGGGGCCGTCGGCCCCGCGCTGGCGGCGGAGACGGTCATCGTCGACCACGGCAAGATCTATCTCTCCGCGCACCTGACCAGCGTCTGCCGCCGGATGGGTATGTCGATCCAGCCGGCCCGGCTACGGACGGGCCGGGACAAGGGCCCGCTGGAGAGATTTTTCAGGACCGTACGGGAAGACGTGCTGCAGCTGCTGCCCGGCTACAAGGGACCCGACATCCATTCGCGGGGGCTCAACTGAGGTGACCCCTGTGGTGTGGACACTCTGACAATGGATCTTGATGGTCCGAGGAAGGGTGTCTTGGTGGGACGTAGGTCTCCGTATCCGGAGGA
>NZ_JBEOYE010000235.1:0-2388 GCF_040296945.1 Streptomyces sp. NPDC001941 | reverse complement strand
CGCCCGCGCCCGAGCACGGGCCTCCCACGCCCGACCCTGCGCCCGTGCTCGGGCCCGCCCGCGCGCCCGAGCAGGGCCGCGAGCACCTCACCACCCACCAGCCGCCCTGCCCCGGCATCCCGCCGTCCCTGCACTCCGGCAGCACGTCGGCCCCCGGGGAGCGCCCGCCACCCCACGCCCCACCAGGCCTTGCGGAGCTTGCTCCCGCTCGGGCCAGGATCGGCAGGGCCGGAAAGGTGCTCCCGCACACCCCTCGCCTGTCGTGTGGTCGAGTCCCCGGCCGCCGGGCCACCCCCGACTCACCCCTCCTCCGGGAATGGGGTGGCCCGGCACCCCCGCACACACGCCACCCCTGCCGCCCCCGCCCAACGGGGGATGCGCACCACCGCCGCCCCCCGACCGGACCCCCCTTCAGTGAGGCGAATCCCGTGACGAAGAAGCCGTTCACCCTCCCGCCGTGCGCTGCCGGGTGCGCCACCGCCCAACTGGAACTGTTCGCCGCCCCGACGCTCGTGCCGGCCGAGCCCGCGGAAGTCGCCGAGTTCGACTTCGACAACCACGACGTCGTGATCGTCGGCGACAGCGGTGGCAAGGACAGCGGAGCCACCGTGCACGAGGTGTGCACCCGGGCCGACCAGGCGGGCGCGCTCCACAAGGTCCGCATCCTGCACTGCGACCTCGGCACCACCGAGCGCGGCCACCTGGTCGAGTGGCCCGGCGCGCTCGACGTCGCCCGCGCACATGCCGCGCAGTACGGCGTGCCCTTCGCCGTCCGCCGCAGCACGCTGTGGAGCTCCCTGTGGCAGCGGATTCGCTCCCACGGCAACTGGCCGGGCTACTTCGCGCGCTACTGCACGAGCGACCTGAAGACCGCCGTCGGCCGCGACTACGTAGACGAGGTCGGCGCCGAGCTACGGCTCGGGCGCCCGGTTCGCGCCGGGTACGCGATGGGCATGCGCGCCGAGGAGTCCCCGGCCCGCGCCAAGAAGCCGGTCCTGGAGCGCCACCGCATGAGCGGCAAGGGCACCCTGCGCGTCGTGACGACGTGGCTCCCGGTCCATCAACTCAGCACCGCGCAGGTGTGGAAGCTCCACCAGGACAACGACATCGGCCACCACGAGGCCTACGACCAGGGCATGCGCCGCCTGAGCTGCCGGGCCTGCCCACTCGCACACACCGACGACCTCGTGCGCAGCGCGCAGCTCAACCCCGAACTGTTCCAGGAGTACGCCGACGCCGAGGCGGCCATGGGCCACCAGTTCAAGAAGTCGATCAGCCTGCGCGAGATCATCGAGCGCGCCCGGAGCTGACCGCCCAGAGCCCGAGCCGATTCCCCAGCAGACCGGCGAGCACGAGAACGCGCCCTGCTCCCGGCCCGGCCCCACACCAACACCCCTGGGACCCCGGCCCGCCGACCGCCCCGTCCTCGCATGCAGCCCCGCGCCCGGACCCCCCAGGCGCGCGGGCCCACCGTCTCCCGGCGCAGTCGCCGGACCCGGCCCGCGTACTACCACCGGCCCCCAACCCGGGTCACCTCCCCGAGCAGCGGGGCGTCACCGTGACCAGCCCGACTGGCAGGCCTCTTGCCCCGCTTGCTTCCGCCCGGGGCAGGATCGGCAGGGCCGGAAAGGTGCTCCCGCACACCCCTCGCTCGTCGTGTGGTCGAGTCCCCGGCCGCCGGGCCACCCCCGACTCACCCCTCCTCCGGGAAAGGGGTGGCCCGGCACCCCCGCACCCGTGCACCCCTCCAGGATCGGAGTGACTATGCCCAGCGACCACCAGCCCCTCTCAACCGGCATTCGCCAAGCCATCCGTAACGTCGTCGCCTACAACTGGAGGCCTGAACAGGCCGACTTCGACAACCAGGACCAGGACCGTACCGGCCAGACACACCACATCTTCAACGACCTCTCCCTGCTCCGCACCTACCTCGACACACACCCCCCGCACACCGGGCACGATGCAGATCGCGGCCGCCGCGAGCCCGGCGCGCCCCTGGGACCCGACCGTGCTGATCTCGCGGCCGCCGACGATCCGACCCCACTGCGCTGGGGCCTGGACGACGTCCTGTACGGCGACGACGACACCGTCACCGTCCTGCTCGCCGACCTTGAGGGCGCACCGTACTGGCTGACCCTCGACCCGGAGCGGGCCGCCGCACTGCGCGAGAGCCTCACCGGCCCCGGACCAGACGAGACGACGGCCGCACCCGCGCGCCCCTGACCACACACCCGCACCCCCGCGCACCGCGACCGCCCCGGCCCTGCCCGCCGGGGCATCGCCCTACCCCGCCCCAGCGGCCCCGGGCCACGCAGCCGGGCACCTTGGCCTGGATGAGTCCTTGCACGGCCCTCGACCGCCTACCGCCGCCGGCCCACCGTCCCGCGC
>NZ_JBEOYE010000234.1:0-2439 GCF_040296945.1 Streptomyces sp. NPDC001941 | reverse complement strand
GGACCCGACCCCGTTCACCTGGACCAAGACAGCCGAAGAGATCCTCGACTCGCTCGCCCGCTTCTGCCAACGGATCTCCGGCGCAGGACACTAGCGCCGTTTAGGTCGGCGCATTCGACCGACCCGGGAAAGGCTGCGGCGCGTCAGGACACGGATACCTCCGTGTCCTGACGCAAGGGCGCACCGGCACAGGCCGCATTTCTGAGAATAGCGCCAGCAACCGCGACGCGTTTCACGAGTCCGGATTGGGTGCAATGGTCAAAACGTGCGGGTGGGCGGAGTCACGCAGAGGGGTTTTCGCCCTGGATGATCTTCCAACCGTGAGCCTTGTCTCCTGAGACAAGGAGAGAAGTTCCTCCTCCGCGGAGGGTCACGAGGGCGGTGTGGGAAGGATCGATTTCGTCAACCAGACGCCCATAGAAGAGGATCTCCGTCAGCTCCAGGTCGATTCGCATCATCGTGTCGCGGATGTGGTGGAAGCGCGCCCCGAGCCGGACCGGACCTCGGATGCAGCGCACGACCACGGTTGCCTTGGCCTCCTCGGTGCCCCGGATGTCGTCGATCTGGAGTTCCGCGTCGATTCGCGGGTGCTCGGGAGTCATCGTCACGCTGCCATGATCTCAGGGCGGTCGACGAGCCGGCCGCGTCCGAAGCGTGCTCCCGCGCGGACGAGCGGAACGAGGTGGGCGCCGTTGACCGAGTGCCAGCGGCTTGGGGCGGATTCGACGAGCTTGACCACCATCGCGAGACCGGCGGCCCGGGCGCCGGCGCCCTTGGGTGACCTTCGTCCGCAGCCGGACGATGGCGACGGTGGACTCGATGGGACTGGTGGTCCGCAGGTCGATCCAGTGCTTGGCCGGAAGGTCGTAGAAGACACCCGCAGGCCCTGACTTCGACCGATCCGGCCGCAGTAGAGACCTTCCTGGGCTGCTGCGGCCAGGGCCAGCGCGCTGCTGCGCCAGGGGTGGAGCGCTTGGTGGTGTTGCTACCGCGGGCGTCACGACGACGGCCTCCGACGGATGGAATGCCCGAGGCGTAAGCCCACCGGACCCGCAATGGCGGGCCCCACGCGGCCGCGGAGACCCATTCGTGATCATCACCCGGGACAACCATCCGTCCCCCGGAGCGGTCCTGCGTGCGTGACCAGAACCTTTTCCCGTACCGCCGCCGTGGTGCTCGCGGGCTCGCTTCTCGTGGCGGGCTGCGCGGGCGGCGGCGGTGGCCAGGGCGGAAGCGAGCGGCCCGCCCACCCGGTGTTCTCCAAGGACGCCGACCTCCAGCCCTTCGCGGCGCTGAACGCCACCAAGGACGCGAAGAACGCCTCCTTCCGCCAGACGCTCACCTTCGCCTCCCCGCAGGGCACCGCCGTGCTCACCAGCACCGGGCACATGGACTTCACGCTCTCGCGGGCGCAGGCGACCCGCACGTGGAGCGTGGCCAAGGGCGTCCCCGAGGACACGCGCAAGCTGTTCCTCGGGGACTCCGCCGGCGGCGCCCCCGCGACCGGGCGCCGGATAGCCGTCGACACCCAGGCGATCCGGATCCGCCCTGACAACGCCGGGTACTGGCTGCGCTACGACGCCCAGAGCGGCGGCAAGGACATTACCGACCTGCGCGGCAGCTCCGCCCCGTACGGCGGCACACTGCTGGAGTCCCTCGCCAGCACCGGCAACGTCACCGTCCGCCCCGCCGCAGGCGGCGGCCGCACCTACAGCAGCAAGCTCGCGCTCAACGCGGTCTCGGTCCTGCTGCCCACCGCGGTACAGCCCGAACTCGCCGCGCTGCCGTATGAGGACACCAACACCGCCTCCGTCCCCTTCACCATGGTCGTGGACAGCACGGGCCGGGTGACGCGCGCCGACGCCGACCTGTCCTCCCTGCTCGGGCGCAAGGACACACCCCTGGCCCCGGTCACCTCGCTGCGCGCCTCGCTGGTGCTCAGCGGACACGGGACCTCCGCACCGGCGATGCCCGGCGCGGCCGAACGCGTCCTGGACGCCGCCGACGTCGTGCAGCGCCGGGGGGACGTCAAGCCCGGATCCTGCGTCGACTTCGACACCGGCACGGGCAGCTGGGATCAGATGGTTGTGGTCCCGTGCGGCGGCGCCCACCACGGCCGGGTATACGCCCAGCGCAAACTCAGTGGTACCTACCCCGGCGACGAGGGTGCCCAGGACAAGGCGTCCGCCGCCTGCGAGGACGCGTACGGATCGGCGCCCGCCTCCTGGCGGCGCGAGTCCCGCGAACGCGATGCGTACTGGACCGCGTGGCCGTCCCGCGAGGAATGGGACGACGGCACCGGCCGGTACGCCACCTGCTACCTGGTGACCGGCTGAGAAGTCGGGGGGGCCCGGGGGGGGTGACCCCCCCGCGGGCCCCCCCCAACGGGGGGGGGCGGGTAGCGGGGGTGGGCACCCCGCCCCGGGGGGGGGGGGGCCC
>NZ_JBEOYE010000233.1:0-2481 GCF_040296945.1 Streptomyces sp. NPDC001941 | reverse complement strand
TATGCCGGGGCCGTCTCCCTGGCGTCCCCGGACGGCTGCGTCGTCTGGGGCGGGGCGGCCGACGGGGTGCGCTGGAGCAGCGCCGAGCCAGGCACGTGCTCGACACTGCCGTTCACCTCGTCGGACGCTCCCGCTGTGGAGAGTTGAGACGGCCCAGCGGGCGGCACGGCGGAGAGGTCGTCACACCGCACCGCCCGGGGCAAGCGGTCAGGCGTGCCGTATCCGCCGCGGGCCGACCACCGCTATGACCGCGCGAGGTAAGACGATGGTGGAGCGTCGCATGGAGCTACCTCCTGTCCAGGGACCGTAGGGGGCGGCCCCACAACCAGGCTGCCCCCTCACGCCCCACGGCGGTACCCCGAAAGCCACAACTGGCATGCGTACGCCATTCGGTGCACGCAAGCGCGCGGCCGGCCGTGCGACGGATCTCAGCCGCCGATCCGCCGCACGGCCGCCGCGAACCGCTCCACCGCGCCCGGGGCACTGCCCAGGAACAGGTTCGGCTCAAGCAGTTCCAGCTCCATCACCAGCGGCTCCCCGGCCTCGTCGAGCGCCAGGTCCACCCGCGCGTACAACAGCGGATCCGCGCCCCCGGCCCCCGGCACTGCGGCCAACGCCCGTGCAGCCAAACGCAGTTCAGCCTCCGACGGCGTGTAGGCGGCAACGCCCGGGTGGGCGTCGCGGGCGTTGTCTATCACACCGGGCTCGGTCAGCAGCGGGCCCTTGCGGATGGCGTGGCTGAACCGGCCGTCGAGGAACACCAGCGCCCGCTCGCCCTCCTCGACCCTGCGCAGGTACGGCTGGACCATGACGGTCCGCCCCTGGTCCAGGAGCGCCCGCGCGTGGCGGACGGCCCGGTCGTACTGGCCCGGCTCGTAGCGCGCCGTGTCACGGGCACCCGCCGAGACCGACGGCTTCACCACCACGGCTCCGGTGCCCACGAAGTCCTCCTCGGCGCACGGGTCGCCCGGCTCCACGAAACGCGTCGGCACCACGGGGACCCCACGTCCGGCCAGGTCGCGCAGGTAACGCTTGTCGACGCTCCAGCGCACGACCGGCTCCGGGTTCAGCAGCCGCGTCGCCCGCGCCGCCCCGCCCACCCAGCCCAGGAACTCGTCGAGGCGCCGCGAGTAGTCCCACACCGACCGGACCACGGCCAGGTCGTACGCGTCCCACGCCACACCGGACGCGTCCCAGGCCACCGCTTCGGCCCGCCCACCGTCGGCGTTCAGCGCCGCGACGATCCGCGGAAGGTCGGCGTCGTGCTCCAGACCCGTCGCGCTGGTCACGACCGCCACCCTGCCAGCCCCCATGTGCCCCGCCCCTCCTCAACGATCAGACGATCAACTGATCCACCTGCGGCGTCACCCTTTCACGCCGTCCGCACGGCCGTTCAAGGCCCCCCGGAACTCCCCCGGCGAGCTCCCCGCGGCCCGGGCGAAGAACTTGCCGAAGTTGGCGGCCTCGCTGAACCCGAGACGGCGCCCGATCGCGGCCGCGGTCAGATCGGTGTGGGCCAGCAGCCGCTTGGCCTCCAGGGCGACCCGGGCGTCGATGACGCTCTTCGCGGGCCGCCCGGTCGCCTCCAGGCTGGCGCGGGTGAGGGTCTTGGGGGTGGTGGCCAGCCGGTCGGCGTAGAAGGCGACGGAACGCTCCTCGGCGAAACCCCGCTCCAGCTCGGCCCGGAAGCGCGCGAACAACTCCCCGTGTCCGGCGGGCGCGGCCTCGCCCTCGGGTTCCGGCAGCTGCGCGACGCGCAGCAGGAGCGCGCCGAGGAGATGGCGCAACAGCTCGGCCACGGCCCCGTCGGCGCCCCCACCCGGCCCGCCCTCGTGCCGTTCGTGGGCGCGGACGAGAAGGTCGGTGTACGCGGAGAGCTCGGCCGAGTCGTTCCCGTACGGCTGCCAGTGCGCGGGCCCGAACGGGTCGTCGATCAGGTGCCGCACGCTGAGCGGCGGGGGAAACTCCGGCGTGAACAGGACCAGCCGCGCGCGCAGCCCGGTTTCGCGGGGGTATCGGTGCACCTGCCCTGGTCGCACCCACAGGAGGGTCCCGGGGCGGCAGTCGTGATCGACGAAATCGACCATGTGCACGCCGACCCCTCCGGTCACGAGGACGAGCAGGTGGAAGTCGAGCCGTTGGGGCACCCCGGCGAGGTCGACAGGCGTGCGCCGCCGGACGTCTTCGACGGTCTCGACCTCGATGCCGAGGGCGGGACAGTGGGGGTTGCGATAGGCGATGTCGATGATCGTCGGGTCGTTGGGGTGTCCGTTTTCCACCATGGTGGTTCGACGGTAGCCGGGCGGGTGTCAGACGGCGACCGGTGGGAGTTCGTCGGCGGGACGACGGGCGGCGAGCGGCTGACGGTCAGATGACAGCCGAGCGCCTGACGGCTGACGGCTGACGGCTGACGGCTGACGGCTGACGGCTGACGGCTGACGGCTGACGGCTGACGGCTGACGGCTGACGGCTGACGGCTGA
>NZ_JBEOYE010000232.1:0-2549 GCF_040296945.1 Streptomyces sp. NPDC001941 | reverse complement strand
CCGCCCGCGCCCGGGCGGGGGCCGGGGGGCGCCCCGGGGGGGGGCCGGGGGTTATGGGCCCGGGGCCCCCCCCCTCCCCCCCCCCCGGCGCCGCGCGCCCCCCCGCGGGGCGGGCGCCCCCCCCCGCGACCCCCGACCCGGTGCTCGCGGTCGTCGACGACCTGCGGGTGACCGCGATGGCCGGGGTGCGGGACCCCGCCGGGGTCGGCCGCATCACCGAGCACAGGAACCGGATCGCCCAGGCGGTCCACACCGACGGCGACGCCCGCCAGTGGCGCCGCATCCTGAGGGACAGCGGCTACCCGCACCTCGCCGAGGTGGCGCCCACGCCCGCCGACGCGCGGCGGCTGGGCACGGCGGCGCTCATCGCGGCGGCGGCCGAACGCCCGCAGCTGTGGTCCTCGCCCTTCGCCGATCTGCTCCCGCAGGCCCTGGCGCACACCCTGGACCTCGACCTGCGGCTCGTCCAGGCCGACCCGCAGCGGGCCGGCCGCGTCCTGGTCACGCCGCTCAACCCGGGCGGGCGCGGCGGCACGCTGCACCTCGCGTACAACGGCACCGACCACTACGACGCGCTGGTCCCCGCTTCCCAGGGTCCCGCCCCCCTCCCGACGACCACGACGACCACGAGCACCTCGACGACTGCGGCGCCCGCGACGACGGTGACGCCGCCGCTCCCGGTCGTTTCCGAGACGACGACCCCGGACCCGGACGCGGACCTGTTCGGCGAGTGGCTGCGCAGCATGGGCGGCGTCACCGACCTCGACGGCCCCGAGCAGGCGCCCGCCGACCCCGGCGACGTCGTCCCGCTGGAGACCCAGCTCGAACGGCACCGCCCCGCACGCCTGTTGACGGGCGAGGACGCCCCGCCCCCGGGTCCGGCCCCGCGCGGTGTGGTCTTCGACGACGGCTCCCGGCTGCCCACCGTCCTGATCAGCCCGGACGCCGACCCCGACGACGACGGCACGGGCACGCGCCCCGGTACGTCGCCGGGGACCGGCCTGTTCACGGGCCTCGGCGTCGTCACCCTGCGCTCGCCGGAGCAGGTGGCCAGGGAGGTCTTCGACCAGCTCCCGAAGAAGCTGCGCGAGCAGTTCGACGAGGCCGAGCTGCTGCGCCTGCTGACCGACCAGCCGGGCGCGTTCACCGCCCCGCGCGGCGCCCGGCTCGTGGGCAGGGAGAAGTCCGGCGTCGGCCACGAGCTGGTCGTCGAGGCCGTCCCGTACCACCGCTGGCAGCGCTTCGCCGACGTCAACGGCTCGACGGTCCGCCTGGACACCATGCGGCGAGGCCAGGCCGGTACCGGCGGCGGTCGTAGCGTCGGCGTCGGCCGGCGGGTCGCCGCGGCCGTCGGGATGGGCCCGCCGCTGAACTGGATGCTGAAGATCGGCCTGTCCCTGGGCTGGAGCCGCAGGACCGACTACACCCAGGGCACCCAGGCGTTCCACCAGTCCGAGTACCGGGCCCACGACGGCTCGCACCTGCACCTGGACGACGTCCACTACCGGGTGCGCGTCGAACGCGTCACCGAGGCGCCGAAGCCCGCCGGGACGCCCACGGCGACGACCAGCACGACCGGGGCGTCCACGACCCCGAGGGGCCCCGGCTGGACGCGCACCGCCGTGCACACCGGGCGGTTCGCCATGCGCGACGGGCTGAGCTGGCGGCTGCCGGACGACCTCACCGTGCCCTTCACGGGCCCCCGCCGCGCGCCCCGCACGCTCACCTTTCCCGGCGGCGTCGAGCCCCGCATGAGCGACACCACGGGCCTGCACCTGACCGACCCGCCGGAGGGCGTGGCCCTCGCCGTCTCCGGTGCGCGGCCGGGGAGTTCGGCGCACCGGACGATGGTCTCGTACGTACGGCCGGGGCGGCTGCTGAGCCTGTTCGGGCGCCTCACCGGACCGGTCAGCGGACCCGAGCTGACCCGGGGGAGCGGCCAGCGTCCGCTGGGGCACCTGGTCGTGGAGCGGTCCGTGGCGCACCGGGCCACGCTGGTGACCGAGTCCTTCAAGACCGAGATCCGCGACCTCGCCCAGACCACCTACCAGAACGAGCGCGGGCACGCCCGCGAGACCCGCTTCGGCCTGCAGGTCACCGCCGGGCCCAACTACACGCTCACCGGACCGCACACCGACGTGCGCCTCCAGGGCGGACCGCTGGTGCGCGGTGACTTCGGCACCGGGCGCGGTCACTACCTGGGCACCGACGCGGCCCGCAAGACCACCGGGCGGCTGCGCAACCAGCCGGTCGCGCTCTACCGGGTCGAGCGCACGCTGATGGTGCGCAAGGCGGGCGAGCCCGCCTCCGCGGCCCGCCCGGTCCGCGTGGTCAGCCTGGACTGGATCTCCACCCAGGACGCGCGGCGGCTGGCGGGATGGGACAGCGGCACGCCCGGCAGCACCGGGCCCGATCCCGACGCCGAGCCGCCGGTGCCGTGGTACCTCACCCGCGAGGACCCGGTGCACCTGAGCGGCCAGGTCCGCGCCGAGGGCTTCCGGGCCGTCACGCCGCCTGCCGCGCCACCCGCCCCCGCCACGCCGGCCGCC
>NZ_JBEOYE010000231.1:0-2556 GCF_040296945.1 Streptomyces sp. NPDC001941 | reverse complement strand
CCGCTACGAACGCAAGCCCGAACACTTCCTCGCCTTCGCCAGCATCGCCAGCACCCTCATCTGCTACCGCCGCATCACCAAATGAAATGACGTCTTATTGAGCCCTTTCCAACCTGACGAAGCTGACCGTGGGTTGGACGGCTCTGCACAACGACGAAGCTCCTGGTAGACGACTTCTCGACCAAGATCACCCATGTCCGATAGGAGCTTCATGTGCTTGTCTACCCGTCCGCGATTGATCTGTCGAGCCGAGCCTTGCGGTTTCTGGCCGGACAGCTGTCAGCGCGGCAAGCGCAGAGATCGGGACGCGGTGGCGGCGTCTGCCAGCTGGCGGCCAGGCCCTGCTGGCCCTGGCCCACCTGCGGTGTGGCGACACATACGTTCAGCTCGCCGCTGGGTTCGGCATCGGGATCGCGACCGTGTTCCGCTACATACGCGAGGCTGTCGAGGCGCTGGTCGCCCATGCTCCGACGCTGGACGAGGCGATGCGGACGAATCGGGAGAAGGCATTCGTCATCCTCGACGGCACCCTGCTGTCGATCGACCGGATCGCCGCCGACACTCCGTACCTGTCGGGGAAGCATAGATGCCACGGCATGAACGTCCAGGTCCTCACCGATCCGTTCGGACGACTGCCCTGGGCCTCGCCGGCTCTGCCCGGCTCGACCCACGACCTCACCGCCGCGCGGCAGCACGGGATCATCGGATCCCTCACCAATGCTGACCTGAAGTGCTGGGCGGACAAGGCGCACCAAGGAGCCGGAGGACCGGTCCGGGTGCCCTTTCGGGGCCGCCGCCTCAAGCAACGGAAGCGCCGCCACAACAGCACCCATGTCAAGATCCGCTGCCTCGGCGAGCAGGTCATGGCCACTTTGAGGGGGCTGGCGCCTGCTCCGGAAACTCCGCTGCAGTACCAACCTGATCACCGATATCGTGAAGGCCGTCGTCGTCCTTCACCACGCATCAACGTGAGGTTGGAAACGGCTCCGTGTACGGGTAAGGCCTGGGATCCGCACACTCCCGGGCCGTACCCTTCCCCTTTCCGGTCTGTGGCAGGCCGGATAGGGCAGGCCGTGGAACCAATGAAGTTTCTGGTCACGGTGGTTAAGACGTGATTCACTGCGAGCCAGTGCTTCGATTCCTGTCCTGCTGTCCCATCCCGACTCTTATAAGACCGTTGGATTCCCTATGCGTCAGTACTGCGTGCCTGGTCGTGTTGCCACGTCAGTTCAGCAGTTGAGGGTGGCGTAGTACTACTTCTTTGCGCTCCAGGCGTCGGCGATAAGCTGGGCGATCTTCCGGTGACCGAGCTGGTTGGGGTGGGCGGCGGCCCAGATCTTCTGTTCGACACCGGGGACAGTTGCGGGGATACCGGCTACCCACGCGCCTTCCTGCACATCGTTCTGACCCTTCGGCCACGACTTACACGCCTCGTGCCCCTTGAAGGGGGCGTAGGTGTCGACGAACGTGGCGTAGCCGGAGTGGTTTTCCGCGACCTGCGCGATTGCCGCGTTGACCTCCTGGAACTTGGCTCGGAAGTAGACGAGGTCGCCGTCCTTGATGCCGCCCAGGTTGGAGTTTCCGGGCTTTCGGCACTCGGTAACGTCCTCCGGGATGACGGCCGGATACCCGACGATGGCGACCTTGGCCTCGGGTGCGATCGCGTGGATGTCCTGGAGCGCGGTGTTGAGGTTCGTGCGCATCGTGTCGAGGTCGAGGTGGAAGTAGTTGACGAGGTTGTTACTCATGTCCGTCCACTCACCGGACTCGACCGCGTCCTTGCACGGCGTCTTCTCGGGGCTGCTCGGCAACGGCTTGTAGCCGGGCATAGTCCGCCGGGCCCCGAGGGCGTCGAGAGCACAGTTCTTGACTGTGATGGCCAGCGTGCTGTCGTTCCCGCCGAACTGGAACGTCACGTACTTCGTCTTGTCGGTGATCCGGCTCTTCTGCGGGTCGATCGAGCCGTACTGCTTGACCGACCACGCGTTCTTGATGGTCGCCGCGCTGCAGGTGGCGTCGTTGAGGGTCCACCCCATCTTGTGGGCAAGGACCTTTGGGTAGTTGTAGTAGTTGCGTGCGCAACCGACTCCGTGATTCTCTCCCGCTAGCTGGGTCGGGAAGATGCCAGCGCCAGCACCGTAGGAGTCGCCAACTGCGACATAGGTCGCGTTGGGGTCGGTGCCGGTGGTGGGGTCGTTGTCGAGGGCGATCGCGTGGGTAGCGGGCAGGACTGCCGCAGCGACGACCGCGGCGGCCATGATGGTGACTTTGCGCCACGGGGCACAGGTAGACGGATGCATATTCTTCCTTGAGTGGAGGTGGGGGAGCCCGGCGCATTCGTAGAGGGCCCCAGAGACACTTTCGAACTTCCCCTGAACGCGCTGGACGCACACGCAATAATCGAACAAACCACCTATCCGGCCGAATGGTGGCCACACGTCACCCTGGAGGACCACGCCCTGGACCCTCACCCAAGGCCGGGTAGTTAACGCATTTCCGCTGGTGGGGAGGGGTTTGGTGACCACTGGGTGGCGGTGTAGAGGCCGGGGCCGAGCT
>NZ_JBEOYE010000230.1:0-2607 GCF_040296945.1 Streptomyces sp. NPDC001941 | reverse complement strand
AAACCGCCCCCGCGCCCGGCTCCCACCGTCACACTGGTATCGCCAACCAAAGCGACCAGCAGGCGCCAGATAAGTCACTAAATCACCGGTATTGGTACTAGGGTCTGTCTGATGGCTTTTCAGGAAGGACGACTGGCTATGAGGCTGGGCCAGGGAAAAGTGTTTGCGGAAAAGCTCGGTCTGGTGAATCAGGCAGTCGCTCCCAGTTTCCTTGCCAGCCTGCGTGAAGGCCTAGTAGGTGGTCGTTCCAGGCTCGGCGAGGCCGGTAGGGAGGGAAAGGGACGGGGCGGATTACGACTTCAGACGTCCAGACCACATCGAATTGGCGACTCGGCTGGATGTGGCCGATGCGCACCGTACGCCATAGGTGCTGGTTCTCTTCGTCGACCCAAACAGTCCCTTGTGGCGCCTCATAGCGCATGCCCTTAATGGCGGCTCGGATGGCTGCCGGGGAAGGATTACCTGCCGCCTTTGCCGCTTTCGCCCATAGCTGGACAGAAACATATGCATTATGGCAGACATCCTCGGTTACTCTTTCCGGACCGTACCGGCGTTTAAAGTTGCTTACGAATTTCTCATTCTCTGGCGTATCCACGCTTTGGAAGTATCCCCATACGCCGTATCCTCCAACCTTGTCGCTGGGATCCGTCTGGGACAAAAGATCCTCGCCGAACCCCAGCGAAAATGTCGGAATCTCTTCCGGGTCGATTCCACATTTTCCCAATTCCTTAAAGAAGTCCAATGTATTGTGCGCCAGGGAATTGATGATGACGTCGGGTTTCACTTCGGCGATTCCTCTGGCCAGTTCTGTGAAGTCTGTTTCGTGAAACGCTCGATACTCCTCGCCCACGAGTTCACCACCCTGGAAATCAAGCTGATCCCTGATCATCGCCGCTGAAGACCTCGGCCAGACATAGTCTGATCCGACGAAATAGAAGCGTGTTCCTCGGTTGTCCAACAGCCAGTTCACCGCCGGGATTACTTGCTGATTCGGTGCGCCGCCGGTGTAGACGATGTACGGACATTCCTCCAGGCCTTCGTATGTCGGTGGGTAGAAGAGGAGGTGCTCATGACGCTCGAGTACCGGGATGGTGGCTTTGCGGCTGCTGGATGTCCAGCAGCCCATGATGGCCAACACTTTCTCCTCGGTGATCAGGCGTTCTGCTTCGGCGGCGAACCTCTGTGCATCCGACGCGCCGTCGATGACAACTGGTTCGACTTTTCTGCCTAGTACGCCGCCAGCCTCGTTGAGCTCCTCGATAGACATAAGAGTGCTGTCCACAATGGAACGTTCATTCGGCGCCATCGGGCCTGTGAGCGAGTGGAGCACACCGATGCGCAACGCGCGGGAAGAAGGTGCGGACTTCCGTCGACGAAACATGCAACCATTATCCATGCCGAGTGAGAGGATGTAATGGAGGCGCAACAGTGCATCCAGGTGGCCGAGATTGCCTTCGGTGGTGCTGCCGTGGGCTTCACCGTGATCCCCCACAGGAAGCGGCCGGCTTGGAAATCAGCGACCCTCCTCATCGGTGGCACGATCGCCTTGGCAGATGCAGTCATCCCGATGACGCGGCGAGTCTTCGTCGGTCAGTTTAATGAGAACGATCAAAGCCTGCTCGGCGGTGGACTGTCACTCGTAGGTACCCTATTCGCGCTCATCATCGGTTTTGTGGTCGTAGTTGTGTGGCAGTCGCTGACTGACACTGAGGGGACGGTGGCAAAGGAAGCCAACGCCCTAGCTGACCTTGAGCGGATGTCAAGAGGGTTGAACGTTCAAGTGCGTAGGCAGGTGCAAGGTGCGATTGGCGCCTACGCACGCCTCGTTATTTCAGATGAATGGCCTGCGATGGCCAACGGGGAGCACAGCGAAAGAGCGCATGCCGCACTCGTGGAACTCTGGGGCGTCTACACCACGATGCATGCCGAAGAGCGGAAGACTCACCTCTACCAACAATCCCTAGTCAGGCTCAACGAACTAGGAGATGCGCGCCGTACCCGGCTGCTATCCGCAGAGTCTCATATTCCGCCAGTCATGTGGATGCTTATTTCAGTCGACGCTTTCGGGATTATGGCGCTTTCCTACGCTTTCGGACTCTCTGAGAGCTGGCAGATGCGTCTGGTGATGGCCACGATGGTGGGCTCAGTCGCCTTTGCTGTTTTTCTGGTCGCCGAACTCGACGGCCCATTCAGTGGCGACCTATGCGTTTCCCCAGACGCTTTTAATTTTGTCACTTCCGGCATGCAAGATCTGGAGTGAAACGGCCGCCGCGTGCACTTTCCAGCCGACGAGAACACGCCCGTTGGTTGCTCCAGGTAGTCCGGCCCTTGGCGTCCTCGCCGCCGATTACTTTCGGATGACACCCGCGGTCGTCGCGAATACATCGAGCTCTTTCAACTGGGCCCCGGGAGGGTGAAGGTGCACCTGCCGTTGACGGACACCCGACCAGCAGGATCGTCGTCCTCGCCGTCGGCCCCGACACAGGATCGTGTCACCCGACCGGTGGCCATTCTTAGACCGTGTCCTACGTGGTGAGGCGGAGGAGTCGTTTGTAACAGCAGAGGGCGGCTGCGAGGCCGAGAAAGGCCAGGTAGTTGCGTGGTTGG
>NZ_JBEOYE010000229.1:0-2608 GCF_040296945.1 Streptomyces sp. NPDC001941 | reverse complement strand
CGCCCGCCTGCTGCCCGCGCGCCCCGGCGCCCCACACGCCCCGCACGGGACGGGGGCGCCCACCGTCGGCGTCGTCGGCGGCGGCATCGCGGGCCTCGCGGCCGCGACGGCCCTCGCCGAACGCGGCGTACGCGTCACGCTGTACGAGCGAGACAGCACGCTCGGCGGACGCCTCGCCGGATGGCCCACCACCCTGGGCGACGGCACCCCGGCCACCATGAGCCGCGGCTTCCACGCCTTCTTCCGCCAGTACTACAACCTGCGCGCACTGCTGCGCCGCACCGACCCCGACCTGAGCCGTCTGCGCCCGCTGCCCGACTACCCGCTCCAGCACGCGGACGGACCGCGCGACAGCTTCGCCGCCCTCCCGCGCACGCCCCCGTGGAACGCGCTGGCCTTCGCCGCCCTCAGCCCCTCCTTCCCGCCGCGCGACCTGGCCCGCGTGAACGCGCGAGCCGCCTTGGGCCTGCTCGACGTCCGGGTCCCCGATGTCTACGCCCGCTTCGACTCCCTCAGCGCCCACGACTTCCTGGGCGCGATCCGCTTCCCGGAATCCGCCCGCCACCTGGCCTTCGAGGTGTTCTCCCGGAGCTTCTTCGCCGACCCGCGCACCCTGTCCGCCGCCGAGATGGTCCTCATGTTCCACATCTACTTCCTCGGATCAGCCGAGGGGCTGCTCTTCGACGTGCCCGACGAGCCGTTCCCCCAGGCCCTGTGGAACCCGCTGGAACAACACCTGCACGACCTGGGTGCCCGCGTGCGCACCTCCACGGCCATCGACCACGTCAGCCCGCGGGACGCCGGAGGCCTGCGCCTGACCGGACCAGGGACGGACGAGCGGCACGACGCCTGCGTCCTGGCCCTGAACGTCCCCGGCCTCACCCGACTGGTCGCCAACAGCCCGGGCCTGGGGAACGAGTCCTGGCGGGCCCGGATCGGGGAGTTGCGCACGGCGCCGCCGTTCCTGGTGAGCCGGCTCTGGCTCGACAAGCCCGTGGCCCGCGACCGCCCCGGCTTCCTCGGCACCAGCGGTTACGGAGACCTCGACAACATCAGCGTCCTGGAACGCTGGGAGGGCGAGGCGGCCCGCTGGAGCGCCCGCACCGGCGGCTCGGTGGTCGAACTGCACGCCTACGCCCAGCCGTCGCACGCCGACCGCGAGGCGGCCCAGGCACGGCTGCTGGCTCAGCTGCACCGGGCCTACTCCGAGACGCGCGACGCGACGGTCATCGACGCCCGCCACGAGTGGCGCGACGACTGCCCGCTGTTCCCGGTGGACGGCTACCGGGTCCGCCCGGCCGTCCGCACGCCCCACCCCGGCGTCATGCTCGCCGGGGACGCGATCCGCTGCGACCTGCCCGTGGCGCTCATGGAGCGCGCGGCCACCACCGGGATGCTCGCCGCGAACGCGCTGCTGGCCCGCTGGGGCGTCGCGGGCCACGACCTGTGGACCGTACCGCCGCGCGGCCGGGACCTGGTGAGCCGGCGCCTCGCGGCGTGGGCCGCGCAGTGAGGGAGCGCCGGTCGACCACGCCCGCGGGCAGGCGTGGTTGCCCACGCGTCACGCGAGGCAGGGTGTCGTCATGCCCCGGCGCCTCGCGAGCTGCTGACGTGCCGGTCGCCTGCGGGAACGAAGCGGTAGGCGTCCCCCTGCGTGACGACGTGGCCCGCGGCCGGGGCGGGGAAGTGGCTGCCCAGCACGAGCGTGTCGGTGTCGGCGACCTCGGCGAGCAGCGCGCGGCGGGTCGACGCGGCCAGTCCCGGGTCGATGTCCACGCAGCTTCCGAGGCCGGTGTCGGCGAGCTGGACCGGATGGTGGATGCAGTCTCCGGTGACGAGGCCCTCGGCGCCCCTGCTGTCGAGCCGGACGGCCACGTGGCCCGGGGTGTGCCCCGGCGTGGGGACCAGGGTCAGGCCCGGCGCGATCGGTGCGCCTCCTGCCGGGGGCATGTCGACGACGTCCAGCAGTCCCGCGTCGCGGACCGGGTGGATGGAGTCCCGGAACATCTGGGCGCGCGGCTCGTCCAGCTCCGTACTGCTCCAGAAGTCCCATTCCGTGCGCGTGGTCAGGTATCGGGCGCGGGGGAACGTGGGCACCCAACTCCCCTCGTGGGCAGTGGTGTTCCAGCCGACGTGGTCGGTGTGCAGGTGGGTCATGACGACCAGGTCCACTGACTCGGGGGTGAAGCCGATGGCCGCGAGGCGGGTCAGGTAGTCGGTGTCCAGGCCGTGCCAGGCGGGATTGGCGCGGGGCTTGGCGTTTCCGATGCCCGTGTCGATGAGGACCCGCCGGCCGCCGGCGATCAGGGCGAAGGTGTGGCTGGCCAGGCGCAGGACGCCGGACTCGTCGGCGAAGGAGGGCTTCAGCCAGGGGTGCTGGGACACGACCTGGGGCGTGGCCCCGGGCAGCAGCCAAGGGCCCGTCTGCGGGGGCAGGGCGATCTCGTCCACGCGGTGGACGGTGATGTCCCCGAGTGTCCAGGTCGCGGCCGGGGCGGAGGCGTGAGGGTGCATGGGGGGCCCTTCTGTCCGTGAAGTGACGCCGGCCGGAGGGAGGTTGACGGGCCTGCGCCACCTAAAGCTAAGGGTTTGCTTTAAGGGACCGTAG
>NZ_JBEOYE010000228.1:0-2673 GCF_040296945.1 Streptomyces sp. NPDC001941 | reverse complement strand
GCCCGCCCCGCCTCCCCCACGGCGGGGGCCGCGGCCCCCCGCGCGGGGGGGGCGCCCCCCGGTCCGCCGCCGGCCGCGGCCGCGGCGGGGGCCGCCGCCTCCACCGCGTACAACGCCGCGATCGCCGCGTCCAAGGACGCCTCCAAGGCCCAGGCCGCGAAGGACGCCGCCGTCGCCGCCCGTGACGCCGGGGCCAAGGCACAGAGCGCGGCCCTCGCTGCCGACCAGGCCGCCACCGCCTCGCAGGCCGCAGCCGGTGCGGGCAACGACGCAGCCTCCGCGGCTCGCGAGGCCGCCACAGCCGCCGCGGCGTCCGCCCAGGCCGCCTCCGCCGCCGGTGTGGCCCAGTCCGAGGCCGCCGAGGCACGGCACCAGGCCGACGTCGCGAGCACCGCGGCGAACCAGGCGACCAACGCCGCCTCCACCGCCCAGACGCTGGCCAACGCGTCCGCCACCGCCGCGCGCGCGGCCCGGGACGCCGCCAACTCCGCGGCCGCGCACGCCCTGAAGGCCGCCGCGGCGGCAGAGGAGGCCGTGACCTACGCGGGGCAGGCCATCGACTACGCCAACAAGTCGACCGCGCACGCCGCCGAGGCGGTCAAGGCCGCGGACAACGCCACCAAGACGGTGACCGAAGCCGTCGCGGTCGCCGCCAAGGCCCGCGAGGCGGAATGGGCGGCACTGGAGGCAGATCGCAAGCAGGGCCTGGAAGAGGCCAGGGCGCTGGCCGCCCAGGAGGCCGCCCAGCGCACGGCCGCGCTCACCAAGCGCACCCAGTCCCAGCAGACCAGCCAGGCCATCAAGGACCTGATCAGCAAGGCCGAACAGGCCCTCTACGCCGAGGACTACACCCGTGCGGTGCCCTTCGGGCGCCAGGCCGCCGTCGGCCTGCTCAACTCCAAGGGCGCCTGGACGCGCGAGGCGGCGCAGTTCGCCCTCGCGGGCGGGGACGACGACGTCCTCAGCTGGATCGACCTCGACCGGGCCCTCGCGCAGGCGCAGGACGACCGCGAGACCGTGCTCCACCTGGCCCGCGTCTCCGGCCCCGAAGTCGCCCGGGGCGCCGCCGAGGTCCTGGCGGGCAACAGCGACGTGGCCGTCGGCGACTTCAGCACCAGCGGGGTCATCACACGGCGGGCCGAGGAGAACCGGGTCCTCATCTACCGGCTCCTGGCCGGTGGCGTCGGCGCCGCCGTGAAGAGAGCCGCGGAGAAGGCCCTGAGCACCAACACCCCCGAAGCCCTGCAAGGCTTCTTCGACAAGGAACTCGAAGGGGCCGTCGAGGAGGACGCCCAGGTCGCGATCGCGTCCCTCATCAACACCGGCGGCCGCTACACCAAGGCGTACGGCGAGGTCGCACTGGCCGGACCGAGCTGGATGAAGCTGCTCTTCGTCGACGTGGTCAGCCACCAGGCCGCCCGCCTCGACCACGACTCCGCCAGTCACGCGGCCGCCATCCAGGCCACCATCTCCGCGGCCGCCAGGACCGCCCAGGAAGCCCAGCGCGACGCCGCGTACGCCTCCCAGGCCGCCGCCGACGCCCGCAACGCCGCAGCCGAGGCGCAGGCCTGGGCGGGCAAGGCCCTCCAGGCCAGGGACAACGCGGCCGCCCACGCCGCCGAGGCCAACAACAACGCGAACGCGGCGCAGAAGTCGGCCGACGACGCACAGGCCCGGGCGGACAAGGCCAAGGCCGCCGCGGACGTCGCGCGCGGAGCGGCCCGTGCGGCCAACTACTCGGCCAACAAGGCCATCGACTCCGCCCGCAGTGCCCTCACCTCAGCCAATGCGGCCCGCGTTTCCGCCGCCTCCGCCCGCCAGTCGGCCCTCGACGCGGGCAAGAACGCGAACGAGGCGGCCGCGGCGGCCTCCCAAGCCCGTACCACCGCGGTGGCCAAGAAGCATCAGGAGGATGTCGAGGCGGCCCGCAAGGCCGCGGAAGAGGCGGAGAGGATCAAGCAGCAACAGCAGAACCCCGCCGACACCCCGGTGAACGACCATGTGAACCCCAACGGCACCAACGGCCAGGAGAACTGGTGGTCGGACGCGGGCTGGTGGGCCAACGCCTTCGAACTCGTCGGCGACCTGGCCGGGATCGGTTCCCTCGTGGCCCTCGGCGGCATCGCCCTCTTCCCCGCCTCCGCGCCGATCCTGGGCATCGTCGCCGGCGCGCTGATGGCCGGGGCCACCGTCGCCAACGTGATCAGCGCCGTTTTCACCGGCCTCGAACACGGCTTCGTGAGCAAGGAGTTCGCCGAATCCGTCGCTCACGTCGCCCTCAGCCTCGGTGCGCGCGGGCGCTCCGCCTGGGTCGTCGCGTCGAAGACCTCGGAGAAGGTTGCGGACGGAGCTGCCGCGGCTGCCAGGACCCTCGTCAACACGGGCTCGGACATCGTGGACGGCGGCTCTCACATCCTCAAGTCGTTCGTCGGCGGCTGGCGCTAGTGATCCCGTACTCGGCCACGCACACCGGCACCGGAGCCGCTGCCACCCAGCGGGCCGCCGCGCACCGAGCAGCGCCCACTGTGCCGCTGCGGTGCCACCGCCCCTTGCCCCGTCACTCCTGTCGAGAAGGATCTCGTTGATGCGAAGTGTCAGACGTGTGCGTCTTGGGTCCGTGCTGGCGGCTGTGGTGCTCGCGGTCCCGGCCGTGTTCTGTGCCGCTCCCGCCCA
>NZ_JBEOYE010000227.1:0-2687 GCF_040296945.1 Streptomyces sp. NPDC001941 | reverse complement strand
GCCATCGTCTTCGGTGCGGTCGGGCGACGCCACGCCGCGGCCAAGGGCGGCGGGGGCATGGCCAACGCCGCGATCGTGCTGGGCATCATCGACGTGCTGATCTTCGTCGTCCTCATGGTCGTCGCGGCTTCCAGTGGCGGCTTCCACTGGTACGTCGGCGGCTGACACCGCGTACAGCCCTTGCTCGGCATGGCCGGGTTCCCGAGAACGCTTCGGGAATCCGGCCGTCTGCCTTTTCGGAAGGAAGACAAGGGCGCGCACCCGCCTGTGGACCTCACGCCGCGGGGTGGCGTCCACTCACTCAAGGACGCACGATCACGAGATCACAGACGCATGCCAAGCCGTGTGTCGGGATCGCTGCGCGGCATCAGCCAGTTGCACGTTCCAGGCGTGCTTCTGGGCCTTTCCGTCATGTCGGCGAGCCGAAAGTGGTTCGTCCGGCCGGTACATCTGCTCGTCCACTACCCGCCGAAGGTCGCCCTGTCCCGACTGCCCCCGTGCGGGACGGGGGCTGTTGGCGGGTTGGTGTTCCCGTCGAAGGAGTGAACGGATGTGCGGGTCGGCGGACAGCAAAGGAACTCCGCTCGGGGCGTCAACACCCTTCCCGGGGGCGCAGGATCAAGGTGCTCCTCGGCTTCACACGGTTGCTCACCGAGGCTGCGCGCAGTTCGAAGACGGTGGAAGGGAAGGCGGACGCCAGGGTCGTGAGCAGGGCTGTCGGTTCGGCGCCGTCCGTCTCCACCGGGTGGATGCGCACCTCGCCGCGCGTCACGCGCAGCAGCTCGCGAACGGCCCGGACGTGGAAGTCCTCGTCGAGCAGGCCCGCGTAGACGAACAGCAGGAACCCGCTGAGCGTGAGGTCGAAGGCCTTGTCTTGAAAGGGCAGCTCAGGAAGCTGAGCCGCCACGTACGGCCCCGCCCCCTGATGACTCTGCTGCTCGACGCCGGCCTCGAAACGAGCGCGTGCCATGCTCCAGTGGTCGAAGACGCCCCGGTCCGGCAGGCGCCGGTACCCGCGAGAAGTGTCCGCGGTCGCGTGGGCGTTGAGGTGTTCCTGGTCCTGGGCCAGTGCGGCGGGAATGGTGTCAAGTTCCAGGCTGTAGAGCGGGTCCACCGCCACCGCGCCCGCACCGCACTCGGCCGCCCGGGCGGTGAAGTCCGAGCCGCCGGCCGGGCAGTCCAGCACCCGAAGGCCCTTGAGCGCTCCGGCGTCGATGAGGAACATCTCCTGGTAGTCGCGCCAAGTACGGGCTGAGTGGTAGATCCGGGGTGTGCTGAGATGATCCGTCAACGGCGCTCCCTGTCACAGCGGATCGCCATCGGTCGGCGATCCGGTGCACTGTGCCTTCCGACAACACGCCGACGGGATGCCGCCTCCGGGCCCTCTCCACTCGAACGGGTAGGCGTGCGCGAGCACTCGTCGCCCTGACTCGTCGTCCGCAGCAGAACAGGACGCCATTTCACGCCGCGGTGAGTTGTTCGCCGCCGGGGTGCGAGCGGGCACGACACCGTGATGAAGCGATCTTCGACCGGTGCCGCGCCTCCTTCCGGTAGCGGCCCGCTCTCGTTGCGGTCGGCGGCTCGGTCTTGGCGGCAGCCTCTCAATCCTGGATCTTCGCGGCCGATCTGGCGGCTCGTTCGATCTTCGCGCGGTGGGCTGCGCGGGCTTGGACGGCCTGCGTCCGGCACGGCTGGTCGCGGGTCCCTACGGGCGTCACCCCTGTCCGTCGGCGTTCCGCGGGCCTCGCATGTGGCTGGTGAGTGCGGTGACGAGCGCCAGCTGCTCCAGGACGAGGTCGAGGTAGGCGCGGGCGACGTGGAGGGCGTGGCCGCAGTCGGCTGCTGCGGCGACGGGGTCGGTGTCGTCGGCCATGCGGATCCGGCCGTCCGCGCCGAGTCGGGAGAGTGCGGTGGCCATCTGCGCAAGACTCGGGCGGAGCTCCTCGGTGAGGGTACGCACGGAGGATGCGGTCTCGCCGACATCGGCGGCCCGGGTGTAGTTGTTGCCGCCTGTTGTGGCGTGGTTGAGCGCGCGGACGGCCTTGGCCGCGTCGGCAGCGAGCCTTCCGGGGGTCTTGGCGGGGTCCATCTCGTGAGTCTTTCCGCCAGGTGATTGACATCGGCGTGCGCCACGGGCGGGGAGTCTTGTGCGGGCGAGTCGTTCGTCGAGGCGTTCACCCCCGCGTCCCGCCGGCCGCCGGGCCGCCAGAGTGCTGGCGGCCCGGCGGGCGAGCCCGTGACACGAGGCCACGGAGCGGCTGGTCACTCGCCCGGACACCGTTCGCGGTGCCGCGACGGGATTACGTGGTGGGCAGGCAGAGCGCGTAGGCGCGGAAGTTCTCGGTGCCGACACCGCCGTTCGCCGCGCTGGGGTTCTGGAGCGAGGCGGTCCAGGTGGTGGCGTTGCTGGGGAAGGAACGGGTCACGTAGGACGTGGTGACGTCGTCGTCCTGCTGGGCCCCGCCGCCGGTCAGGGTCGTACCGGCCGGGCAGGTGGCCGTCGAGGTGAGCGTCGTGCCGGGGCTGACGCGCTGGAGGTTGCCCATCACCCGCTGCGTGGGCGAGGGCACGCCGGCCGGCCCGGCGTCGCCCTTGTCGCCCTTGGCACCGGTGGTGGCCTGCCCGGCAGGACCTCGGTCGCCCTGGTCGCCCTTGGCGCCGGCCGGGCCCGCGGGCCCCGCTGGTCC
>NZ_JBEOYE010000226.1:0-2900 GCF_040296945.1 Streptomyces sp. NPDC001941 | reverse complement strand
CAACGCCTCACCGCAACCACCCTCTCCATCGCCGCCATCAACACCCCCACCTCCACCGTCATCTCCGGCGACAACCACACCCTCAACACCCTCCTGGCCCAACTCGACACCGAAGGCGTCTACGCCCGCCGCATCCACGTCGACTACGCCTCCCACAGCACCGACATGGACCCCCTCCTGCCCACCATCCACCAACAACTCACCGACCTGACGCCCAGCACAGGGCACACCACCCTCTACTCCACGGTCCACGGCCGCGCCGTCGACGGCACCGAACTCGACGCCGACTACTGGTGCAACAACCTCCGCCACACCGTCCGCTTCGACCTAGCCGCCCAGGCCGCCGCCGCC
Organism: Streptomyces sp. NPDC001941; assembly: GCF_040296945.1. Classification (NCBI taxonomy): domain Bacteria; kingdom Bacillati; phylum Actinomycetota; class Actinomycetes; order Kitasatosporales; family Streptomycetaceae; genus Streptomyces; species Streptomyces sp. NPDC001941. Next base: position 2,549 of record NZ_JBEOYE010000226.1, on the reverse strand, counting down.
GACGGACACCACACCTGGACCGAGATCAGCCCCCACCCCGTCATGGCCCTCGCCCTCGACACCATCGCCCAGGAACACGACGGCACCAGCCACGCCACCGCCCACCGCGACCACGCCGACACCACCGACCTCCTCACCTCCTGGACCCGCGCAGGCATGGCCCGGGGCAGCGCGTGGCCGTGGGAGCGGGCCGTGCCGCGCACGCCCCTGGTGCCCGCGCTGCCCACGTACGCCTTCGACCGCCGACGGCACTGGCACCCGGCGCCCACCGGTACCACGGACCCCGCCGCGTGGGGCGTCGACGGCCTGGACCACCCGTGGCTCACGCTCGCCACTCCGCTCGCCGACGAGGACGGTCTCGTCCTCAGCGGCCGGATCGACGCCTCCGCCCCCGGTCAGCGCTGGCTGCGCGACCACCAGGTGTTCGACACCGTGGTCCTGCCCGGCACCGCGGTGCTCGATCTCGTCCTGACCGCCGCCGAACACGCGGGTACCGCCGGGATCGACACCCTCACCCTGACCTCGCCCCTCGTGCTCCCGGAGACCGGCGGGCTGCGCGTCCAGGTCGCGGTCTCCGGTGCCGACGGCGACGGCTGCCGCCAGGCGTCCGTGCACACCCGCCCCGACACCGGGGAGCTGCCCGGCGCGCCCTGGACGACCCACGCCACCGCACGGCTGGCACCCCCGGGCCCCGGCCCTGTCGACGACCACGGCTTCCGGGAGCTGCGCGACTGGCCGGTGCCCGGCAGCACGTCCGTGGACCTGGCGGGCCTGTACGACCGGCTGCGGGAGCGCGGCATCGACTACGGCCCGGCCTTCCAGGGCCTGGTGGAGCTGTCGCGCAGCGGCGACACGGCGTACGGCCTGGTCCGCCTGCCCGAGTCCGGGGCCGAGACCGCGCAGGCGGCGGGCGGCTTCGCGGTGCACCCGGCCCTGCTCGACGCGGCCCTGCACGCGATGTTCGCGCTGGACCCGGAGGCGGACCGGGTGGCGCTGCCCTTCGAGTGGGCCGGTACGGAGGTGTACGCGACCGGTGCGACCGAGCTCCGGGTGCGCATCGAGCGGGACCCGGCGTCCTCCGACACCGTCCGGGTGTGGCTGACCGACGGCCGGGGCGGGCCGGTGGCCCGCGCGGACGCGCTCGTCCTGCGCACGGCGACCGCCCAGCAGGTACGACGACAGGCGCCCGACCACCTCTACCGCGTGGCCTTCCAGCCGTCCCCGGCGCTGCGCGAGGTCACCGCGGTCGCCTGGGTGCTGGACGGGCCCGGCGGACTGGCGCCGCTGGTCGGCGGGGAGACCGTCACCGACGTGGACGCGCTGTTCGCCCGGCTCGACGCGGGGCAGGAGGCGCCGGCCCGGCTCGTCATCGACCACACCACCGACGGCGCCCCGGAGTTCGCGCACCTGGCGGACGCGGTGCGGCGGGCCACCGCGGCGGCGCTGCACGAGGCGCAGAGGCTGCTGGACGACCCGCGCCTCGACGCCACCGAGCTGGTCTGGGTGACCCGCCGGGCCGTCGTGGCCGTTCCCGAGGAGGGCCCGGACGATCTCGTCCAGGCCGCCCTGTGGGGGCTGGTCCGGGCCGCGCGCGCCGAGTACCCGCAGCGGTCGCTGCGCCTGGTGGACGTCGGCACCGGGGACGCGGACGCCGCCGCGCTCGCCCGGGCCGTGGCCGTGGCGGACGAACCCGAGATCGCCGTGCGGGAGGGCGAGGTCAGGGTCGCACGCCTGGTGAAGGCCGAGCCGGACGACGCCACCGGGACGGCCTACGCGACGCGGGGCGCACCGCGGGCCACCGGTGGATCCGGTGAACCCACCAGCGGTACGGCGCTGATCACCGGCGGCACCGGTGAACTCGGCGGGGAACTGGCCCGGCACCTCGTGCGCACGCGCGGGGTCCGCCGTCTCGTCCTCACCTCGCGCCAGGGCCGACGGGCCCCGGGCGCCGACGCACTCGTCGCCGAACTCACCCGGGCCGGGGCCGAGAGCGTGCGCGTCGCGGCCTGTGACGTCACCGACCGGGAAGCCCTCGCCGAACTGATCGACTCCGTGGCCGACTTGGACGCGGTGTGGCACCTGGCCGGGGTCCTCGACGACGGGCTGCTCCCCGACCAGACGCCGGAGCGGCTCGGCCGTGTCCTCGCCCCGAAGCTGGACGCGGTGCTGCACCTGCACGAACTCACCCTCGACCGCGCGCTGTCCGAGTTCGTCGTGTTCTCCTCGCTCGCCGGGGTGCTCGGCAGCGCGGGCCAGAGCACGTACGCCGCGGGCAACGCGTTCCTCGACGCCTTCGCCGCCTGGCGCACCCACGCGGGGCTGCCCGCGAGGAGCCTGTCGTGGGGGCTGTGGGAGCAGGCCGGGACCGGCCTGACCGCGCGCCTCGGTTCGGCCGAGCTGGCCCGGATCCGGCGCAGGGGCGTCGAACCGCTGTCCGCGGCCGAGGGGCTGCGCGCCCTGGACGCGGCACTGGCGACGGACGCACCCGCACACCTGGTTCCCGTACGGCTCGCGCTCGCTTCCTTGCACCGCGGCCAGGACGAGGTGCC
>NZ_JBEOYE010000225.1:0-2904 GCF_040296945.1 Streptomyces sp. NPDC001941 | reverse complement strand
ATGGAACCAGCACTCAAAGAAGCAATTAAAATAGCAGGAAAGAAGAAAGGTAAACTTCAAGGCGGAGCAAAGGCTGTTATAAGAGAAGCCTTAATAGAGCATTTCAAGAAGAATAAAGATTACTTTAACTAAAGTTATAGTTTTATGTTAGAGAGGAGTCAACTCAATGAATAAAACGCCATCAGAATGCTTTTAAAAGGGCTTAAAAGGCAAAATATGAGCTTATAGGACGATTCAAGCATTAAAGGGAGTGAAAAATTCATTTTTCAATTTCTTTAGTGCTTTTTCGTTGGTTTGCTCAACGACAGGAGCATTATTTTTTACTTTGTAAAAAATAGAGTTTTTTCAAAACTCAAATAAAAAAGTCCGCTCTTAAATTTTAAAGCCCAAAAATTTCAGATCCGACTTGTTTTATTGTTTACTCATCAGAATTTTCAACGGACTAAATTTCAAAATCATCATCACGTGCTTTGTGTTTTGAACTTTGATTTTTTTGATAGGCTTCTAAACGTTGTTCTGATTTTTGATAATATTGAATGTTTTTATCGACTTTATATAAAGTATCTCTTAAATCATCACGTTCAAGTTTTAGATTTTTTATTGTATCTCTGATAGTGGTATCTACATAATCTAAACTTTTGTTTTGTTCGACATACTCTATAATCTTTGTATCTAATTTATCTAATTGCTTTTCTGTTTCTTGATAGGTGGCTTTTAAGTCCTTTCCTATGGTTTCAAAACTTCTATCAAAACCAAGTCCTTGACTAATCAAGAAATCGAACTCATGAAAGACTTGTTTGAGTTTGATATTGGCATTGTCAGAATAAAGAGGGACATTTCCACTTTGTCGTTGTAGATTTTTAGCAACAGTTGTTCCATACATGATTTTATTGTTTGCCGGACTTTTCTTATCAAGATAAGAAAATCGGTCTTTATTTTTGATAAAGACTTGATAATCGCCATTTTCTAATTTATCGACACAACGTGCAGGTATCTTTATTGTCGCTTCTTTATCTAAAACAGTATCAATCGTTACGTATAAAAAATTTTCAGTTTCTTTCTCAATTTGCCAATCTTCTACCAAAATTGAAATTTCTTTTTCTTGTCCTTTTTCTTGAATGCTTTCTTTGTCTTTCCAAAGTTTCACGACTTCCTCTACTGAATAACCAATGGTATTTTTTTCTATCCGTTCTTTTAGATTTTCCTTTAAAAATTTATCATTTTTTAAACTTCTATCTCTAATTTTTTTGGTTTGTTCGCTTCCCTCTAAAAGATAAGTGGTATATTTTTTTGTGTCGTCCACTTTTAAATTTAAGGCTCTTGCTTTTGTTTTAAAATCTTCCCAAGTGTGAGAATGGTTCATTAAAAATTCAAGTTTGTTTTTAATCTCTTTTCGGTAAGAATTTTGAGCAAGATAGACCAAATAATTTTTGTGAGAGTTTCCTAATTTTTGTTCAGGACGGACAATAATTTTACAACCATATTCTTTAGAAATTCTATCAGAAATTTCTTTCAATCGTTCTAAATCATTTTTGTTTTGTTGAAATTTATTTAAAGTTAAAGGGTCAGTTGCATTAAGCACAATATGATTATGGAGGTGTGGCTTATCGGTATGAGTGGCGATGATAAATTCCGCAGAACTTCCGAGATATTCTTTCATGGTTTTTAAACCAATTTCATGAACTTGTTCAGGGGTTAAATGATCATCAGGCGAAAAAGATTGGACAAAATGATAACCGTAAATTTCATTTTTTCGTGGCTTGTTTTTTAAAGCGATAGCCATTGTTCGTGTCGCTAACATTTCATCACAGGTTGAATGAATATCTAAAATATTTTGACCGGAAACATATTCAAAGTCATTTGTTTTTTCGGAGTTCATCACATAATCAATGAGTTGTTTTAAATCTTTTGAAGAATGAACTGTTCCGTTCGATTGTTTTGGCATATAACTCACTGTCATTTTTACTCCCTCTCCGAAATAAAATGAACAACTTTTTGAATTTTATTTTCCAAGTTTTCTAATTGCTTTTGATAATCAGACATCAATTCTTTTGTCTGATTATTTTTATTTTCGTTTAAATGTTTAGCAATTTGATTGATATTATTTCCGATACGTTTTAGTTCAGATTTTGTCGCAGAAATTTCAGAAATAATATTTTTATATTCTGAAAAATCAATAGAAAAAATCTCTTTATTGCAACAGGCTCGTCTAGCAAAAATAGAAAAATTAGTGATACCAGTTTTTCTCATCATCAATTTAATTCTTTCGTTCTCTTTTTCATTTACACGAAATTTTTTCTGTATACTTCTCTCACGATTTTCAATTATTTTCATCTTGTCAACCTCACAAATATCTGTCAACTCTAAAAGCTCAAAATAGGGGGTTAGTGTCTTTAGTGAACTTCGCACTTGGGTACCCAAGTACAGTAAAAAGTATTCATCTTTCACTCACAAAATCTAAAATTTCCAATTTTATTTTTGTTCGTTTCAGACGAATCTTTTTATTTTTGGTGGTGTCCCCCAATCCCCCTTTTTGAAAAAAATTAGAGCTTAATTTCAAATTCTTTTAAGACATCTTCGTATAAATCTTTGACTTCAAAACACAAATTTTTAACTTCATCTTCGGTCAAAGTTTGAACATATTTTTTTGCGTGAATGTAATGATTTAATTCTTCTTTATCAATTAAATCGAATTGTTCATGTATCATTTTTTCTAAACTACTTGTTAGCTTTTTTTTAGATATAGGGAATTTATTTGTCAGTTGAATGGCTTCTAAAATTTCACGTCCATAAAATTCAGTTTCTGTAAAATCTTCGCCTTGATAGTTAATCATAATTCATTTTCTCCTTTGATTTTTTTGTTTGAAAGTTTATCGTTTTTTAGTTCAGTTTCTTGTGGTTTTT
>NZ_JBEOYE010000224.1:0-2983 GCF_040296945.1 Streptomyces sp. NPDC001941 | reverse complement strand
CCCGCGTCGAGACCGCCCTGCGCGCCGCCGCGCACGACGTCGCCGAGGCGAAGGCCGGCGACGACCCGGCCGCCCTCGCCCGCCGCGTCCTCACCGAGAGCAACGCGGGCCTGCCCCACTGGGGCGACAAGTACAACGAGTACCTCCTGCACCTGCCCTGGCTGGACGCCGCGCTGCCCGACGCCCGGTACGTGATGCTCGTACGCCACCCCCTGGAAGCCGCCCGCTCCATGCTGCGCTGGACCGGCGACCGGCCGTGGCTGCCCCGCACCGAGGAGGCCGCCCTCGCCAAGTGGACGGCCTGGAACCGGCACTGGACCGACTTCGCGCCCGCCGTCCCGGCCGAGCGCCGCCTGGTCGTCGAGTACCAGGCCCTGTGCCGCGGCGAGGAGACCGCCCGCCTGGAGGAGTTCACCGGCCTCGACCTGCGCCGCTACCTGTCGGGCCTCAGCCCCCGACGGCCCGCCGCGGCCCCCGGCGACGAACTCCCCGCGGACACCGCCGAGGTCTGGAACGCGCTCCTGGCCCAGTCGGCACCCGCACCCGCCCTCGCCACCAACCAGAGGTGACCCCATGACCAGCACACGCGTCCTCGTCCTCGGCGGCAAGGCCGGCATCATCCGCAAGGCCGCGGCCCTCGGCTACGAGGTCGTCCACGTCCAGAAGCCGTCCGCGTTCGACGCCTCCGTCGTCGAGCACTGCGCCCAGGTCCTCCTGGTGGACTACCAGGACGTCCCCACCGTGACCGCGCTCGCCCGCGCCCTGCACGAACAGCGGCCCTTCGCCCGGGTGTTCACCCAGACCGAAGCCGCCCAGACGGTGGCGGGACACCTCAACGACGTCCTCGGCCTGCCGGGGAACAGCGCCCGCACCACCCGCCTGCTGCACGACAAGTCCGCGCTGCGCGCCCTGCTGAACGAACACGGCATCGGCCCGGTCGCCACCCTCACCGGCCCGACCCACGAAGAACTGCGGGACTTCGTGAAGACCCACGGCGCCGCCGTCCTCAAGCCCACGATGGGCTCCGGCAGCCTCGGCGTCCGCGTCATCGCCTCACCCGACGAGACCGACGAGGCCTGGTCCTGGCGCGAGCAGTTCGGCCTGGACGCGTTCCTCGTCGAACAGCGGCTGGTCGGCGACGAGTTGAGCGTGGAGACCTTCTCGTCCGGCGGCCGGCACACCGTCGTGGCCGTCACCGGCAAGGAGACCGGCGGCGGAACCGTCGAACTCGGCCACGTCGTCCCCGCGCCGCTCGACGACCACGACCGCGATGCGGTGCACGCGACGGTCCTGCGGCTCCTGGACGCCGTCGGCCTCGTGGACGGGCCCGCGCACACCGAGCTGATCCTGACCGCCGAGGGCCCGCGCGTCGTCGAGTCCCACAGCAGGCGCGGCGGCGACCGCATCAACGAACTCGTGCGCCTCGTCCACGGCGTCGACCTCGAAGAGGCCACGTACCGCCTGGCCGAGGACCCCGACCCGCTGCCCGCGCCCACGACCGACGGCGCCGCCGCCATCCGCTTCCTGGTCGCCGAGCCCGGCACCGTCACCACCGTCACCGGCGCGGCGGACGCCGCATCGGCGCCCGGCGTCGTCGACGTGGACGTCCAGGTCGAGGCGGGCGACACCGTGCACCCGCTGCGCTGGTCCGAGGACCGCTGCGGCTACGTCGTGACCCGCGCCGAGGACACGCCGACCGCCGCCCGCCTGGCCGCCGAGGCCGCCGCCCGCGTCACGATCACCACCGAACCCGCCGGCGCGCGGGACACCTCCACCCTCGGCGAACTCCTGGGAGCGGTGGACGAGGTCCTCGACCCGTTCGCCCCCGCCACGCCCGCCCCCGCGACCGGCTCCTGAACCGCCGACGCACCCCCGCAAGGAGAACGGCAGTGAGTAGTACGACACAGCAGCCCGCCGACCCCGCGTCCGAGCCGCCATCCGACGCGGCGTCGGTTCCCGCCCCTGAGCCCGCACCGGACCCCGCGTCCGGACCCGGCCGACCCCGGCGGGTCTCCGTGGTGGTCGCCACCCGCAACCGCCCCACCGACATCCGCCACCTGCTGACCAGCATCGTGGCCCACGACAACGGCACCGTCCACGAGGTCGTCCTCGTCGACGACGCCTCCGACGCCCCACTGACCGTCGACGACGCCGACCGCCCCTTCCCGGTCCGGATCCTGCGCAACGCGCGCTGCCTGGGCGCCGCAGCGAGCCGCAACCTGGCCGCGCGCGAGGCCACCGGTGACGTCCTCGCCTTCCTCGACGACGACGCGCGCCCCCTCCCGGACTGGTTCCACGTCCTCGACAGCGCGCTCACCCCCGACCGCGCCGCCGTCACCGGGCGGGTCCTGCCCTTCGACAGCAGCATCGTCGCCCGCGCCCGCCAGTACCGCTACGAGGTCCGCTACGACAAGCACCCCGAGTACAGCCCGGTCACCTTCTTCGCGGGCGGCAACTCCGCCGTCTGGACCGACCGGTTCCTGGCCGCCGACGGATTCCCCGACGTGGTCACCGCCAGCGACAACGGCCTCGTGGAACGGCTCGCCGACAGCGGCGGCCAGGTCTTCTTCGTACCGGCCCTGCGCATCGCGCACCGCAACAGCAAGGGCGCGGGCATCGCCTTCCGCGAGGCCTGGCGGGCGGGCCGACTGGCACCACGCAGCACGCCCGCGGCCGCACTGCGGCGCTTCGCCGACACCGCGCGGATCCAGCCCTGGTCCGACGACCCGGCCGCGGCGGGCCTCAACCTCGGACTCCAGGCGGCGAACTCGCTGGCCACGGCGCTCCCGGCGGTCTGAGTGGAGACCGGAGCCACCGTCTGGCTGACCGGCCTGCCCAGCGCGGGCAAGACGACCATCGCGTACGCGCTGGCCGAGCGGCTTCGCGGTGAGGGGCGGCGGGTGGAGGTGCTGGACGGGGATGAGATCCGTGAGTTCCTCTCCGCGGGCCTGGGCTTCAGCCGCGCGGACCGTGACACCAACGT
>NZ_JBEOYE010000223.1:0-3145 GCF_040296945.1 Streptomyces sp. NPDC001941 | reverse complement strand
GGGGCGTCGCCGGCCCCGGCTCGGTGTTGTGGGCGGCGCCCGCCCCGGGGTGGGGGGGGGGCCGGCGGGGCGGGCGCGGCCCGCCGCCCCCCGGCGTCCGGGCTCAGGCGTGGAGCTTGGAGCGGGTGCGGCTGTAGCCGAAGTAGATCACCAGGCCGACGGCGAGCCAGATGCCGAAGACGATCCAGGTGACCGCCTCCAGGCTGAACATCATGTAGCCGCAGAAGAGGAAGCCGATGACCGGCAGGACCGGGCCGAAGGCGACCTTGAAGGTGCGCGGCATGTCGGGGCGCTTGTAGCGCAGCACCACGACGGCGACGTTGACCAGGGCGAAGGCGAAGAGCGTGCCGATGCTGGTGGCGTCGGCGAGCTGGCCGAGCGGGATGGCGGCGGCGAGGACGCCGCAGAAGAGCGACACGATGACGGTGTTCACGCGGGGCGTGCCGGTGCGCGGGTGGACCTTGGAGAAGACCTTGGGCACCAGGCCGTCGCGGGACATCGCGAAGAGCACGCGGGTCTGGCCGTAGAGCACGGTCAGCACGACGCTGGCGATGGCGATGACGGCGCAGGCGGCGAGCAGCGTGCCCCAGAAGGACTGGCCGGTGACGTCCTTCATGATCGCGGCGAGGCTGGCCTCGGTGTCGGTGAACTGCCGCCAGGGGCGGGCGCCCACGGCGACGGCCGCGACGAGCACGTACAGCACGGTGACGATGACCAGGGACAGCATGATCGCGCGGGGCAGGTCGCGCTGCGGGTTCTTCGCCTCCTCACCGGCCGTCGAGGCGGCGTCGAAGCCGATGTACGAGAAGAACAGGGTGGCGGCGGCGCCGCTGACGCCCGCGGTGCCCAGCGGCATGAAGTCGGCGTAGTTGCCGGACTTGAAGCCGATGAAGCCGACGGTGCAGAAGAGCAGCAGCGACGCGATCTTGACGATCACCATGACGGTGTTGGCGCGGGCGGACTCGCGGGCGCCGCCGAGCAGGAAGACCATCGCGAGGATGACGACGATCAGCGCGGGGAGGTTGAAGTAGCCGCCGTCGCCGGGGGGCGCGGAGAGCGCGTCCGGGATGGTGACGCCGATGGTCCCGTCGAGGAGTTCATTGAGGTACTCGCCCCAGCCGACGGCCACGGCGGCGACCGAGACGCCGTACTCCAGGACCAGGCACCAGCCGCAGACCCAGGCGATGAGTTCGCCCATCGTTGCGTACGCGTACGAGTACGAGGAGCCGGCGACCGGGATGCTGCCGGCCAGTTCGGCGTAGGAGAGCGCGGAGAACAGGGCGGTCAGGCCGGCGATCACGAAGGAGACCGTGACGGCGGGCCCGGCCTTGGGCACGGCCTCGCCGAGGACGACGAAGATGCCGGTGCCCAGGGTGGCGCCGATGCTGATCATCGTCAGCTGCCACATGGACAGCGAGCGGCGCAGGGAGCCGCCCTCGCCCTGGCCGCCCTCGGCGACCAGGGTCTCTACGGGCTTGCGGCGCATGAGCGCGGCCGCCCCGGTGGCGCGGCGCGCCGGCGGCTCGGTGGCGGATGGTGCGTCGCCGTGGTCCAGCACTGCGGGGGCTCCTTGTCGCTGCGGATGGCGCGAGAGGGGCGCGAGTGCGGCCGGGGCGGTGCGCGGGCAGCCGTGCGGGCCCGCGTGGGGTGGTTCGACCGCCGAGCCGGCGGTCGCCGCCACTCCTGGTACGGGGCCTGAGCCTATGGGGTGGATCTTCGCGCTCGTAATGCATCGTTGTTGCGCATCCCCGGATGATCATTGCGCACTTCGGCCCGGGACGGGGAAACATTGCGCCCCGGTGCACGAATCGACCATTTGGGGTCCGAACGACCGTCCGGTCCGGGAAGGTGCGTACCGCCGGTACGGGGGCACGCGCGGTACGGGGTACGCGCCCCGGGGTGCCGGGCGCCCGCCCCTTGACTCCTCGCGCCCGGCGACCGACCCTGCACCGCCGCCACCGCGGCGGCGCACCCGACGATCGGAGGCCCGCATGACCTGGCTGGACCCGGCCCCCTTCCTGCGCGGCACCGCCTGGCGGGACGGCGAGCGGGCGGTGCGGGCGGACCCCGGGGACCTGGAGCGGCTGCCCTGGGACACCGCGGAGCGGGCTGCGCTGCCCATCGGCGTACGGCTGGAGTTCGTCTCCTCGGGGGCCCGCGCCGTGGAGGTGCGCTACCGGGCCGCGACGCCCGGGCCGCGCGACGGGGAGCGGGAGCTGCCGGACTGCTTCGCGCTGTGGGAGGGCGACCGGTGCGTGCGCGAGGTGCTCGCGGACCCGGCGGGCGAGCAGGTCGTACGGATCGGACTCCCGCCGTCACACGGCCCGTTCACCGTCCACCCGCCCGAGGCCCGGTCCCCCGTGGTGCTCGGCCTGCGCGCCGTCGGCGGCACCGTGGCACCCGCCCCGCGCCGCCCGCGCTGGCTGGTGCACGGCGACTCCATCACCGAGGGCTGGTGGTCCACCCGCCCCGCGCACGCCTGGCCCGCCGTCGCCGGGCGCGCCCTGGGCGTGGACACGGTGAACCTGGGCTACGCGGGCTGCGGGCGCGGCGAACTGCCCGTCGCCCAGCAGCTCGCGACGCTCCCCGGCGACCTGCTCACCCTCGCCTTCGGCACCAACTGCTGGTCCCGGGTCCCGCACACGCCCGGGCTGCTGTACGAGACCACCCGGGCGTTCGTCGCCCTGGTCCGCCGGGGCCACCCGGACGCCCCGCTGCTCCTGCTCTCCCCGGTGCTGCGCCCCGGGGCGGAGTCGGAGCCCAATGAACTGGGCGCCACGCTGGGCGAGTTGCGCACCGCGATGGAGGAGGCGGGCCGGGACCTGGTGGCGGCGGGCGACAGCCGGCTCGCCGTGCTGCCGGGCCGCGACCTGCTGCGCGCCGAGCACCTGGCGGACGGGCTGCACCCGGACGACGAGGGCCACGCGCTGATCGGCGCGGCGGCGGCGAAGGCGCTCAACACCCTGGTGGGGCGCACGGGTTGACGCGGAGCACCCGGACAAAGGCCGCGGGGCCCCGGGCCGGGGGGCCCGGGGGTCGGTTGGGGGGCGGGCGGGGGGGGTCGCAGGGGGGGGCCGGCCCCGACGCCTCCGGCGTCACCACCCGCCTGGAGCGCGACGGCGACGACTGGATCGTCGACGGCCAC
>NZ_JBEOYE010000222.1:0-3169 GCF_040296945.1 Streptomyces sp. NPDC001941 | reverse complement strand
CCCGCGCCGACTGATCGGCGCGGGCCCCACCCCGTACGGTCGTCCCACCGCCCCAGGGGCGTCAGTGGGCCGGAGTGCCCTGCGGCGCGGCGATGCCGAGCGCCGCCGTGTACTGGGTGAGCACCAGCTTCCCGATGGCCGGGTAGGCGCCCAGCGGATCGGCCGACGCGCAGCCCGCCTCCCGGGTGGCCTCGGCGAGGCGGCCCTCGGCCAGCTCGGGGCCGACCAGGTACGGGGCGAGCGCCAGCTGCTGGGAGCCGGAGCCGCGCAGCTGAGCGGCCATCGCCGCGATCGCGCCCTCCTGGTCCAGGGCGGCCGCCATCACCGGCACCGCGAGGCGCGCGGCCAGCAGCATGCCGGTGATCCCGGCCGCCTGCACGGCCTCCTCGCCGCCCACCGTGGCCAGGATGATGCCGTCGGCGGCGGTGGCCACCGTGAACAGCCGGGCGCGGTCGGCGCGCGCGAGACCGGCCTCCGACAGGCGCACGTGCAGCGCCTCGGCGAGCAGCGGGTGCGGGCCGAGCACGTCGGCGACCTTGGCGGTGGCGCCGCTCTCGGCGACCGCCTTGTCTATCCGCAGCGACAGCGTGCTCTCGGGGCCCACGAGCAGCGGGACGACGACGGCGTCCGGGCCCTGCGGGGCGCTGGCCTCGCGGCCGGCGGCCAGGGCCAGCTCGTAGCGCTCGGTGCGGACGGCGGCGCTGTAGGCGAGGACGGCCTGGAGCGTGGGGTACTCGGCGTCGTCGGGGGCGGCGTCGAGGTAACCGATGGCGGCGTCGAGGCCGGGCAGTTCGGAACGCGCGATGGAGACGACTTCCTCGGCCAAGCTGCGTATGGCGTCGGAAGGGGTGCCGGGAACCGCGAGGACGAGCGCGGGAGCGCCCTCGGGCGCCGCCACGGGTTCGGGTCGACGGTGCCGCCCGGACTGGCGGGGTCGAGGCATTCGTACAGGCAGGCCGGAAGCGGGCCCAGTGGGGGAGCTCATGGCGCCGCATGCTACTGGTTTTGCCGGGACGGCTCCTCGGTGAGGTGCACTCACGAGGCATCTGTCCGCATTTACCCGTTGGGTCGTGAACGGGTCAACTACCCTGTTCCGTCACCCGGTCGCCGCCCCGGCCCCACGCGCCGTCAGCTCGCGCACGTCCAGCAGCCGCCCGTCCACCGGCAGCCGCGACTCCCCGCGCGCCAGCGCCCCGGCGACCGCGAGCGCCCCGGCGAGCGGATCCCCGGCCGCCGCCACCGTGCGCGCCCACGGCAGTTGCCGCGCCAGCTCGGCCGCCAGCGGTACGAGCAGGGGCTCGCCCATCCCGAACAACCCCCCGGTCAGCGCGACCCGGCGGTCCTCCCCGCGCGGGCACACCGCCGCGGCGGCCTCCGCGATGTGCGCGGCGGCCCGCTCCAGGATCCCGGCCGCCACCGGGTCGCCGTCCACCGCGCACCGCGCCACCTCGGGCGCGAACGACGCCAGCACCGCGGGCCGGTCGGTACGGGGATAGAGCAGCCCCGGCACCCCGGCCGCGGGCCCGAACACCTCCTCCACCCGCCCCAGGAGCGCCGCCGAACCACCGCGCCGCCCGTCGTGCGCCCGCATCGCCGCGTCGAGACCGGCCCGCCCGATCCAGGCACCGCCCCCGCTGTCCCCGAGCAGATGGCCCCACCCGTCGGCCCGGCGCCAGCCGGACAGATCGGTGCCGAGCGCGATCATGCCGGTCCCGGCCGCGACCACCGCGCCGGGCCGCTGGCCCAAGGCGCCCGCGTACGCCGTGACGGCGTCGGCGGCCAGCGCGAGCCGCCGCACCCCGAACTCCCGCGCCAGGGCCCCGGGCAGCTCAGCCCGCAGCCCGTCCCCGAGCGTCGCCATCCCGGCAGCCCCGACCACCACGGCCCGCACGCCTCCACGGACCGAGGCACCTCCACAGGCCGAGGCACCTCCATGGACCGAGGCACCTCCACGGGCCGAAGCACCTCCACAGGCCGAGGCACCTCCACGGGCCGAGGCACCTCCACAGGCCGAGGCACCTCCACGGACCGAGGCACCTCCACGGGCCCCGGTGCCAGGCGCGGCACCGGGCTCAGCGCCCTCGGGCGAGCCACCCTCCGCCGCACCGCCACTCGCCCGCGCCAGCAACTCCCGGGCGGCGGGCACGAGCTGGGCCAGCAGATGGGCGGCGTCGATGCCGTCCGGGCCGGTACGCACCGGCTCCCGCGACACCACCGTCCCGGCGGTCTCACCGGTGGCCGCGTCCGCGAGGCCCACGCGCAGCCCGGACCCGCCGGAGTCGACCCCGATCACCCAGCCCGGACCCCGGTCACACTCGGCGACCCCGTCCGGACCCTCCGTCCCGTCCGCCCTGCCCGTCCCGGTCACGGCAGGCGCCAGTCGACCGGCTGGGCCCCCTGTCGTTCGAGCAGTTCGTTGGTACGGCTGAACGGCCGCGAGCCGAAGAAGCCCCGGTCCGCCGACATCGGCGACGGGTGCGCCGACTCGATCGCGGGCAGGTCGCCGAGCAGCGGGCGCAGGTTGCGCGCGTCGCGGCCCCACAGCACCGAGACCAGCGGGGTGCCCCGGGCCGCCAGCGCCCGGATCGCCTGCTCGGTCACCTCTTCCCAGCCCTTGCCCCGGTGGGCGGCCGGCTTGCGCGGTGCGGTGGTGAGCGCCCTGTTGAGCAGCAGGACGCCCTGCCGGGTCCACGGGGTCAGGTCACCGTTGGAGGGGCGGGGGAGCCCCAGGTCGGTGTCGAGCTCGCGGAAGATGTTCTCCAGGCTCCCGGGGACGGGACGCACCTCCGGCGCCACGGAGAAGCTCAGGCCCACCGCGTGCCCCGGCGTGGGGTAGGGGTCCTGCCCCACGATGAGGACCCGCACCTCGTGGAACGGCTGCTGGAAGGCCCGCAGCACGTTCTGCCCGGAGGGGAGGTACGTACGTCCCGCCGCGATCTCGGCGCGGAGGAAGTCCCCCATCGCGGTGATGCGTTCGGCCACCGGCTCCAGGGCCTCGGCCCACCCGGCTTCGACGATTTCTTTCAACGGTCTTGCTGCCACGCCGTCACCCTACTGGCCCAGCCCGCCGACCTCTCACCTAATGGGACTCGTCGGGCCGTGAGGGAGACTACGGTCCGTAGCCGCCAGCAGGTGAGCACTGCTCTCACCGGAGCCGTTTGAGCTCTGC
>NZ_JBEOYE010000221.1:0-3175 GCF_040296945.1 Streptomyces sp. NPDC001941 | reverse complement strand
TGAGGACAAGCCCTCGGCCTATTAGTACCAGTCAGCTCCACCCCTTACAGGGCTTCCACATCTGGCCTATCAACCCAGTCGTCTACTGGGAGCCTTACCCTCTCAAGGAGGTGGGAATACTCATCTCGAAGCAGGCTTCCCGCTTAGATGCTTTCAGCGGTTATCCCTCCCGAACGTAGCCAACCAGCCATGCCCTTGGCAGGACAACTGGCACACCAGAGGTTCGTCCGTCCCGGTCCTCTCGTACTAGGGACAGCCCTTCTCAATATTCCTACGCGCACAGCGGATAGGGACCGAACTGTCTCACGACGTTCTAAACCCAGCTCGCGTACCGCTTTAATGGGCGAACAGCCCAACCCTTGGGACCGACTCCAGCCCCAGGATGCGACGAGCCGACATCGAGGTGCCAAACCATCCCGTCGATATGGACTCTTGGGGAAGATCAGCCTGTTATCCCCGGGGTACCTTTTATCCGTTGAGCGACGGCGCTTCCACAAGCCACCGCCGGATCACTAGTCCCGACTTTCGTCCCTGCTCGACCCGTCGGTCTCACAGTCAAGCTCCCTTGTGCACTTACACTCAACACCTGATTGCCAACCAGGCTGAGGGAACCTTTGGGCGCCTCCGTTACTCTTTAGGAGGCAACCGCCCCAGTTAAACTACCCATCAGACACTGTCCCTGATCCGGATCACGGACCCAGGTTAGACATCCAGCACGACCAGAGTGGTATTTCAACGTCGACTCCACAACCACTGGCGTGGCCGCTTCAAAGTCTCCCACCTATCCTACACAAGCCGAACCGAACACCAATATCAAACTGTAGTAAAGGTCCCGGGGTCTTTCCGTCCTGCTGCGCGAAACGAGCATCTTTACTCGTAGTGCAATTTCACCGGGCCTATGGTTGAGACAGTCGAGAAGTCGTTACGCCATTCGTGCAGGTCGGAACTTACCCGACAAGGAATTTCGCTACCTTAGGATGGTTATAGTTACCACCGCCGTTTACTGGCGCTTAAGTTCTCAGCTTCGCAACCCCGAAGAGTCGCTAACCGGTCCCCTTAACGTTCCAGCACCGGGCAGGCGTCAGTCCGTATACATCGCCTTACGGCTTCGCACGGACCTGTGTTTTTAGTAAACAGTCGCTTCTCGCTGGTCTCTGCGGCCACACCCAGCTCACACTGCAAGAGTGATCACCAGACGTGGCCCCCCTTCTCCCGAAGTTACGGGGGCATTTTGCCGAGTTCCTTAACCATAGTTCACCCGAACGCCTCGGTATTCTCTACCTGACCACCTGAGTCGGTTTAGGGTACGGGCCGCCATGAAACTCGCTAGAGGCTTTTCTCGACAGCATAGGATCATCCACTTCACCACAATCGGCTCGGCATCAGGTCTCAGCCTTAACGTGTGACGGATTTGCCTACCACACGGCCTACACCCTTACCCCGGGACAACCACCGCCCGGGCTGGACTACCTTCCTGCGTCACCCCATCGCTTACCTACTACCACCTTGGATCAGCGGCTCCACCACTCCCCTCAACTCCGAAGAGATCAGGGCGGCTTCACGGCCTTAGCATTAATGGGCTCGATATTGGGCGTTTCAAAGCGGGTACCGGAATATCAACCGGTTGTCCATCGACTACGCCTGTCGGCCTCGCCTTAGGTCCCGACTTACCCTGGGCAGATCAGCTTGACCCAGGAACCCTTAGTCAATCGGCGCACACGTTTCTCACGTGTGTATCGCTACTCATGCCTGCATTCTCACTCGTGAACCGTCCACAACTCGCTTCCGCGGCTGCTTCACCCGGCACACGACGCTCCCCTACCCATCACAGTCCCCGTTGGGGGTATGTACTGCAATGACACGACTTCGGCGGTACGCTTGAGCCCCGCTACATTGTCGGCGCGGAATCACTTGACCAGTGAGCTATTACGCACTCTTTCAAGGGTGGCTGCTTCTAAGCCAACCTCCTGGTTGTCTCTGCGACTCCACATCCTTTCCCACTTAGCGTACGCTTAGGGGCCTTAGTCGATGCTCTGGGCTGTTTCCCTCTCGACCATGGAGCTTATCCCCCACAGTCTCACTGCCGTGCTCTCACTTACCGGCATTCGGAGTTTGGCTAAGGTCAGTAACCCGGTAGGGCCCATCGCCTATCCAGTGCTCTACCTCCGGCAAGAAACACACGACGCTGCACCTAAATGCATTTCGGGGAGAACCAGCTATCACGGAGTTTGATTGGCCTTTCACCCCTAACCACAGGTCATCCCCCAGGTTTTCAACCCTGGTGGGTTCGGTCCTCCACGAAGTCTTACCTCCGCTTCAACCTGCCCATGGCTAGATCACTCCGCTTCGGGTCTAGAGCGTGCAACTCAATCGCCCTATTCGGACTCGCTTTCGCTACGGCTTCCCCACACGGGTTAACCTCGCTACACACCGCTAACTCGCAGGCTCATTCTTCAAAAGGCACGCAGTCACGACGCACCAAGCAAGCTTGATGCGCGACGCTCCCACGGCTTGTAGGCACACGGTTTCAGGTACTATTTCACTCCGCTCCCGCGGTACTTTTCACCATTCCCTCACGGTACTATCCGCTATCGGTCACCAGGGAATATTTAGGCTTAGCGGGTGGTCCCGCCAGATTCACACGGGATTTCTCGGGCCCCGTGCTACTTGGGTGTCTCTCAAGCAAGCCGTCAATGTTTCAGCTACGGGGGTCTTACCCTCTACGCCGGACCTTTCGCATGTCCTTCGCCTACATCAACGGTTTCTGACTCGCCTCACAGCCGGCAGACTGTGAAAGAGAGATCCCACAACCCCGCATGCGCAACCCCTGCCGGGTCTCACACGCATACGGTTTGGCCTCATCCGGTTTCGCTCGCCACTACTCCCGGAATCACGGTTGTTTTCTCTTCCTGAGGGTACTGAGATGTTTCACTTCCCCTCGTTCCCTCCACACTGCCTATGTGTTCAGCAGCGGGTGACAGCCCATGACGACTGCCGGGTTTCCCCATTCGGAAACCCCCGGATCAAAGCCTGGTTGACGGCTCCCCGGGGACTATCGTGGCCTCCCACGTCCTTCATCGGTTCCTGGTGCCAAGGCATCCACCGTGCGCCCTTAAAAACTTGGCCACAGATGCTCGCGTCCACTGTGCAGTTCTCAAGCAACGACCAGCCACCC
>NZ_JBEOYE010000220.1:0-3186 GCF_040296945.1 Streptomyces sp. NPDC001941 | reverse complement strand
ATAAAATAAAAGACCAGCTCACAACGATTAAGTTATGAGCTGATTAGATTTTATTCTAAAACTTATTAATATATCTATAAATTGTGGTTCTTGAAACTCCCCAAGAATCCGCAATCGACTTAATCGGCGTACCACTTTCTACCAAGGTTTTAAGAAGCTTTACGTCTTGCTCCGAAAATTTCTCAGGTCTTCCTCCAAGCCTTCCTCTTGCACGTGCGGCTTCTCTACCAGCGGCAGAACGCTCCAAAATAAGATTTCGCTCAAATTCCGCAAAAGCCGCAAACAAATGAAACATCAATTGTCCAGTCGAACTTGATTTATCCATTGTAATATTTTCTTGCAAGCTATGGAAGCTTACTCCTTTATCATTAAGTGAATTAACTATGCTAATTAAGTCCTCCATATTTCTTCCTAATCGATCTAACCGCCAAACAACGATCGTGTCTCCAGGACGAGAAAATTCGATCGCGGATTTTAATCCAGGTCTATCTTTTTTACTTCCTGACATATGATCAGTAAATATTTTTTCACAGTTATATTTTTTTAGACTATCTTTTTGTAAATCCAAATTTTGAAGTCCAGTTGAAACTCGTGCATATCCGATATTCATTTTTTTCTCCTTCATTTTAATTTATTGTATCATAACTTAAAAATATATATATAAATGAACATAGAATAAATTACGGGTTAATGAACAAGGAATGTAAATGATTTTGAGAAATTTAATAGGAAAAGAAGAGTGTTCAGAAAATGACCATTTTATGGACGCTCAAATATAAAAGAACATTGACCTACCCGAATTGCTAGTTGATTATTTAGCCATGACTTGATACCCGATAGAATATCTTAAAGTCTCTGGTTCCAGTGATTTAGCTGATTTTAACAGTAAAGAATACGCTAAAAGTATCATCTCTAATTTCAATTGAAAACCTTGAGGCGAACGACTTTTACAACGCTCAGCTCCTAGATTTGTCAAAAAAGAGAAAACTCGCTCAATCACTTTTCTATGTTTTGAAAAATTAGGGAAAAGGATTTTCTTTTGCTTCATGTTCTTCCTGACAGGTGTAATTAGATCAATTCCTTCTAATTCCAGCCTTTCATGCAGTGACTGACCTAGATATCCCATATCTCCAAGGACTGTTGGTGTCCCAAATTGACTCAACACTTCCTCGGTCATTGAACTATCAGCCATTGAAGCAGGAGTAATTGTGTAGTCTATGACATAGCCTGATTCACTGACTAAAGCATGACATTTACATCCATAGAAGTACTGTCCCTTTGTAGAATTGTAGCCAACATTGGCATAATCTCCAAGAACTTTGCTTCTGAAATTACGAATAGGCTGACACAAAGGAATGGGGAAGCTGTCAATAATGGATACACTCATTCCTTCAACCTCTTTAAAGACGAGTGCTTGGCGAATGACTTGGATACTCGGTAAGAGGGCATTACAACGGCGGACAAAGCGAGAATATTCTAGGAAATTAGGAAATAAACTTTGAGCAAATTGGTGCTTAGCTTTAAGCGTTTCACTAAAATGCAGTACGCCCCAGAGGTAACAAGCGATAACTAAGCAATCTGATGTTGCGAGATGGACGTTCTTTCGGTTTTGAACCTCAAGGGAAACACTCGTTTGATAAAGCGTCTCAATGGTTGTCAGTAAATAAACAAAAACTTTTGGAAGTGTGCTATTATAAGTCATATAAGTCGTGCGCTTTCTAATGCTTAGTGGTTTAAGATTAGGATAGCACGACTTATTTATTTTCCAATGAAATTAACTAGCAATTCGGGTAGAAAGTTTAGAGGTATCATATGAAACTACTTAATAATTTGTTGACTAGCTTAACACAATATGAGAATGAAATGATTCAAATTAGGCGTCATCTTCATCAATACCCAGAAATTTCTTTTCAAGAAAAAGAAACATTTAAGTATATTATGGGCTTTTATAAAGAACTTGACTGTGAACCAAAACTTATCGGAAAGGGATTTGGAATCATCGTTGATATTGAAGGTGGAAAATCCGGAAAAACTCTTGCGTTGAGAGCAGACTTTGATGCTCTTGCTATTTTTGAAGATAATGATTTAAGTTTTAAATCGGTCAATCCAGGAGTAATGCATGCCTGTGGACACGATGCACATACTGCATATTTGATGGTACTTGCTAGAGAACTAGTAAAAATAAAACAAGAACTTCCGGGAAGAGTTAGAATTGTCCATCAACCAGCAGAGGAAGTATCTCCTGGTGGTGCCAAAGGTATGATTAAAGCAGGAGCTCTTGACGGTGTCGATAATATGATCGGGGTTCATGTGATGACTACAATTAAAACAGGGGTCATTGCCTATCATAATAAAGAAACTCAAACGGGACGTTCTAATTTCACCATTACAATCAAAGGAAACGGAGGTCACGCTTCTATGCCACAATTAAGTAATGATGCAATAGTAGCCGCTAGTTACTTTGTAACTGAACTCCAAACAGTAATTTCAAGAAGAATAGATCCATTTGACATGGGTACTGTAACTATTGGATCATTTGATGGAGCAGGAAGTTTTAATGCTATACAAGATAAAGTAGTGTTAAAAGGGGATGTTCGGATGATGAAAGAAACAACTAGAAAAGTCATCCGAGACCAAGTGAAACAAATTGCTAAAGGCGTTGGAGTAACCTTTGGGGTTGAAGTGATTGTAGATTATGACGATAACTATCCTGTACTCTTTAATTCAGAAAATCTCACTCACTTTGTAGTTGACAGCTTAAAAGATCAGAATATTTCAGAAGTCAATAATATAGTCGATTTAGGACCACAAAATCCTTCTGAAGATTTTTCATATTATGGGCAAGTTGTACCAAGTACTTTCTTTTACATTGGTGCACAGCCTGAAGACGGCGGAAATTATCCCCATCATAGCCCTTTATTTAAAATGAATGAGAAAAGTATTTTAATCGCGGCTAAAGCAGTTGCAACTGTAACTATAAACTATCTATTTTTCAATAAAAAAATGTAGATTTACAAATAGCAAGATTTGTAGCTAAAGTTGCTCCTTCGTTATTTAATAAACTTATAAAAATATTTCTATCCTATGTCCAGAAAAAGGTCATTTTCTGGACACTCTTCTTTTGTTATAAAAACTCTCAAAATCATTTACATTTCTCGTTCATTAACCCGTAATTTATTCTATGTT
>NZ_JBEOYE010000219.1:0-3366 GCF_040296945.1 Streptomyces sp. NPDC001941 | reverse complement strand
GACGGGGGCCGGGGTCGGGGTCGTGGTCGGAGGGCGAACGGGGCACTGGAGTGCGAGATCCTCGCCCTGCTGCACACCGAGGACGCGCCTCCCCGGCCCGTCCGTCGCGGACCACTCCGCGGATCGCCGAAGGGCCTGCTTCGGGGACTACTTCGTGGACTGCTTCGGGGCGTCGAAGTTCCACACGGCGCGGGCGGCCGGGCCCACGGTCAGGGTCGAGTGGCCGAGCGTCTCGACGTGGCGCTTCGGCACCGAGCGGTTGAGGGACATCTCGACCTGCCGGATGCCCGTGCGCTCGCGCGGCACGGCGTCGAAGCGCAGGGTGGTGCCGCCGCCGGTGGCGACCGCGCCGCCGGCGAAGGTGTGCACGGTGTACCCGCCGGCCTTCAGCAGCGGCACGGTGGCGGCCAGGTCGCGGGCGGTGACGCCGAGGCGGACCGAGGTGACGTCGCGCATCAGGTGCTTGCGGTAGTCGTCGTTGAGGTAGCGCTCACGGCCCACGTCGCCGGGGTAGTTCTCGGGCTCGGTGTTGCTGCGCGGGTCGGCGAAGTACTCGGGCAGGTACTCCATGGCCCAGGCGCCGAAGCCGTCGTACTCGGTGGTGGTGAACACCGCGTCGAACCAGGGCACCGGGACGCCGTCGCCGAAGTCGCGGGTCTGGCGGAACTTCACCGGGCTGGGCACGCCCTCGGCGGGCAGCCGTGCGGCGACGGCCGCGATGTCCCCGGCGCGCTCGGTGGACAGGCCCATGCCGCCCGCGCCGAGCAGCCCGTCCTGGCCGGGCACGTCGCCCACGCCGAAGAGCTCCAGGTAGGTCTCACGGCCCATCAGGTAGCGGCCGGTCCAGGTCTCGCCGCCGGATCCGGTGGTGGTGCGGACCTGGAAGTTGGCGAACTCCCTGAGGTAGGCGGAGTGTTCGATGGCGTCGGCGGTCTCGCGGTCGAAGACGCTGTAGGCGTGGTTGAAGTCCAGCAACTGGCGTCCGGAGCCGCCCTGTTCGGCCCAGGCCGGGCCTGCGGCGAGCGTGCCGGTCACGGCAACGGCCATGACCACGAGCGTGCGGAAGATACGGCGTAGCAGCATGCGCGCGATCGTAGGCGCAAGGCCCGCGCGGCGCACCCGATAAACGACGCACCCGATCAACGGCGGGCCGGCGAACGGCTCGTACGGACAACGGCTCTTACGGACGCGACGAGCGGGGCGGGCCCGGCGCACAGGGCCCAACTCCACGCGCGTTCGCCGCGCCCGCCCCCCGTACATCCCCCGGCGTCTTGGGGGTAAGCGCGGGAGGCGGCCGTCCCCGGGGCCGCACGCCCGATGTCGGTCCGGGACGGAAGGAGAGCTTCATGACCCGCACGCGCACGAGGATCAGCGGCAGGGAACAGGCCGCACGCGCGCCCGAGCGCGACCGCTCCGGACCCACGTGGCGCGAACGGCTGGGCCCGCTCGGGTCGTTGGGGGGCACCCGGAGCGCGTCGAAGGACGCGAGCGCCGAACCCCGGCCCCCTCGGTCCAGGGCGGGCAAGGCCGAGGACCCGGCGAAGCCCGCGCGGCGGGGCGGGTTCTTCCGCGGCGGGAGCGAGGACAGGCCGCCCCGCGCCGGGCGCGAACGCCCCGCCCGGAGCCGGCGCGAACCGCGCGAACGGGCCGGAGGCCGACGGTCGTTCCTCGCGGGGCCGCTGCGCTTCCTCGCGGTGCTGCTCGGGTTCGCCGCGATGGTGGGGTTCGCGTGGGTGCTGGCCCGCATCACGCTCGTGCCCTCGCCCGCCTCCGAGTCGCTGACCCACAACAACGTCCACCCCGGCGAGTCCCTGCGGCTCTACTTCAACCAGCCCGGCTTCCGCGACACCGTGCGCCAGGTCGGCGGCAACCTGCTGCTCGGCGTGCCGTTCGGCGTGCTGCTGCCGGTGCTCGCGCCGAAGACCCGGGGGCTGATCCGCGTACCGCTGCTGAGCGCGGTGGTGATGTTCCTCGTCGAGCTGGTGCAGGGCACCATGATCACGGGCCGGGCCTTCGACATCGACGACGTCATCCTCAACACGGCCGGTGCGCTGCTGGGTTACCTGCTGCTCGGCCGGCGCCTGGGCCGCGCCGTGCACCCGCCGAAGCGCCGCCGCTCGTGGTTCGCCCGCGCCTACCGCGCGGACCCGGAGCCCGAGCCGGACGCGAGGTACTGAACGCGCGTCGTCCGACGACGAGCCCGGTGGGCAGCCCGAAAGGCGCCCCCACCGGGCCTCTTCATGTCGGCATATCGGTATATCGGTGCAGCACGACCCAGGTCCGTACGAGCACGGCTCAGGTCCGTACGAGCACGGCCGGAGGTGAGAGGTGCCGTGCCAGGGCCTTGAGGCCGCGGCGGATGTGGCTCTTGACCGTGCCCAGCGGCAGCCCGGTGAGGCCGGCGATCTGGGTGTGCGTGAGGTCCTGGTAGAAGGCCAGCCGCAGCAGGCTGCTCTGCTGGTACGGCAGGTCGTCCAGGCACTGCGCGAGCAGCAGCCGGTCGGCGGTGCCGGAGGCGGCCGAGGGCTGCGCGGAGGGGTCGAAGTGTTCGGTGGCGGCCTTGACCGCCCTGGCCCGCTGGGTACGGGCGGTGAGCGCGTCGGCGATCTTCTTGCGGGTGATGCCGACGACCCAGGCCTGTACGGGTCCGCGCTCGGGCCGGTAGCCGGCGCGCCCGCGCCAGACGGCGAGGTAGACGGTCTGGGCGACGTCCTCGGCCTCCTGGCGGTCGCCCAGGGTCCGCAGGGCCAGTCCGTGGACGAGGCCGGCGGTGTCCCGGTAGACGGCGGCGAAGGCGTCCAGGTCGCCGTCGCGCAGCCGCGTCCCGAACGCGTCGTCGCCGGTCGCGCCGCGGCCGGGCGGGTTGCCCGGGGCTCCGTCCGGGACGGTGGGGGCGGGCATCGGAATCATCCCCTCTGCTGTGGAGTGCTCACCGAGCGTCCCGAGCGAGGGGCCCCGTCGCCAACATGCAGCGTTTCTGCGTCGTTGTGCGCGACGGCCACCCGCGCGGGTGGCCGCGCGTCCGGACGGGCCACCCGCGCGGGTGCTCGCGCATCCGGACGGCCCCCGGCGCCGGAAGCCGGTACGTGACGGAACACCTCGGTCGGTCGGACCTCGTGGACCTGGCGACGGGCCGGGTGGTCCCCGACGCGCGCTGCCTGCGGCACCTGGAGCGGTGCGGCCCGTGCCGGGACCGGATGGCGGAGGGCCTGCGCCGGGCGGGCGCGGAGCCGCCGCCGGGGCTGTGGCCCGCGGTCCTGGCCTCGGTCGAGCGGGAGGCCGCGACGGGCGGTGCCCGGCCGGACGCGGGGGCGCGGCGGGACGACCAGGCCGGTGCCGCCGATGACCTCGACGACCGCGCCGACG
>NZ_JBEOYE010000218.1:0-3399 GCF_040296945.1 Streptomyces sp. NPDC001941 | reverse complement strand
TTTAAATTAGCTTCTGTAGGTGATGATTTAATTATTGAATCAACATTCAGTAAACAATTTTCAAAAGCTACGTACCTAAAAGTAGATTTTGAAAATTTCGCTTTTTCAAGATTACAATTTATAAACTTACACCCGATGAACTCGCACTCTTCATATTCTGTGTGTCTCATATAACAATCTATCATTTCACATTGAAGAAACTTAATTTTTTTTAGAACAGCATTTTTCATTCCTAACTTTTCAAAATAACATTGTTTGAAAGTAGAGTTTTCTATTAAGCTTTCACCTAAAGAAATTTTCGAAAACGTTTTTCTGAAATACTCTACGGACAAACAGTGGATATATTCATAATCTTTTTGGCTAACCACCTTTGCATCAATCTCCTAGTCTTTGTTTTTAGCATTTTAAAACAATATAGTTTGTATATGAAATTTACTTATATTTTTATTACCATTATAACATTTCTGAAAAAAATTTGGTTCTGTTGCAAAGTTTCAATACTGAGTACAAAAGTCCAATTCTGATACTTTGACTATGCTGGTATACCCATCAAAACTTTAATTTCAGTAGATACCGAAAAGCCGAAGAGCGTTCCATTTCTTCGGTTCTTTTTGTATATTCCTCGAATGGCTTCCATGCCCTTAATCGTGGTAGAGGCAGTGCGTAAACTTCGATAGAATTTATTGCGTCTCTTTACTGGACGATGGTCTTGTTCAATCAAATTATTCAGGTATTTAATGGTACGATGTTCTGTCCCTTGATAAAAGCCGTATTCTTTTAGTTTCTTAAAGGCACTTGTAATAGAGGGGGCTTTATCTGTGACTACAACCTTCGGTTCATCAAACTGCTTCACTAACCGCTTAAGAAAAGCATAGGCTGCTTGTGTGTCCCGTTTTTTACGTAACCAAATATCCAAGGTTAAACCATCTGCATCGATGGCTCGATACAAATAATGCCATTTTCCTTTAATTTTGATGTACGTTTCATCCATTTTCCATGAATAAAAGGATTTTTTATTTTTCTTTTTCCAAATTTGATAGAGTAGTTTGCCATATTCTTGTACCCAACGATAAATCGTCGTATGAGAAACGTTAATGCCACGATCATATAAGATTTCTTGAACTTCACGATAGCTAAGGTTATAACGAAGATAGTAGCCCACGGCTACAATAATCACATCCTGCTGAAATTGCTTTTCTTTAAAATGATTCATCGTCATTCCTCCTGCTATCTTTTTCTATTATTCTACCTTATTTGATAGTAGATTTAAAACTTTGCAACAGAACCCTATATTCGTTACAATGGTTATGGGAAGTTTTTCAAAAGGTTAAGAAAAGCTTACGGGGGTTTTTGAAATCAAAAAGTAGTAGGGGACGATAAAATGAAACATACACACAAAATCATATTGGCTGTCACTTCTGTATGCACTGTTATTATTCTAGGTGTAAGTATCTTTTTTGTTACACAAGCAGTAACAAACAATAAATTAGAAAACACTAGTCAAACAACTCAACACTCAAGCAGCAGCTCAAAACCTGTTGAAGATAAACAAACGACGAAACAGCTTGATCAAGCAAAACAGCTTGCTGCAAGTTATCATTATGATGAAGCCATCGCCTTACTTGAAAAAGACGACGCCAAAGAAGCGCAACAATTGTTAGCAACTTTGAAAAAAGAAAAAGAATCCTTGGTAAAATGGGAAGACCCGACCAAAATCTCACACGTCTTCTTTCATAGTCTGATTGTTGATCCAGCTAAGGCTTTTCATACCCAGCAAGCACAAGGGTATAAAGATTATATGGTCACTATTTCCGAATTCAATAAAACCATTGATCAGTTATATAAAAATAACTATGTTCTTGTTAATCTAAATGGATTAGTCAAAAAAGGAACAGATGGAAAACTGACCTTTACAGGTGTTTCTCTTCCAGAAGGAAAGAAACCGTTAATTCTTTCGCAAGACGATGTCAGCTATTATGAATACATGGACAATTCAGGATTTCCAAGTAAGTTGATTGTCGATAAACAGAACCAAATCAAGAATATTTATATCGACAATAAGAAGGAAACTGTTGGTGACTATGATATGGTTCCATTGATCGATTCATTCATTAAAAAACATCCCGATTTTTCTTATCAAGGCGCCAAAGGAACATTAGCTTTAACAGGCTATAATGGTGTATTAGGTTACCGTACATCAAAATCAGAATATGGTGATAACGAAAAAACAAACAAAGAAATCGAAGCAGCCAAAAAAGTTGCTGATCAATTAAAGAAAGATGGTTGGAGTTTTGCTTCTCATACTTGGGGACACTTGAATATGACACAAGCTTCTTTAGCCGATATCCAACAAGATAATGAACGTTGGCAAAATGAAGTTGCACCTATTTTAGGCAAAACAAATATTTTGATCTACCCATTTGGCGCTGACATCAGCGATTGGCAACCTTATTCTGAAGCAAATCAAAAATTTGCTTACTTGAAACAACAAGGATTTGATATCTTCTGCAATGTCGATGCCTCAACTCCTGCATGGGGACAACTAGGAACTGACTACTACCGTAACGCCAGAATCAATATTGACGGTATCCGTTTCGAAGCTGACCTAAAAGGAGAAAATCCAATACTTGATCAATTTATCAACGTCAAAGAAGTGTATGACCAAAAAGATCGAGGATAGAGGTTGTGAAAGAAGCGTCCAGCTCCGCCGACAATAAGTAGGAATTAACTATCTAGGAACGCATACCATGCGTAAAACAGGCGCTTATAGGGTCTATACGCAGTCAAACTATAATATTGGTTTAGTGATGCATTTATTAAACCATTCAAGTGAAGCCATGACCTTAACGTATCTTGGATTAGATCAAGCTAGTCGAGAAACGATGTTAGACCAAATTGATTTTGGGTAATGAATGTTTAGAACTTAGTAGTCGTCCAAAAACGACTACTTTTTTTGTTGAATCGTCCTTGGACGATTCGATGCTTTTGACTTGTAAGAACAGAATTGAATGAAGCCATACTGTTCGCATATTTTTAGTGGATGAACAAACAAAATACGAGAGATTTTTTGTTCGTTCATCCAAAAAGAGGGACGATTTCGGAAGAAGAAAATCGTCCCTCTTTTTCTTCTTTTTGTATGACAAAAAGAAAGATCTTTTGCCCATTTTATTTTTATAAAATGGGTAGGTGGCGTTTGCGTAAAGCAAATCGACACAATCCAAAGGGGATAAAAGGGGAAAGTGAAACTTCCCCCTTTTCAAGCCACATTGTAATACAAGAACGAAGTGTTTTGTATTACAATGTGATAGCTTGCAGTATTTATGGTTTTATATGGTCTATTTTGTAATAAGCATTGCGCCCTATTCGGTTACAATCATTATAACAAAATAGACCATATAA
>NZ_JBEOYE010000217.1:0-3715 GCF_040296945.1 Streptomyces sp. NPDC001941 | reverse complement strand
TGGCGCATCTTCCGCAGGGCACGCTGCAGCCCCACCTGGCTCACCACCGCAGCCCGCGCCGTCCTCACCCTTGAGAGCTACAACTGAAAACGCTCCTTGATCAGGGCAGTGGCCGTAGCCGGGTTTCGGCGTGCGCGGGACAGCAGCCCCTGAACGCGGGCCGATTGGTCTGGATCATCGAGGAGGTGCACGCGGCCACGGTAGACGGTCCTCGCGCTCAGCAGGGATGCCGGGAGTGTGCGGGCGGCGGGGCGTCACGGTGGGGGGCGGTGTGGGGCGTTGGCCGCGACCAGCCCCCGGGTGCCGGTCGCGTGAGCCCGCTTGGCCTCCCGCTCCAGGGATCCTGCGCGGGGTCGCGGAGCTACGCCCGGTGCTCACCCTGGTCGCGATCGTGCCGTGCAGATGTGTGGAGGCCGCTGCTGTGCCGGGGGGAGATCAGGATGTCGCGTTCGCCAGGGCGTGGGGCGGGAGGCCGGCGCGCAGTACGTCGGTGTTCGCGCCGAGGAACAGGTTGCTGCCGCAGGTGAGGACCGCGTCGCGGCCGGGCTGGCGGGCCTCGCGGAAGGTGTCGGTCAGGGGCAGGCCGAGGTACGCGGTGGCGTAGCCGTCGGGCAGCGCAGGGTCGGCGATCTGGCCGGTCGGTGTGAGGCACCAGGCGTGCTCGATGGTGGCCAGCGGCCACGTCCCGGGCACCAGCGCGTATCCCTCGACGTAGGTCCAACCCGCGCGGTCGGCCCAGGTGTGGGCGGCTTCGAAGCAGCGCCCCGGCATGTGCTCCCAGGCTTGCCCGTTCGGCCAGGGGGCGGGCGGATACCAGTGTCCGTGCTCGAGAACCAGGTCGGCGAAGGTGGGGTGGCGCCAGGAGGGGTCGAGGGCGAGCTGGCGGTACAGCTCCAGGTCCCTGCGCATGGTCTTCTGTGCGTGGCGGAAGTCGTTCTCCCCCACGCCCGGTTCAGCTTCTGTGCCCATGGTCTCGTCTCCGCCGTGTTGCGGGCCCGCCGGCGTGCCGTGAGGTGCGGGCGCGCGGCGGCGGGCAGGTCGGTGACGATCCTGCCGTCTCAGATACTTACCGGGTCAAGCGTATGGGCGCACGCGATGAGGGCGGATTCAGTCGTGCCGCCGGCGAGAACCGTCGGATCTGCCTGGCCGAGCCGTACGGTGATGCCCAGGAGGCGCTTATGAAGCTGGTCCTGGGCATCACCGCGGATCTACGTGCGTGCCCGGCCCGGTATCCGCAGTCCCCGCAGGGCCTTCTGGCGGCGATCCGGCCGGGCGCCTGCGGGTCAGCCGCGGACGATGTTCTCGGCCTGCGGGCCCTTCTGGCCCTGGGTCACGTCGAACGTCACCGGCTCGCCCTCGACGAGCTCGCGGTAGCCGTTGCCGGAGATGTTGGAGTAGTGCGCGAAGACGTCCGGTCCGCCGCCGTCCTGGGCGATGAAGCCGAAGCCCTTCTCGGAGTTGAACCACTTCACGGTGCCGCTGGCCATGCTGTTGTCCTTCGCGTACGCCGGGAATCCCGGCAGTTTTGTGGGCGGCGCCCCGCACGTGTGCAGGGCGCCCGCCCAGCGTCCTACCCCACCGGCGAGGCACTCACCCGCCCGCCGGCCACGGGCCGGTGTGGGATGGAACACTCTTCCGGCGTGCGCGGCCCCGTCCCGTCACCGTCCTGTGGCATCGTGCCAGCCGGAGGGTTACTTGCCCTTGGCGGCGTCCTTGAGCTTGGACCCGGCGGACACCTTCACGCTGTAGCCGGCCGGAATGTCGATGGGGGCACCGGTCTGGGGGTTGCGGGCGGTGCGGGCGGCACGGTGGGTGCGCTCGAAGGTCAGGAAGCCGGGGATGGTGACCTTTTCGTCGCCCTTGGCGACCACGTCGCCGACCGTCTCGGCCAGCGCGGCCAGCACCGCGTCGGCGTCCTTACGGGTCACCTCGGCGCGCTCGGAGAGGGCTGCGATCAGCTCACTGCGGTTCATCAGGTTGCTCCATCGTTCTTGAGATGCCGGGACCGTTGCACGGACACGGCGTGTACGGGCCCATGGTGGCATCCGTGTCTGACACACCCTCGCCGGGCACGGCGGCCCACCGCCGATGCCACCCTTCCTGACGACTGCACGGCCCGTCCCGTGCAGCGCCCCTGGTTTGGCGTGGAAGCAAGGCTCCGCTCTGGCTCGTCGGCTCTCCTGGCCTCGCGTCCGGCTGCGGGCGGTCAGCTGGCGGCGGGCGGTCGCCGCGGGTGCGTGATGTGCTGGCCGTCCGCGCCGTAGGTAATGGCGAGCTCTGTCCAGTCGATGGTCTTCTCGTGGGTGCTCGTGGGCCAGCCCAGGTATTCGTGGGGCTGGGGGGTGCGCTGGCCGCGGGTGCGCATGAACTCCACCGGCGCCACGGCCACTCCGGTGGCCGTCCCGTCGCCGGTTGCGGTGAGGCGGATGAGGAGGTCATGTCCGTAGGGGCTGTCCAGCGGAGCGACGAGGACGCCGCCCGGGGCGAGCTGGGTGATCCACGCGCGCGGGATGGCGCGGACCGAGGCGGTGGCGACGATCCGGTCGTAGAACCCGCCGTCCGGGTCCACGTGTTCCCCGTCGCCGACCAGCAAGCGCGGCGACAGGTCCTGTGCGGCAAGGCGCTGGCGGGCGTGGCCAGCCAGCGCGGAGTCGATCTCGATGCTGGTCACCTGGCCGGCGCCTACCCGGTGAGCGAGCAGCGCGGTGGAGTAGCCGGTGCCGGTGCCGATCTCCAGGATCTTGTGGCCGGGCTGGGGGTCGAGGTGGCGCAGGACTTCGACGGTGACGGCGGGGGCGGAGATGCTGGAGGTGAACGCGCCATCGGCCGGGCCTGTGAGGGGGGTGGAGCCGTCGTTGATCTGGGTGATCAGGTAGAAGCCGGGCAGGTACACGGCGTGCAGCCAGCGTTGCGGCTCGAGGCGGCGGTCCAGGACGGGGTAGAGGCCGTCCTTGTCGCGTTGGGGCCACCAGACGCGGTCGGGGACGTACGCCTCTCGGGGCGTGGCCATGAACGCCTCGAACAGCCACGCCTGGCCGCCCATCCCGCGTTCCTCGTCTCGCATCTGCTCGGCGCAGCGCGCCCGCAGCTCGCGGCCGAGTGATCTAGTCGCTGTCACCTGTGCTCCCCTGCCCCGGGTCAGTCGTCGTCGGGGTCGGGTGACGGGTCGGGCTCGGGCAGTGGGTTGCCCGGGTCACCAGGTGAGCTGTACGGGCCGCCGACTTGTCCGTCGCCGCTCTGCCGGTCGTCTCCGCCCATAGCGCTTGGTGTCCCTTCGGCTGGTTCTGTCCAGGGGGTGCTCTCGACGGTAGCCGGTGGTGGCGGTGCGTGTACGGGCGTTGGCCGATGCTGCCCCGGATGCGGGCAGCAATGGCCATGCCTGCGGGTGGGGGTGCGGTGTGTCAGTGGCGGAAGCCGCGATCCGGATCGCGGGCCGCGTCGCTGTCGAAGGGCTCGAACCAGTCGTCGGCCTGCAGGTTGACCACGCCCAGGGCCTGGTGGATGTCGCTGTCGGGGAGTTCGATCCCGTCGAGCTTGGTGTCGAAGAGCATCAGTACGTCATGGTCTTCGAACAGGTCGCTGGAGCAGCCCATCCCAGTCGTAGTCCGCGTGGTGGGAAGTAAGAGATCATCTCATTTGGTGAGTCTGCGGTAGCAGATGAGGGTGCAGGCGATGCTGGCGAAGGCGAGGAAGTGGATGGCCTGTCGCTCGTAGC
>NZ_JBEOYE010000216.1:0-3915 GCF_040296945.1 Streptomyces sp. NPDC001941 | reverse complement strand
CGACGCGGGCCCGCCAGCGCTCGACTCCGGCGCCGTCCGGCGGGCGGCGGTCCAGGGCGTGCAGGATCTCGTCCGCGCGCAGGTGGCGGTCGGCCAGGTCCTGGGCGGTGAGCCAGCGGTGCAGCAGGTAGGGCAGCTTGCCGTTGACGGTGAAGTGGCCGCCGCTGTCGTGGAAGGCCAGGTTCATGGCGTAGGCGAATGCGGTGGTGCCGCAGCGCTGGGCGCCGAGCAGGATGACGGGGGACGTGGTCATGCGGCCGTCTCCTCTGTGGTGGCGGGGGTGGGGGGTGCCGCGACGGCGTCGGCCATGGCGCGCAGGCGTCGCATGCAGGTGGTGCTGGCCTCGAAGCCGCCCGCGGTGAACTCCTCGCCCCACGGCTCGTCGCGCTGGGCCTGGGTGAGTACGCGGCCGACGCGCCAGTGGGTCTCCAGGGACACCCAGCCGTCGTAGCCGTCCTCGGCGAGGCGGCCGAGGATGGCGGGCCAGGGCAGGTCGCCGTCGCCGAGCCGGACGTACGCGGCTGTCCCGACGGGGTCCTTCACGTGGACGTGCCGGATGCGTTCGCGGCCGGTCTCGTAGTCGGCGGGGAAGGGCGCGGGGTCCCAGCCGCTGAAGACGCTGTTCCCCGGGTCCCAGAGGATGCCGAGCCGGTCGTCGCCGAGTGCGTCGAGGAATTCCAGGGTGTGGCGCATGGTGGGGCTGTTGGTGCGCATGCCGGTCTCGACGAGGAGGGGTACGCGGTCGGCGGGGACGCCGTCCAGGACTTCGCGGGCGGCCCGGGCGGCGGTGCGCGGGTCGGGGTCGCCCTCGCGGTAGAAGGTGAACACCCGGACGAAGGGGGCGCCGAGGAGTTCGGCCCGGCGGACGGAGTCGACGACGAGGTCGCGCACGCGCGCGGTCTCGGCGTCGGTGCGCGGCAGGGCGCACTTGAGGGCGGGTGGGTCGAATCCGGCGACGCGCAGGCCGCGTCCGGTGACGGCGTCGCGTACGGCGGTGAGCTGGGCGTCGTCCATCAGGTGGGGCGGTACTCCGCCGCTGGAGCGGATCTCCAGTCCGCCGAAGCCCTGGCGGACGGCTTCGGCGGCGGCCTCGTCGATGTCCTGGGACAACTCGTCGTTGATGATGGCGAGTCTCAAAGGAGGGTCTCCTCGATGAGGGCGGACGGGGCGGGTGCGGGTGCGGCACCGGGGGCGTACCAGCCGCGCAGGAGTGCGGTGTCCTGCGGCAGGGAGGGCGCCTTGGTCTCGGCGGTGACGGCGCGCAGGGTGCCTGCGGCGGTGAGTACGGCGCGGGTGCGGTCGGCGCAGTCGGCGAGGGGCCGGTGCCGTGAGGTGGCGGGGGCGTCCCAGTCGAAGCCCTTGACCTGGGCGTGGGTGGTCCAGGGGGCGAGCCGGGCGGCGGCGCCCTGCGGGTCGTCGGTGATGCGGGCCAGGCCCATGGTGTCGAGGAGGACCGAGGTGCCGAAGTCCGCGCAGAGCGCGGCGAGTTCCTCGACGGGGGCGTAGCCGTGGTGCGTTTCGACCAGGACGAGTCCGGCGTGGCCGGTGCGGTCGCTCAGGGCGGCGATCTGGGCTGCGGTGAGGGCGGCGCTGCCGGGGGCGGTGCAGCCCTCGGCCGCGAACACCTTGACGGGCAGGCCTGGTTCGAGCCACGGCTGCGCGGCGCAGGCGGAGGCCGGGTGGGCGGGGTCGCCGAGGACGATGCCGGTGCCGACGAAGCAGACGTCGACGCCCGCCTCGCGCAGTGCGGCCAGGCCGCCGGAGGTCTCCCAGGCGTGGCCCTTGCCCGCGCGGACGTCGACGGTGCTGCCGCCGAGGTCCCGGGTGAGGGCGGCCAGGGCGCCGGCGGTCAGGGCGGGGGCGCAGCCCGAGGAGAGGCCCACCCGGGTGGCGGGGGCGTTCACGAGGCCACCGCCAGGTCCTCGGCCACGGAG
Source organism: Streptomyces sp. NPDC001941 (assembly GCF_040296945.1). Lineage (NCBI taxonomy): Bacteria > Bacillati > Actinomycetota > Actinomycetes > Kitasatosporales > Streptomycetaceae > Streptomyces > Streptomyces sp. NPDC001941. The sequence goes on along the minus strand of NZ_JBEOYE010000216.1, from coordinate 1,981 downwards.
GCCAGGACGGCGGTGACGGCCCGTGCCCCGTCCAGGTGGCAGCGGCGCGGGGGCAGTCCGGTGACGACGGCGCGGGCCATGTCCTCGTACACCATGCGCCGCAGCTGGGGGGTGGGCACGGTCGGCAGGGTCTGGCCGGTCTCGCCCAGGTGGGTGGTGACCATGCCGTCGGCGACGCAGAGGCTGCCGTCCGGTCCGAGTACCTGCAGGCGTTCGGTGCGGAAGGCGGACTCGGCGGTGACGGTGAAGGCGAGGGTCGCGCCGCCGGTGAACTCGACGTGTCCGGTGACCCTGGAGTCGATGCCGGGGGCCAGTTGCCTGCTGGGCGCCAGGTGGACGGAGCGCGGCTCGCCGAGGAGCTGGCAGGCGAGGTCGAGGTAGTGCACGCCGAGGTGGGCGGCGATGCCGCCGAAGGCGGCGGTGGAGTCGCTGCGCCAGTCCGCCCTGCGGTAGTGGGCGGGCGGGCGGTAGCGGGACACTTCGAGGACGGCGGTGACCGCGGGGTCGGCCCAGTTCGCGTCGTGCACCGCGTCGGGCAGCCGCATGCGGTGCTGGAGCATGACCCCGACGGGCCGGCCCGCGCGGCGCGCGGCGGCGGTGATCAGGTCGATCTCGGCCACGGACACGGCCGGGGGCTTCTCCAGGAGGACGGCCTTGCCGTGTTCCAGGGCCTGTACGGCGAGTGCGGCGCGGTTGCCCGGAGGCAGGCACATCGCGACGAGCTCGACGCGCGGGTCGGCGAGCAGCGCCTGCCAGGAGGCGGCCCTGGGCAGCGTCCCGGCGTCGACGGCCGGGTCCTGTTCGAGCACCGCCGCGACGTGGGCGGCGTCCAGTCCGTCCAGTGCCGCCGCGTGCTGCCGTCCGGCGGAGCCGAAGCCGACGAGGCCGACGCCGACGCTCATCGAGTGCCTCCCGAGGTGGCGGGGGTGCGGTCCGCGGTCCAGCCGAGTCGTTCGGCGACGGACAGCGGTACGGGTATCCCGGCGTCCCGGGCGGCCGCCTCGGCCAGCTCCTCCTGCTGCTCCGGCAGGTGGACGCGCGGCGCGCCCTCGGGATAGCCGGCGGCGACGGCCCCGGTCAGCACGGTGAGCAGTTCGTCCACGGGCGGGTCGCCGAAGGCGGCCGGGGACAGGCCGAGGAAGAGCTGCGAGCAGTCCATGGGGCGCTCGGGTTCTGCGCGCTGCTTGTGCACCAGCGGGCTGACGGTCCCGCCGGCGAGGATGCCCGCCAGGACCTCGGTGATCACGGCGACGCCGAGTCCCTTGTGGCCGCCGAAGACCGGTACCGCTCCCCCGCGGTCCAGCTCCTCCGGGTCCGTGGTCGGCCGTCCGGCGCGGTCCACGAGCCAGGTCTCCGGCACGGGTTCGCCGCGGTGGGCGGCGTGCCGGATCTTGCCGCTGGCGACGGTGCCGGTGGCGAAGTCGACGACGAGGGGCCGCTGTCCTCCGCGCGGGACGACCATGCACACGGCGTCGTTGCCCAGGGTGGGCCGCCCGGCTCCGGGGGCGGCGACGCTGGGGCCCGAGATGTTGAGGACGAGGCCGACGACTCCGTGGCGCACGAAGTGGTCGCGGTAGGCGGCGAGCATCCCGATGTGGTTGTTGCCGCGCACGGCGACGGCCGCGAGTCCGGTGGCGGCGGCCCTGCGGGCGCAGTGCTCGGCGGCGCGCTCGGCGGCGACCTGTCCGAAGCCGCCGCGGGCGTCGAGCACGGCCACCGGGTCGCCTTCGGTGAGCCACTCGGGCTCGGCGGCGGGGTCGATGCCGCCGCGGGCGAGGCGGTCGAGGTACATGGGGAGCAGGCCGACGCCGTGCGAGAAGTGGCCCCGCACGTCGGCGTCGACGAGCACCCGGGCCACCAGGGCGGCGCGCTCGGCGTCCACCCCGGCGTCGGTGAGGGAGCCGGTCGCCGCGGCGGTGAGGGCGGTGGTGGAGAACCGGGCCTGCGCCGGTGGCGGGGCCGGGGCGGCGAGCGGTGCCGG
>NZ_JBEOYE010000215.1:0-4061 GCF_040296945.1 Streptomyces sp. NPDC001941 | reverse complement strand
ACCCGTGCTGCGGTTAGTTGTGTTTGGTGTTCAGCGGTGTGCTCTCCCGATCCGCGCGGTCTGCTCCGCAGACACGACGCGCCGCCCCTACGGGGCGGGTCCGGCGCAAGCGCCGGACTGCCGGCCGCTCCGCGACCGGGCAGTACCAGGGCGCTGCGCGCCCTGGTCGGGACTTCGTCCCGGGGCCGGTCCACTCCGTGGCCCGGCCTTCAGGGCCTGACGGCCCTGAAGGGTCCAGTTCGCTCCGCGACCTGGACGAACGGCGTGCGCTCCGCGCCCGCCTGAGGCTGGCTAGGAGAGGGGTCCGTTGGGGTGGTGACGGTCCGTCAAGCTCGTTTGTGGGCTGGCGAGTTCGGTCGGATCCGGTCGCGGGCGGGCCCTCAGTGTAGCGCGGCCGGCCACTTCAGGGCAGCTCTTCCCAAAGTGTGCGTCACGCTAGTTTGATCAGATAGGTTAAGGGGTGGAAGGCTAGTCCCAGACTGGTCGGTTCAGGCTTTCGGCAGGGCTTCGTATTTCCAGGTTGTATCGTGCGTCATCCGCTCCACTGGATGAATCCTGGCCTCACTGGGTATCCCCTGGTGTGCGTCAGGTCCGGTGCCTTGGGCGGGTCGGGAGAGGGTGGGTTTTTGTGTCGGGGATGACGCTGTGGCCTCATCAGGTGGAAGCCGTTGACGGGGTGATGCGGGCCTTGCAGGAGCCGCCTGGTGGCATTCCCGTGCAGGGGCTTCGGTGTCAGGTGATCGCCGCGACCGGCTCAGGCAAGACCCTGATCGGCGTCGCTTCTGCCCAGCAGCTGGGCGCCCGCCGGGTCTTGGTGGTGGTGCCATCCCGCGATCTGCTGCTGCAGATGACCGCCGCCTGGAGGGCCGGCGGCCGTAGCGGGGCGATGGTCGGCCTGTGCGCCATCGAGGCCAGGGACGCGCGCGGTATCCCGTGCACGACCGACCCGCGCGAACTCGTGTCCTGGCTCGACGGACTCACGGGCCCCGTCACGGTGTTCACCACCTACCACTCGCTGGGCTTGGGAAAGCTGGAGACCGCCCACAAGGCCGGACTCTCCCCATGGGATCTCGTCGTGATCGACGAGGCGCACCGTTCCAGTGGGGATGGTTCGAAGCCGTGGGCGTTCATCCACGACCAGGCGCGCGTGCCCGCGGCCCGTCGGCTGTACATGACCGCGACACCCAGGATCTGGGAGACCCCCGACGCCGGTGAGGGCACGGGCGCGGGGCGGTTGGTGGCGAGCATGGATCCGGAGGGGTCGGAGATCTTCGGGCCGGTGGCGTACGAGATCTCGTTGTCGGAGTGCATTCGGCGGGGGCTGATCGCGCCGTACCGGGTCATTTGCCTGGATATCCGTGACCCTGAATTGCAGAAGACTCTGTCGACTGATGTCCAGGGCTCGGATGCCGTGCGCGGGGCGCGGTTGGCGGCGTTGCAGACGGGGGTGCAGACGGCGGCCGCGGACAAGGGGCTGCGCAAGGTGCTGACCTTCCACTCGCGGACCGGTGAGGCGGAGGCGATGGCCGTCGGCCAGGGCGACGTCGCCGCCCGGCTGCACGAAGAGGACCCGGGCCGGTTCCCGGATCCGCGGCGGGTGTGGGCGGACTGGCTGTACGGCCAGCATGCCCCCGGCCGGCGCCGGGCGACGCTGGAGGAGTTCGCCTCCGACGTGATCGAGTTCGATGATGGTAGTCAGCCGGAACCGGCCGTGCTGCGGCTCTTGAGTTCCGTTCGTGTGCTCGGTGAAGGCGTCGATACGGCGAATTGTGATTCCGTTGCTTTTTGTGATGCGCGGGGATCGATGGTCGATATTGTGCAAATGGTCGGGCGCGCCCTTCGGATGAAGCCGGGAGAGGCGAAAATGGCGTCCCTGATCGTCCCGGTATTCCTGAAAGAGGGTGAGGAGCCCGGGGACATGCTGGCCTCGGACTCCTTCGGGATCCTCGCGAAGATCCTCGGAGCGCTCCGCGCACACGACACCGAGACGATCGAAGCGCTCGCCGATCCCCGTGTGCGCAGCGGGAGTTGGGCCGAGGAAGGCGAGGACCTGGCCGTCGACGACGAGGCACTGGACGGGCTGGATGCTGACGCGGGCAGCGAGGACGCTGCGGAGCGGGTGAGCGACCGGGCGGCCGGCTTGCTGGAGTTCTCCACGCCGCGGGATCCGGCGTTGCTGGCGCGGTTCGTTCGGCTGCGGGTGATTGAGCCGGAGAAGGCCTACTGGGTACGTGGTCTGGAGGCCGCGGCCCGGTGGGTGGAGGAGCATGCGGGGGCGGCGTTGAAGGTGCCGTACGACTTCACCGCTCCTGAGCACTGGCCGCATCCGGGGTTTCCGCTGGGGGTGTGGCTGGCTGATCAGCGCAAGTACTACAACGCCGGTGAACTCTCCCCACAGCGGGCCGAGCAGCTGTATCGGCTGGGGATGGTGTGGAACCACCAGGAGTTGGCGTTCGAGGAAGGCCTGGCCGTCGCGCGGGCGTGGGCGGAGGTGCACGGGCACTTCCTGCCGCCAGCCACGGCGGTGTGGCGGGGGTATCCGATCGGGACCTGGGCGAAAAACATGCGGGCCGTGGGGCGGGAGTGTCTGGCGAACATCGCTTCCGGGGTTGAGGGTGAGGCGGTGTGGCTGGCCGGCTCGATGACCGCGGCCCGGTGGAAGGCGCTGGAGGAGGTAGATGCCGGGTGGTGTCCGGTCTGGTCGGTCGCCTGGCAGCGCAGTTTCCGGCTGGTGCAGAACCGGCTTGCCGCGGGCGGCAGCCTCCCGGCGGCCGCGGGCGAGGTCGTCGTCCAGGGCGTCGACCTCGGACGGTGGGTACGTGCGCAGCAGAACGGCTGGGACGGGCTTGTGCGGGCACAGCAGTACCTGCTGGAGACCTTCCTCGGTCTGGAACCCGCCGGGCCCGCAGCGGCGCCTGTGGGGGTGTTGCGGGGGCCGGAGGCAGCGTGGGCGCGGAATGTGGCCGCGGCCCGGCAGTGCCACGCGCGCGAGGGGCATCTGAAGGTGCCCCGCAAGCACGTCGAGCACCTTGTCGGCAGCGGGGCCGACGCGGGCGGGCCCGGGGACGGGGAAGCAGGCGGTGCTGAGGGCGTGGTGGCCATCCGGCTGGGGCAGTGGCTGGACAACACCCGGCGTCGGGCGGCGAAGCTCAGCGAGCAGCGGCGTGCTGATCTGGCGGCGTTGGGCGTGCCGTGGGCGGGAGGCGGGGCGTGAGCAGGTGGGAGCGGGAGGAATGGGACGGGGCGATGGCGCGGGCGGTGGTGGAGGTACGGACCGGGAAGGTGTGGGACCCGTGGGCGGTGGCCGTGGCCGCACACGTTTTCCTCAACCCTGTCGGGCGTGCCCGGTGGGAGGGTCGGGGTGAGGACCGGCTGGACGAGCTGCTGCTGCCGGTGGTGTGGGCGTCGGTTCATCCCTCGGAGCGGGCCGGGTACGCGGCGGTGCTGGAAGCCTTCACCGCACGGCATGAGGAGCGACTGGAGCGACTGTTCACCGAGTACGGGCCCGCCTCCGCGAACGCCACGCGGGGCGAAGGCCGGTACCAGGTGCTCGGCTACCCCGCCAGCCTCCTGATCCTTCAGCGCCTGTCCGGGGTCGGCAGCCGGGCCGGGCCGCACGCCTGGTGGAAGCGGGAGGGCCTGGAGGTGCGGTGGCTTCAGGACGCCGGCCAGGGGTGGGGCGTGGCCGGAGCCGTCGGCAGCGCGAAGTGGTCGACCTGGCCTTCGGTGACCGCGACACGGACCAGCTCGGTACGCCCGCCGCGGACGGCGGCGAACCCGGCGGCGTCCTCGGCCAAGGCGCGCGGCACATGGACGCCGGAGGGATCCAGGTCCGCGCAGTGCACGGTAACGAGCGGGAGCCGGGAGGCGGCGGCGCGCAGGGCGGTTTCGTGCTTGCCGGAGAGGGATTAGAAGCCGCCGCCGGAAGGGACGGTTACTCTCAGTTCTGCCTTGAAGACGGGAGAACGCGGTGGCCCGCGAGGCGGTCGTCGGTCCACGCGGTATGGCGTCCGCGGAGCTCGGCCGCGGTCAGGTCGGTGCGTCCGAGATCGTGGTAGTTC
>NZ_JBEOYE010000214.1:0-4204 GCF_040296945.1 Streptomyces sp. NPDC001941 | reverse complement strand
GGGGGGGGGGGCGGGCCGCCCCCGGGGGCGCCCCCCCCCCCCCCCCACGCTTCGCCCCCTCAGGGGGCCGACAGGCCGCGCCCCAGGGCCGTCGTCGCCGTCGAGTTGTGCACGGTGAACGCCACCGTTCCCGGCAGGTAGCGGTCCTGCGACCACTCCACCGGCGCGCCCGCCGGGTCCGTGGAGCGCCTGCGCTCGCGCAGCAGTGCCGCCCCGGCCGGGCAGCCGAGCAGCGCGGCGTCGTCGGAGTCCGCCGGCACCACGTCGATGGTGTGGTGGGCGTCCGTGAACAGCACGCCGTGCAGCTCCAGTTGCTCGCTGTGCGACACCGAGTCGACCGGCAGGCGGGCCACCAGCTCGCCGATCCGCTCGGGGTAGGTGGTGCGCTCCACCATCACCGGGGAGCCCGACAGGGTGCGCACCCGGCGCACCCGGAAGATCCTTGTCCCCAGGGGGAGTTCGAGCTGACGGGCCTCCTCCGCGTTGGCCGGGAACGCGTCGACGGCCACGATCCGGCCGCCCGGCTCCTCGCCCAGCGAGCGAGCCCAACGGGTGAAGCTGCGCAGCTCCGCGAAGCTCTGCAGCCGGGCGGCGCCGCCCAGGACCACCCGCCGGGCGCCCCGGCGCGAGGTCACCAGGCCGTCCGCGCGCAGCGCCGCGAGCGCCTGGCGCACCGTCCCCCTGGACACGCCGTAGCGCCGGGCGAGCGCGTCCTCGGCGGGCAGCCGCGCCCCCGACCCGTACTCCCCGGCCTCGATCGCGGTCCGCAGGTCTCCCGCGACCTTCCGGTACAGCGGCGACTTCCCCGACACCCCAACTCCTCAACTGCCGACGAGTGAGCGGAGCAACGTGAGGTCCGCCTCCTCCAGACTAGTCAGTACGGTGCGTCCCGCCGCGGGCGCGATCGGTTCCACGCTCGGCACCACGAGCACCCGGCAGCCGGCCGCTTCCGCCGAGGCCACCCCGGTCACCGTGTCCTCCACCGCCACGCAGAGCCCGGGCGCCGCGCCCAGCGCCGCCGCGGCGGCCCGGTAGGGGTCGGGCGCGGGCTTGGTGCGGGCGGTGTCCTCCGCCCCGTACACCGCGTCGAAGCGGTGGCCGTCCAGCGTCCCGGCGACCCGGCGCACCACGGCCCGCGGCGACGCGGACACCAGGGCCGTGGGGATGCCGCAGGCGCGCAGCTCGGCGAGCAGGCGCAGCGCTCCGGGCCGGGGCGGGGCCCCGCCGGCCAGCCGGGCCGCGAAGTCGCGGTGCAACTCGGCGTTCAATGCCTCTACTTGGACGCCCAGTGCCGAGTGCAGCAGCTCGGCGGTGTCCTCGACCGCCCGGCCGTACACCGCCGAACGCTGCTCCTCGCCCAGCGCGTGCCCGTGCCGGGCCGCCACTTCCTCCACCACGTCGACCCAGGTGTGCTCGGTGTCGACGAGCGTGCCGTCCATGTCGAACAGGACCGCGCGCAGACCGCTCACGCGTCCTCACCCGCCGCGAGCACGGGGCGCGCGTACGGCCGTACGGTGACGGCGGCGCCGGTGCCGAACGCGGCGGCCGCGTGCGAGGGCAGGTCGGCCTGCACCTCGGCGCCGTCCGCGAGCCGCACCCGCAGCCGGGTGCTGGCGCCGTGGAAGGCGCTGCCCGTGACGAGCGCGTCGCCGCCCGCGGTCACCTCCAGGGCCTCCGGCCGCACCAGGAACTCCGTCGTCCCGGCCCGGGCGCCGTCCACCGGCACCCGCACCCCGAGGACGTCGGCGTGCGCGTCGCCGTCCATGCGGCCGGGCACCCGGTTCATGGTGCCGACGAAGGACGCGACGAACGGGGTGGCGGGACGGTCGTACAACTCGGCAGGGGCCGCGCACTGTTCGAGGCTGCCGCCGCGCATGACCGCGACCCGGTCCGCCATCGACAGGGCCTCCTCCTGGTCGTGCGTGACGAACACCGTGGTGATGCCCAGGTCCAGCTGGAGCCTGCGGATCTCCTCGCGCAGCTGGACCCGGACCTTGGCGTCCAGCGCCGAGAGCGGCTCGTCGAGCAGCAGCAGCCGGGGCTCCAGGGCCAGTGCGCGGGCCAGCGCCACGCGCTGCTGCTGACCGCCGGAGAGCTGGTGCGGGAAGCGGTCGCCGTACGACGGCAGGCCCACCAGGTCCAGCAACTCGCCTGCCCGCGAACGGCGTTCGGCCGCGCCGACCTTGCGCATCTTCATGCCGAACGCCACGTTGTCGGCGGCCGTCAGGTGCGGGAAGAGGCTGTAGGACTGGAACACCATGCCGGTGTCCCGCCGGTTGGCGGGCACCCGCGCGATGTCCTTGCCGTCCAGCAGCACTTCGCCGGAGTCGAGCCGCTCGAAGCCTGCGAGGACCCGCAGCGCGGTCGTCTTGCCGCAGCCCGACGGGCCCAGCAGCGCCAGGAGTTCACCCGGGGCGACGTCCAGGTCGAGGCCGTCGAGCGCGACGGCGGAGCCGAACGAGCGGCGCAGGCCGCGCAGGGAGAGCGCCGCGCCGGTGCGCGGCGGAGCGGTGGTCGTCATCAGCGGGAGTCTTTCCGGGAGGAGGTGCGGTTGCGGGCCAGACCGGTCAGGGCGAGCAGCAGCGCCCAGGTCAGGACCAGGCTCAGCAGCGAGACCGCCACCGACAGCTGGGCGTTGGCGCCGGACGCCTGCACGATCCACACCGCGAAGGGCTGGAAGCCGAGCAGCGAGGCCGCCGTGAACTCGCCGAGCACCAGGGCCAGCGCGAGGAAGGAGGCGTTGAGCATCGCGGTGCGCAGGTTGGGCAGCACCACGGTGACGACCGCCCGCGGCCAGGAGGCGCCCAGGTCGCGCGCCGCCTCGACCAGGGTGCGCACGTCCAGCGCGCGCAGGCCCGCGTCCAGCGAGCGGTAGGTGAAGGGCAGCGCCATCACGACGTACGCGAAGACCAGGACCAGCGGGAAGGACGGGTTCTGGACCGCGACGAACGTTGCGTACAGCGGGGTCGTCGCCAGCTGCTCGGGGCCCCACTTCAGGACGGTGCCGATGCCCGCGACCAGCGCGACCGGCGGGACCACCAGCGGCAGCGTGCACACCACTTCGAGCACCGCGCGCAGCCGGGCCGAGCCCGACAGGCGCACCGCGAGCGCGGCCGGCAGGGTCAGCAGCAGCGAGAGCACCACCGTCGCGGCGGCGAGGCCGAGGGAGAGCAGCAGGCTGCTGGTGAAGCCCTCGGCGGAGAAGATCTGGGTGTACGAGGAGAGGGTGAGGCCCTGTCCGGGCACGTCCAGGGTGAACCAGGCCGAGGAGGCCAGCGGGACCAGGAAGTACAGCCCGGCGACCAGCAGGACCGCCGCGCGCCAGGGACGTACGCGCGACAGGGGGTTCAGGCGAGCCATCGGGCGCTCCTTCGCTGCAGCGGCAGGTGGACGGCCATGACGAGCGCGGCGACGAGCACCATGTCCAGGCTCAGCGCGAGCGCCACGTTCTCCTGGCCCACCAGCACGTTGCCGGACAGGGCGTCGGCGATCTGGAGGGTGACCAGCGGCACCGAGCTGCCGACCATCGCCGCGGCGGTGGCGTAGGCGGCGAAGGCGCTGCCGAAGAGCAGCACGAAGCCGCCCAGGAGGGTGGGCAGGAGCACCGGCAGGGCCACGTGGCGCCAGTACTGCCAGGTGGTGGCCCCGGTGTTCAGGGCGGCCTCGCGCCACTGCGGGCGCAGTCCGTCCAGCGCGGGTGCCACGGTGAGCACCATCAGCGGCACCAGGAAGTAGAGGTAGGTCAGGGCCAGGCCCCAGAAGCTGTAGAGGCTCCAGCCGTGCTCGTCCAGGCCGAGGCGGGTGGTGAGGACGCCCGCGTTTCCGAGGGTGGCGACGAAGGCGAAGGCCAGCGGGACGCCGCCGAAGTTCGCCAGGACGCCGGAGGCGGTGAGGACGGCGCCGCGCAGCCGCGAGTCGAGGACCGCGCGGGCCAGCAGCAGCCCGAGCACGGTGGCCAGGGCGGCGGTGGTGGCGGAGAGCTTCACGCTGCCGAGCAGGGCCGTCAGGTAGGCGCCCCGCACGGACTGGGCGAGGTTCCCGGTGCCGTAGCCGTCGCCCACGGTGAACGCGCCGTCGAGCATCGCGGCGGCCGGGAGGCCGAAGGCGAGGGCGGTGAAGAGCAGCAGCGGCAGGGCGGCCAGCCAGGCGCCGGGGCGCCGGCGGCCCCGCCGGCGCGGGAGGGGCGCCGGGGCGGGGGCGGCCG
>NZ_JBEOYE010000213.1:0-4274 GCF_040296945.1 Streptomyces sp. NPDC001941 | reverse complement strand
CTGCTCGGGCCGCCGGGAGTGGGCAAGACGCATATCGCCGTCGCTCTCGCGGTCGCGGCCTGCCGGGCCGGGTACTCGATCTACTTCACCAGCCTTGGGCGAGTCCCTCGGCGGCTTCGCCGGCGGAGCCCTGTTCACCGCGCTGCTCCAGCACCACCTGGGCCCCGCCTACTGGACGGGAACCGCCCTGGTGGGCCTCGCGGGAGCCGCCATGACCACCCTGCCCCGGCGGTGCACCTGACGCGACCCGACTGCGCGGCGTTTGCCGCGCTTGCTCGGGACGCGTCAGGCCTGGGTGTACAGGACATCAGCCTCCGGCGATGCCGGACGGCTTCTTGGCGATCCCCATACTCGCCGACAGGAACTCGTCCTGGCGTGTGCTCCGGTGTTCTGGCTTCCTCGGCACCTTGAGGCCGGAGATGCCCTGCACTGTACGCGGACCGTGACGGCCTGCCTGGGGCGGTGGTGAGCCTCATCGCGGCTGCGGGCGGTGATCGCCTGAGACGTGCAGCGTGATGGCGCCACGTCCATGACCAGGGGTTCACACCAGGCGGCGCCACCGAACTTCGTGGGCCACGCAGCGTGCTTGAGGTGATCAAGTGGGTGGGTCGGGGGGTGAGAGGTAGCGTGGCGGCCAGTTGGCGGGGTCGAACAGTCCCAGGAGGTAGGCGCGTGCGGTCAGGGCACCGCGGCTGGCGGCTCCCAGGCGCTTACGGAGGATCTTGAGGCGGTAGTCCAGGCCCTGGCGGCTGATGGACAGGGTGTGAGCGATGGTGGCGTTGCTGTCACCCTGGGCAAGGCGCTCCAGGATGGCCGCGTCAAGTGGTTCGAGGCGGATGCGGTGGTGGGCTGGGTCGGGGGCCCGGGAGAGTGCGGCAGTCAGGGTGATCAGGTGCCGGGGGGCGGGATCTGCTGTGTGGCAGATGCGGGCGAGCTGGATGTCGGCGATCACGATGCCGCCCGCCGGGGTGAGCAGTGTCAGGCCCTCTAATCGGGCGTGCCGGTCGGGTTGTGGGGTATGGGTGCGTGCGGTGTTGAGCAGGGTCCGGGAGTCGGCGGTGATCCAGCGTCTGGCAATGGCGCCGGTGAGTTGTTCACGGCTGGTGCACAGGAGCTGGGCTAATGCATGATTGGCGAATTCGATGGTGTCCTGTGAGTCCAGGATCGCGGCGGCGGTGGGCAGGGCGTCAACCAGCCACCGGTCCTGGGGCGGATCCTGGCTGTGGCTGTGGCTTTGGCTGTGGCTGTGGCTGCTGGCGGCCGCCGATAGCGGTGGGGAGGTGGTGGTCAGATGTTGGGCGCTGTGGATGTAGGCGCCGGTACCGTGGGTGGTGGCGATGCGACTGCGTCGGGAGGCGAACCTGGTGCCCTGGCGTGAGGTCCAGGTGAACTCGCCTTCCAGCGATGGACGAGCAGTTGAGGGCGGGGCGGGGACCGGCCCGTTCAGGGAGGCCAGGACTTCTCGTTCGTCCAGAGTGATGACGTCCTGCTGGGTGGAGCCGACAGCGTCGAGGAAGGCCATATTAGTGATCATGATGCGGCCTTCGTCGTCCAGGATCGACACCGGCTGGTGCAGTTGGCCGATCAGTCCGTGCAGGAGGGACTCGAAGATGGAGCCCCGTTCGATGTGGCGGCGGTCGCGTTCGCGGTCCACCGCGATACCCACGACTCCGGTGCAGATGCCGCTCTGGTCCCGGAGGGGGGCGACGCAAGCATGGACGTTTCCGCTGGGACCGGTACGCCATTGCACCGTCTCGCCCCGACGGGCACGCAGGTGGGCCATTACATCGGGGTGGTGGGGGTAGGAGTCGTCCACCCGCAGAGTGTTGTCGTACGTGAAGAAAGCTCCCGAAGAGCCGCAGAACTCTTTGAACCAGGCGGCACCACGGCTGAACTGGACGGCCAGGCGTTCGTCGGTAACCCACAGGCCCACCGGGAGTGAGGCGAACACGTCGTTGGGAACACCGTCGAGCCGCAACGTTTATTCTCCTGTTTGTAGCACGTGTTCGGGCACCATTGCTGGGGTTCCCGGTCGTCAGTCATTGAGGGGACTGGTCCGGCCCTGCGGCCGTCGAGCCGGGGCCGCCGCGGGTCTTTCGTGCGGCTGACTGTCACCGTCGCTCCCCGTTCACCCGGGTTTTTCGCTCCTGTTCCGCCCGGGTCGCTTCTTTTTGCCAATGGACCTTTGAGCGCGAGGGAGTTGTAGACGCTGAGGTAGGGCTTGCTTGGCTGCAGTCTGCCGGTAGAGGTGCGCGGCGCCTCGCTGCGAGCCCCTTCGCACCCGCCCTGGCCGCCAGAGGCACGCTGCGTACGGTGAACAGCGGAAGTGCTTACAACCGTGCTCTCGTGCCGCGGCACACCCTCAGGCAAGTCTGTACGCCCTGAGGCCAGTTTGATCAGTAGCGAGCTTAGTGCGGCCCGCGGTCGGGGTGGCGTCCCGGTGACCCGAACGGCGCATCATGCCGCATATCTCCCGTTCTGTCGCATGAACGTTTCTGCGCCCTTGCTGCACGCTCCACCCCGCCGGTGCATCGCGGGGGATGACACACCGTGTTGACCCTCAGCCGGGACCAGTCGCCCCTTCACCTCCCGCCTCACCCGGCCCTCCGGCCCCCGGAGAGTCCACGTCCGGCCTCTCCGGCTCCGGCCCTCCTTCCACTGCCTCGGCCTTCCACCCGCCCTTCGGTTCTCCGTCCGGCTTCTCCTCCGGTTTCGTCTCGGCAGCCAGCCCGGCCTCCGACTCCGCGTCCCTCACGCCGACCGCGTCAGGCCCGGCAGTCCTGCCGCTCGTCGCCGTGTCACCGCCGATGCTGCGGCTGCCTCGGCCAGTACGCTGCGCGTGCTCGGCCTGCAGGACATCGCGCTCCACGTACAGCGGGCGCCGGCCCTGAAACGCCGAGGGGATCAGGAGACCTCGCTGTTTCCACTTGCGGATGGTCGCCGCCGGAACCCCGACGGCAGCAGCGGCTTCCGCCGTGGTCAGCAGCCGCCAGGCCGCCGACTGCGCTGCCCGCGAGCGTAGTTCGGCCATGCGCCGTCGATTCACCGGTACAGTCACCACACTTCTCCTTCCGATCAGCCAGAGCAACTACACCCACCCCGTACAGCAGCAAACGGCCCGTAGCAGCCCGCAGCGCAAGGGACCGAGTCCCAGCCCCTGGCTGTCGACGCGCCGGCCCGAACCCGCATTCTCTCGACTCCCCCCTGGGGCTCGGGCCGCAACGCATGCTCAAGGAGCGCGCAGCCAGAGATCCCAGCGAAGAAAGCGAGCCAGTGAACAGGTGAGGTCCCCGGTGGGGGAGCGGAGCCGGGTCCAGCGGCGTACGGAGGCTGAGGGAACCCCGGCGATCATGGAACCGCGGTCTATTCCTGAGCAGCCCCAAGCCCCCAGAGGAGGAACCCGTGTAGCCGTCCACAACGGCGCAGCCGGGTGCTGAGCTATCCAGTGCCCACCGCTGCTGGCCCCGCTCAACAGCGCAGCCCGCAGCACCTACGCTGCCCGCCGCCCCACCACCTGTACGAAACCTCACCCAGGCCCGAGCCTCCTGCCCCTGCCCAGGCCATCCGGTGGCCGGGCCCCAGGACAGGGGAGGGCACTGCTGGGCCAGCGCCCTTGGCAGGACGTGCACGTGACGGTGTCGTCAGCACTGGAGAACAGGGACCGCAGCTCACACCCTGGACACACGCCGCTCACCCGGCGACGCGGATCATCGTCGCCCAGGATCCGCCGCGCCTGGGCGTAGTGGCGCACCACCGCAGCGGCATGCCGCCCGGCCGGCCGGGTAGTGACCCGTCCGGCCGGCTCACGGCCCAGACCCTCGCACAGCACCTGCAGCAGCCGGCCCGGCCGCACCGGCCCGTCAGGAAGCAGTTCCGGAGCGGTGTGCTCGGCCCACGTACGGGTCAGTGTCACGCACCGCTCCGCGTGGTCGAACACGCCCAGCCGCAGAGGCAGCGGCTGGTCCCGGCATGCCCAGCTGGCTCTTGCGGCAGGCTGGGTCAAGCGGCTGCGCGGCGCCCGCGGATGGGTCGCCAGCCGCAACCGCACGTACACCAGCGGCAGACTCGACAACGCCCGCCCCACCAGGTGCAGGCACAATCCGCACACCTGCTGTACCTCATCCGCAACCACCAGCCCCCCGCACATCAGACACGTCACCCGTTCGGTCATGACACTCTCCTAATGGGACTCGTCGGGCCGTGAGGGAGACTACGGTCCGTAGCCGCCAGCAGGTGAGCACTGCTCTCACCGGAGCCGTTTGAGCTCTGCTGTC
>NZ_JBEOYE010000212.1:0-4278 GCF_040296945.1 Streptomyces sp. NPDC001941 | reverse complement strand
GCCCCTGCCCCGGCCCCCGCGCCCGCCGCGCCGCAGGACCCCGTGAGCGCCTTCGCGGACAGCGTCCTGGCCACGCTCCACCGTGCGTACCCCTCGCTCTTCGTGCCCCCGCTGATGGTGCGTCACCCGCGGCTGGGCAGGCTCTGGTACGGCGACGGGCGGATGCGGACCGCGCTGCACAATGACCGTCAGGTGCGCGAGGCGCTGAACCGCCCCACCCTGGCGCAGAGCCTGGACGACCTGACCACCACCGGCGTGCCCGTCACCCTCACCGAGGACGGCAAGGTCCGCCGTGGTCACCACACCCTGGTCCTGCGGGCCCGGCTCACCGACCGCCGGTTCGAGACGACCATGAGCGAGCGCTCGCTGCGCAACGGCGTGATCGGCACCGAGGTCTCCGGCCAGGGCCAGCAGGCGTCGGTCACCCTCTCCGCCGGGGCCGAACTGGGCGTCTCGCCGCGCGACCACGACAAGGTGCCCGAGGCGGGGGCGCCCCGGCAGACCGGCAACGTCTCCTTCGGGGCCCGCTACGCCCGTACCGACCAGAAGGCCACGCGCAACACCGTCGCGGTCACCCACGACCACCTGACCTTCCAGAACGGCGCCGACCTCTACAGCTACCAGGTGGAACTCGGCGCCACCTTCGAGGGGCACCGCCGCCCGCGCGGCTGGACGAGGCTCGCCACCCTCGGCCTGCTGGGCGCGGGGGTCTTCGTCAGCAAGGTCGAGGAGCGGCCCCTGTTCAGCCGGGGTACGGAGACCGTGGGCCGCGTCGAGCTCGCCGTGCCCGCCGCCCACGGCTCCGAGCGCCACGCCCCCGCCGACACCCCCACCGCCGCTCCGCCCGCCGCCCCGGCGGCTCCGCCCGCGCCCCGCCGGGTCGCGTCCATCGAGGCCGACCAACTCCTGGACGGCACGCGTCCGTTGCCCCGGACCGACACGCCCGACCGGCGCCTGGTGCGCAAGCTCCTCAGCTCGCCCCACGTGGTGCTGAGCACCGAGGGGGGCAAGGAGCGCCAGCAGCTCGTGCAGGACACCGCCGACCGCGCCACGGGAACCTCCTGGCACGTCAGCGCCCCCGGCGCCCCGGTGCGCACCGCGCTGCGCAGGGCGATGGCCAACCTCGGCATCGCGGGCCAACTCGGCCAGTACCTCGGCCCGTTCGGGTCCCGCATCACCGGGCTCACCGGAGCTGGGCCGCTCGCGACGCACTACCTGAAGGCCGCCGTGCGCGGCGAGCTGAGCAACGTACGGGTGGTGAGCGACCCCAAGCCGGGCACCCTGGAAGCCACCCTCGGCAACGAGCACCGCGTCCTCGGCACGTCGAGCACCGTCCACCGCACCACCGTCGGGATCCAGGGCGCCGACGTGCCGCTCCAGCAGGCCCCCGGCAAGCAGGCGGTGTTCGGGTCCTACTCCACCGCCCTGCAGTACGCGCGCGGAAAGGGCCGCAGCGTCGCGCAGACCCTCACCCAGGGCCGCAACACCACGCTCACCTACGCGGGACGCGTGTACCTGGTCGTCGCCGACGCCACCGAGACCGTCGCCGTGCGCGACCGCTGGACCGCCGCCATGGGGACCGTCGGCACCCGGGCGGGCGCGCGCATCAGCTCCGCCGCGGGCAAGGTCTCCGCACGCCTGGCGCGCGGCCTCTCCCCGCGCAGGGCCGCCGCCGCCCTGCACCGCGTGCGCGACGCGGTCATGTTCCACCTGCCGCTGCAGGACGCCATCGAGGCGGGGATCGCCCCCGACGGCCTGGGCACCTCCACGCCCCGCAACCTCGGCCGCGGCTACCGCGTCCCGCCGCTGCTGCGCGGCCGGCGCTTCCCCGGCCACCCCAGCGGCCAGCTCGACGCGAGCCAGGCCAGCCACCAGCTGATGCGCAAGCTGGAGAAGATCGGCGTCCCCTCGCACGACCGCGAACAGGTCCTCCAGCGCCTCTCCCCGGACTTCCTCCGCGCCCACCTGCACGAGCTGACGACCGACGGCCTGGCCCTGCCGGTCCGCTACCGCGCCTGGTCGAGCCCCCACCACCTGACCGTCGGCGGCAGCCCGGGCCAGGTCCGCTTCAAGCTGACCCCCGTCACCACCACCGTGCAGCGGCTGCGCACCGGCTTCGAGCTGGAGGACTACCGCACCACCGCACGCGACGAGTCCGGGGCGGACTCCCAGGACCAGGGCGGCGACGCGACGCTCAGCGCCGGGCAGCGCGCGGGGGAGTCGGGCGTGCTCCTCGCCAACCCGTCCGTCCAGGGCACGGCGGCCAAGCAGCGCGCGACCACCCGGACGCAGACCACGGGAACCACGGCCATGCCCAACATCGCCACCACCCAGGCGCACGCCGAGGTCGTCACCTCGTACGTCCTGACCGTCACCATGACCAACGCCACCGGCGAGGCGCTCGCCCCGCGCGCCGTCGCCCAGGTCGGCAGCCTCAACGAGTTCGTCCCCGCCGGCCTGCTCACGCCCGACGGCGACGGCGCCGAGGGCGCACTCAGCGAGCAGGACGTCCCGGAGCCCGAGCGCGCCGTCACCGTGCGGACCGCCGCGCAGGCCCGCCCCGACGGCGTCGCCGCCTGGCGCACCGCCGGCCGCGACGGGACCCCCGACCCGGACGTCCTCACCTTCGACGACCGGATCGGCTCGGGCATCCTCGCCGTCGACGTCCTCGGCTCCGCCAACGTCCAGGACGCCCTCACCCTCTCCACCGCCCGCGCCGACGGCCTCGGCGACGGCGACCTCGGCAAGAAGCACACCGGCCGCACCCTCACCGAACAGGTCCGCATGGCCCGGCTCACCCCGCTGACCGGCCTCGGCACCGCCCCCGCCCAGGCCCAGCAGGAAGCCACCGCCCAGGTCGGCCTCACCGCGGGCTTCCGCGACGCGCTGACCCCCCAGGGCACGCACCTGCCCGCGCAGTCCTCCGCGCGCCTGTTCGGCCAGTCCCACACCGCCGACTCCCGGCTCCACGCCAAGATGCACCGCCGCGGCGCCCGGCTGCTCGCGGTGGAGAGCGCGCCCCGCATGGAGGCCATGCAGCGCGCCAAGACCTCCGACGCCTTCGAGGCCGCGACCGCCGACAACGTCGAGGCCGCCGTGGGCACCGCGCCGCTCGCGGGCAACAGCAACGCGGGAGTCACCAACCCCGGCGCCACCGTCCCGATCGGCGGCGCCAACGACGGCACGACCCAGAAGGCCACCGTCGACACCACCCTCGGCACCCACGTCAAGGTCGTCACCGACCGTGCCATGCTCTTCGCCGTCCCGGTGACCTGGCTGTCCGTCACCGAGGTCGACCACCGGATCACGGACAGCCGCCCGCTGCACGCCCTCGGCAAGCCCCGGCGCGGCCCGCGCGCCGCCGAGGCCGAGACCACCGTCCTCGTCTGGATGCGCGAGGACCTCGCCCGCGACCACGGCCTCCTGGACGACACCACCTTCCCCGAGGAGGCCCGCACGGCCTGGGACGACCTGGGCAAGGCGGCCGGGGACCTGGCCGCCGCCGAGAAGGGCTATTACGACGCGAGGGCGCGCGCCCGCGAGGCGTGGCTCGGCCTGACCCCGCAGGAGCGGACCGCGCTCGGCGACGGCGACCCCGACCTCGCCACCGTCCTGCCGCGGGCCCTGGCCGGCTTTCCGGACGTGGTCGCCTGGCAGGCCGCCCGGGACGAGGTGCGCACCTGGCAGCAGCGCGTCGACGACGCGGCCGCCGACCACCACCGGCTGCACCTGGCCGCCTCCCGGCTCACCGCCCACCACCAGGGCACGGGCATGGTCCCGGTCAAGGACACGGCGCAGGAGTACGCGAAGCCCGGCTGGCGCTCGGAGGCGCCGGCGCCGTACACGATCACGGAGGCCGGCACCGGCACCGACGGCGACAGTGGGACCGGCACCGACGGCGACACCGGCGGCAAGGCCCCGCGCACCCTCACCTCGCCGGACGGCGCCACCGTGCGAGAACTGCACGCCGTGCCGCACGACGGCGCCTCCTTCTACCACGCGCTCATCGCCGTCGCCCAGGAGCGCGGACGCCTCGCGCACCTGCTCGGCACCGACCTGGCCGACCGGTTCGCCAAGGCCCCCGGTGACGCGGCCGTCACCGCCGAGGCCGTCGGCGCCGCCCGCGACCGGCTCGCCCAGGCGCTCGGCGAGGACGCCAACGAGGACCTGCTCGACGCGCTCGCCCTGGACGCCGCCGACACGTTCACGCAGGCCGAACTCGACGACGCGGGCGTCCACCTCACCCCCGCGCAGCAGGCCGAGTTCGACGCCTTCGGC
>NZ_JBEOYE010000211.1:0-4456 GCF_040296945.1 Streptomyces sp. NPDC001941 | reverse complement strand
CGTACCCCCTACGACGAGGCCACCGCCTGGTCACACCACGCAACCCTCCCAACCGCAGCTTGACACCGCTACGGCATGGGATGTCTGACAGCAGGTATATAGAGCGGACCGGGCTGGCGGCCACGATCGTCCCGCGGAACCGCGCAGGCAACCCGGGACGGCACCATGCGGCCCGGGTCTCGCTCTGCACGATGAGCCCCATCGCCACTGGGCTCCCAAGGAAGCCGACTTCCTGCCGATGCGGCCCAAGGGGCCAGGCCACCACGATGCACCGCCCCCGACCGGGACAGACGGGCCGAGGACAGACGGACACGCCGGCGGAATCCAGCACGCCGCTGAGGCCAGCGGCGGCGCTTCACCCGGCCCACAGCCGCCGCCAGGTCCACTCGTCGGGAACACCCTGCGCGGCAGCCCCGCGCAGCCCCTGATCGAGCTGGAATCGCGTACAGGCCGCCCGCAGCCGCTCGTCCCACACCTGAGCCCGCGCCAGAGCAGGATCCCTCTCCAGATCAGACCGCAAGTCCTCACCGTAGCCGCGTGAGATGAGCCGCAGCCGCAGCATCAGTATCCAGAAGTTCCCCGGTCCCGCGGCGAACGCCCCGGGACCGGGAAACGCCGCCGCCATCGCCCGTGCCCCGGCTCCCGACGCACCACCCGGCATCGGCCCGCGCGCAGGCCGGGTACTGGGATGACGACGAGACGCTGCGGCCCGCCCCGCCCGATCCTCAGCACCCGCCGACAGCCACCCCGGCCCCAGCTCCGGCCCGGGACCCGGCCAGGGCCCCCGACGCGCCACGGGCGTGGAACCGGCCCCGGCCCGCCGGGAGCCGGCGCACCCGCCTGTACCGGCCTGGTCACGGCGAGAACCCCGGCACTCCTGCCGCCCCGACTCCGACCCTGACTCCGGCCGCACCTGCGCCCGCTCCACCTCCGGCCGTGCCTGCCCCGGCCGCGCCCGATCCGCCTCCGCCTCTGCCTTAAGCCGGACGTGCTCCGGTGGCGTCTCCCTCGTCCCGGCCGCTATCAACGGCTGCCCAGACCACTGCCCGGTCAGCAGCCACCACACGTGCCGCCGCAACCGCGCACCCACAGTCAACAGTCCTGCCATGTCACGCACTCTCTTTCTCCCACCCCACCAAACGACATCACCGAACACCCCGCGACCACGAGACACCTCCAACACACCCCACCCACGCCGCGCCCCGCAGGCTCCGGCTCCCGGCCCCATCGCGGCCCCCGCCTCTCGCGGAGGCAGGGGGAACGCCTTTGTTACAGGGAACCGACTGTCGCCCTGGGGCGTGCTGTCCTGCGCCGGCGGACCGGCCCAGGGCAGCACGCTTCCAGCGCCGCCAGCTCGCTGGTGGTGAACGGCTGCGCGTACAACGCCCCGCAGCACGCCGCCAGATGAGCCGGATCCGTCGTGCCTATCAACGCCGACGCCACCCCCGGGCGTTGCAACACCCACCCCAGGGCCAGCTGCGCCGACGACTGCCCCCGGGACGCCGCCACCGCATCCACCCGCCCCGCCACCATTTCGTCCGCCACCGTCCACCCCGGCTGCCGCACCCCCGACAAGTCCCCGTGGGCCAGCGGAGCACACGCCACGAACCCCACCCCCCGCTCGGCCAGCAAGCGGAGCAGACCCTCCTCCACCCCGCGATCGGTCAGCGCGTACGAACCCTGCACCACCGCCGCGGGCACCCCCGCCTGCTCCAACAGGTCCAACATCCGCCCCGTTATCCCCACCGGCATCGACGACAAGCCCGCATACAACGCTTTGCCCCGGCGCACCGCGTCCGCCAGCGCCCCCGCGCACTCCTCCAAGGAGGCGCCCCGCTCCCACCGGTGCGCATAGAGCACGTCCACGTACTCAAGCCCGGTCCGCTGAAGCACTCCGTCCAGACCCGACAGGATCTGCTTGCGCGAGGCGAACCCCCGAAGAGGCAACGGACCCGACCCCAGCCCCAGCCGCACCGAGATCACCAGCTCATCCCGCCACGCCCGCCACCGGCCCAGCTCACCTCCCAGTGCCACCTCAGCCTCCCGGCGCGAGGCACTGGGAACCGTCACATCGAAATGCCCCACCCCCAGCTCCACCGCGTGCGAGACCATGTCGTGCAACCGCCTGCCCGCCCCCAGCGACGCCGCCCCCAACGCCAGCCCCAGCGTCGGCAGATGCAGACCACTACGCCCACACCGGCGCACCAGCCGCCCATCCGAACGCCACGAAACCGGATCAACACTCACAACGACTCCTCTCCGAACACACCCGGCCCAGGCCGGACCCGCCATGAACATCCGCCGCACCCCGGCCCAGCCGCAGCGCCCCGACACCCTCCGGCGTCGTGTAATAGGCCACCAGGACCCCGCCGCCCGACAGCGCCACCTGACAGCGCGCGCACGGCTTCGCCAGCGCCGGCAGCCCAGCCCCGCTCAGCCGCGCCACATACACCGCCGCCCCCGCCGCATCCCCCACCCGGCGCAGCAGCGACTCCTCCGCATGAAACGTCACATGCGACGGAGCCACCCACGGCGCATTGCGGAAACGATTCGGCGACTGTGCCAGCACCCGATTCCCCTTCACCAGCACCGCCCCCACCCGCTGGCGGCACCGCGACCGCGCTGCCTGCCGCAAGGCCAACTCCACAAACCTGCCCATACCCACACCTCCTGACGAAGTTGCCCGACACCATGACCACCAGGGCCCTCGCACTGCGCACCACGACGGATCACATCCCACGCTCCGGACCCGGCACCTGCGACGGACGCGGCGCCGGCACTCCCGCCATTCGCGGTGCACCCCCAGCCAGCCGGCCACGTGCCCAGCGCAACCGGCAGCCCTGCCACAGCAGCCACCACCGCACCCGACCTACCCCCAGCCGGCCACCTGCCTGGACCCGCCGCACCAGCCGGCCCGCAGCACGCAACCCACCCGATGCCGACTCCACGAAGGGCCCGAGCACCGGAACGGGACGCCGCTCCTCCACCGCCAAAGGACTGCGCGCACGCGGGATCATCGAAACCGCCTCCTCGCCTTCCGCAGAACAGCGCCGACCGACGTCGATGGACCAGGGCGGCCAGCCCCCTCGACAGCAGGGCGAGGACTATCTCCGGGCCAGACGCGGCATCGGAGCCCACCCCCACGGACCCGTTACCGGACCAGCCAGCACACGCCGCTGCGGAGCCGCTTCCAGCACCAGCCCCCGCGCCGTACGCAGCCACCTGCGCCCGCCCCCCACCCCCCGAGGCACCCGCAACGACGCACGCGGCCCGTACAGCTCACCCACCCTGCGCACCCGCGGCCGCCACACCGACTCCGGCATCCACAACCCCATCCCACCCGCACACCCATGACACGCACGGCCCAGCCCCGCCAGGACCGCCTCTTCCACCGGTGACTGCGCGCGTACTGCGCCCGAGGCGCCGGCTTCCACGAGCCGACCGCGGGACAGCGGCACAAACCCCAGCTCCCCACCGCACAGCCAGCACCCCTCCTCCACCACTGAGTCCCGCGCTGTGGCCCCCCAGCGCACGTGAGGCATGGGCGGGGCGGGAACAGCGCTGTGGAAGGTGATCACCACGACCGTGGTCACCGAGCGGACAGGCATCGCCAGAGGCTGCGAGAACCTGCTGACCGGCTCTTCGACCAGCGTGCAGGGACCCGAGACCGGAGCCGCCCAGCGCCGCGTCAGCGGCCGTGGAATCACCACCGCAGGAAACACCGCGGTCGGCACCCGACGCGGTGCCACCGCGACCAGCGGGGCAGGACGCCACACCACCAGCTCCGCCCCCGGCCGACGCCCGCCCCCACGGAGTCTGTCCTTCCAAGCACGGCCGCGACTGCTGCCGGCTGCCGAGGTCTCCTGCTGTGGCGAGACTCCCGCTGTAGCGCGCGGCCAGGACCACCCACCACTGGCTGCTGCGGTCACCGCCGCCCACAGCCTGCCAGCCGCGCGGCATACCCATGCGCTCAGGCGCCGCATCAGATCATTGATTCCCACAGAACGTCTCTCTCTCGAGGAACATGACGAGAACACCGGCAGGTCCCACACGAACCCCCCGTTGCGGAGCGGTTCAGTGTGGCCACCTGGTGGTGAAATCCATACTTATCCCGCCCAACAGGCCTGTCCCGCTCAAAAGATGGGCAACTGCCTGCAGTCCGACGCCACCGACCCCAGCCGTCCGGCACGTGCAGAATTCCCGACCACGACACCACGCGGTATGGCTCTGGCTTCTGCCCACTCAAGGCCATATTGCGGCACATGCCCGTCGTGTCCCCCAGGACTGTCGCACGGTGGAGTGGGCAGATGCCCACAATGCCCACGACCGGAAGAACATCCTGGACGGCGTCGGTTGGCGCTCTGGTCGGGGTCGACCAGGACGACCCGGCCGCCGTGCGCGAGGGTGCTCCACACGTCCAGCAGGCAGAGGTCGAAGTTGAGCGGCGCGTGGTTGA
>NZ_JBEOYE010000210.1:0-4476 GCF_040296945.1 Streptomyces sp. NPDC001941 | reverse complement strand
GCGGAGAGGCTAAACGCCCCTGGAGGGCCGGTAAGGCCTGGAGTGGAAATCCCACCCCAGGCACGGCCCGTTGAACGGGGAACCCACCCGAAGGCCAAGCCGCACGCCACCGGCCGCCAGACGGGAGTCGCCCTCCTATAGGAGGGGGAGGATGTCAACCGGTTGCTCGTCGCGCCAGGTGGGGCTGCCCGTGTGCCAGACGTCCGCGATGCTCGGATGCCGTACGGCGTCGAGCTCGTCGTCGGCGAGCAGATCCGCGATCAGCTCCCGGGGGCCGAACACCTCGGTGGCGCTCAAGTCCTCGTCCGTGACGACGAACCACGAGCCCTCGACGGGCCATGTGCTTTCGACGGGCCACCAGTGGGCCGGGAACACCCTCCAGGAGTCCCGCAGACCGTCGAAGTGGGCCAGCGCGCTGCTCAGGGGACCGCGGTCGGCCTTCACCGGGTATCCGGGGGTGTGGACCGAGGCGGGTACCCAGAAGCATTCCGTTTCGGCACCTTGTGCACTGTGGCGGGCCGTGACCGTGAGGAGGCGCGCGAGTGTGTCCCGGTCGATCTCGCCGATCGTCGGCTCCTCGTAGCCCTCTGTGAGAGGGCGTGGAAGGCGGCCGAAGACACGGAAGGACGGCGTGAACATCCAGTCGCCGAGCTGCTTGCCGTACGGCCTGAGGAAGTCGTTCCAGCGCACCTTCTGCCCACCGACCCTGATCGGGTGAAGCACCCAGCACCGGTCCGCGAAACCCTCCGTGGGCTCGTGTCCCAGGAGGTCGCCTTCCACGTGCGGGCGCAGGCCGTTCAGCGGGTCGTCGTCGGGAACGGGGGAGAACATCAGTACCTCACGCATGCCACTACACGGGGTCAAGGAACAGTGAAACGAGCTGGTGGATGCCGTGGGGGAATGGACCGCGGATCCGTTGCTCGAATTGTGCCGATGCTATGGGACGTACCCGTGGCGAAGCACCGGAATATCGCCGCCGCGATCCCAACCCGGGAATGGGGAACCGTCCGTGGGGGCTGTGGTCAGTTGTTCTGGGAGTCACTGTCTCCCCAGTTCCATCCGGTTCGCGGGAACTGTTCCAGGAAGGTGGAGAGGGAGGGGGCCTGGTGGATGGCGTCTGACCAGTTCTCCGCGGAGACGTCGAAGGTCACCAGGGGCGGGACGTCCTGGCGAAAGTCGTAGGCAAGTAGTTCGCGGCTGCCGTCCCCTCCTATGACGACGGCGCTCGGGAACCGCTTCTGGAACTCGCCGGCCTCATTGATGCCGATGAGTTCGGCCAGAGGGTCGATCGCCAGAAAGTCGTCAGCGGGAGGAACGAACTGGCTGAGACTCCCCGTAGTGGCTAGGAATTCCCGGTAGTCCTGGGGGAAGCGGACTCCGAAGTGCTGCTCGACCTGCGCGATCTGTGCGTCATTCGGACCCATGCTCACGAAGCGGCTCCATCGAGAGTGACACCCGTCCGGGAAGACGGGGTTTCGTGGTGCCTCGCGTTGAAGCGGGCCTTCTTGTGGCGGTTGCCGCAGGTGTTCATGTCGCACCAGCGGCGGGTGCGGCTGCGGCTGGTGTCGAAGAACGCTGCCCGGCAGGTCGGTGACGCGCACAGGGCCAGGCGCCCGTCGCGTTCGCCCGCGATGATGTCGATCGCGTCGGCGGCGATGACGCCGAGGGCGTCCTCCACGCTGGAGCCGGGGTTGAGCCGCCAGCGCTTGACCCCCTCCGGCCTGAGGAAGGCCGTGGCGCGGCCCTGAGTGCTGCGCGCGTTGATGACCTGGAGTGCGGGCCCAGGCAGTGCGCTGTGGGTCGCGGCCGCCGTGGCGGCGGCGTGGACGGCCTCCCTCAGCTCCCGGGCAAGTCCGAGCTGGTCAAGGGTGCAGGAGCCGACGGTGAGGCCGCTCACCGCCAGCCAGTCCACGAGCCGCTGGGGCGTGGGGATCCGTTCCACCGGATCGCCGTGACGCTCCGACAGGGTCCCCGTGAAGCTCGTCGCCAGCACGCTGCCGAAGCGGAAGTCAGGAAACTCGGAAGGCATGGAACCACCGTAGCCGGTTACACGACCAGAAGAGTGCGAACCGTCTTAGCTGGTTCACCGGGCGGTGCCCGGTGGCCGGCTCCGCTATGCCTGGGAGGCCTGATGTCCCGTACGACCAGTGATGTGCACGCTGCGATGTCCGCACGGGTGGAGGTGGTGGAGGTGTTCGAAGCCCGCGCGAGCGATGCCGACCTCCAGGATCTGCGGGCGCGCCTGGCCGCGGCGCGGCTGCCGGAGGCGGAAACGGTCCTGGGCGCCGCACCCGGCCCCGGCCGCTGGGCACAGGGCGTACCGCTCGCCGACCTCATCGACGTCGTCGACTACTGGCGCACCGGCTACGACTGGCGCCGGTTCGAGGAACGCCTGGAGCAGGTCGGCCAGTACCGCACCACCATCGACGGCCTCGGCATCCACTTCCTGCACCGGCGCTCGCCCAGGGCGGACGCCACCGCCCTGATCCTCACCCACGGATGGCCCGGCAGCATCGCCGAGTTCGTCGACGTGATCGACGAACTGGCCGATCCGAAGTCCGCGGACACCCCGGCCTTCCACGTCGTCGCGCCCTCGCTGCCGGGCTTCGGCTACAGCGACAAGCCTGCCACCACCGGATGGGGAACGGAGAAGACCGCCGCCGCATGGGTGCAGCTGATGCAACGGCTCGGCTACCCCACCTTCCTGGCCCACGGCGGTGACTGGGGCGGCAACATCACGACCGTCCTCGCCGGCCGGTACCCGGAGCACGTCCTGGGCATCCACACCACGTTCGCCGAGGCACCGCCCGGCATGACGACGGACGGTCTGACACCGGCCGAGCGGGCCTGGACCGAGGAGACGTACGACTTCTGGCACCACCGCGCCGCCTACGCCAAGCAGCAGGCGACCCGGCCGCAGACCATCGGGTACGCGCTCGTCGACTCACCCGTCGGGCTGCTGGCCTGGATCCTCGACAAGTTCGCCGAATGGTCCGACACCGACGACAGCCCCTTCGAGACGCTCTCCATCGACCGCGTCCTGGACGACGTCACCCTGTACTGGCTGACCCGGACCGGTGCGTCGGCGGCCCGCATCTACTACGAGAGCCACAACTCCCTCGACCCCGACCTCAAGGTCGACGTCCCGGCGGCCATCACCACGTACCCCCGCGACATCGAGAAGTACCCGCGCCCCTGGGCGCGGCAGCGCTACCGGAACATCGTCCGCTGGACATCCCCGGAGTCCGGCGGGCACTTCCCGTCGCTGGAGGTCCCCGGCTTCTTCGTCCGCGACCTGCGGGAGGGCCTCGGCGCGGTGCTGGCGGCGCGTCGGTGAGGATGGGGAAGGTGCGGGGACCGGGGGTCCCGGTCCTTGCGTGAGGCGCGTGAGCGGGGCAGCTCATGGTGAGCGCGTTCAGGTCGATGACCAGTCCGGGGGCGGCAGCGCCGTGCCACCGCGCCTTGCGACGCGGGTCTTTGGCCTGAGTGCGTGGGACTTTGGTCCGCCGCTGAGGGGTGGCGGCATCGATAGCCTGTTCACGACTCAGCCCCTGTCGGAGGGCTGAAGTCCCTCCCGTTGCGGACGTCATGCGTGCCCGACTCGCCTGCGCCGACGAACCCTCGGCTGCCTCGACTCGGCCACCGGAAGACTCCGGCCCGACTCCCTTCCCTTCCCTTTCGCTTGTGCATGAACAGCTTGGAGCTGCGTGTGGTGTCCTCTGCTGGAACTCGTCGTGCGATGACGGTGGGCACCGCCCTCCTCGTCACCCTGGTCGCCTCGGCCTGTGGCGGGGAGGCCGGACCGTCACCGGCTCCCCACGTCTCCACGGCGGCACCCACCGCTCAGGCGGCCGCGGGGCAGAGCCAGTTGGCAGGCCTGCCGGCCCGGATGGACAAGGACGGCGTGACCATCGTCGTGGGTGAGCCGGCAGCCCCGCACACCATGAGGATCCTGGAGGATCCGAGGTCTCCGCACTGTGCCGTGTTCGCGACGGCAGCCGGTGCCGAGGTGGCCCGCAGGGCGGCCGCCGGTGAGCTCAAGGTGGAGTACGTCATCGCCTCCTTCCTCGACTCCAACCTGGGCGGCAAGGGCTCCCTGCGCGCCGCGAACGCCCTGCGCGCGTCCGTCGAGGCGGGCAACTTCGCCGCGTACCACGCCGCCCTGTTCGCCTCACAGCCGAAGGAGACGGTGGACGGCTTCACGACGGACTTCCTCCTCGACGTGGCCGGCAAGGTGCGGGGTCTGCGGAGCAGTGCGTTCGACCAGGCCGTGCGGTCCCTCGCGTACCGGTCCTGGGTGACCAAGGCGCAGAAGGCCTTCCGTGGCTCCGGTGTGCAGGGCGCGCCCACGGTCCTGGTGGACGGTGAGCCGTTGGCACCGGCATCGGCACGTGATGACGCGAAGGAGTTCGTTCGGGCCCTGGAGCGGGTCCTGCCGGGTTGAGGGATGCCGAGAGCGGCGGCCCCCCCGGTGGG
>NZ_JBEOYE010000209.1:0-4548 GCF_040296945.1 Streptomyces sp. NPDC001941 | reverse complement strand
GAACAGCTCCCACAACTCGTCCGGCACCAGCCGTTCAACGATCCCCACCATGACCGACACCCTATCCGCAAAGGCCAAATGAGATGATCTCTAAGGATCTTCAGCGTCGCCTCTCGAGGGTGAGGACGGCCTTGGTGATTGATGTGAGTCGGTTGGGGCTGATCCGGGCTGTGCGGAAGATCCGCCAGTCCCTGAGCCGGGCGAGGACGCGCTCGACGGGGAAGCGGAGGCGTGCGTGTGCTCGGTTGACGGCTACTTGTCTGGCGGTGAGGGGCCGTCCGAGGTGGCGTTTGAAAGGCACTTGGAAGGTTCCGCCGGCTCCGGTGTAGGCCTTGTCGGCGAGTACGGGGATCCGTAGTCGTTCACAGATCGTGATGATGCGGTGGGTGCGGGCGGCGGTGATGTCGACGGTGCGGCCGGGCAGCGCGGGTGAGTACCAGATCAGCTTGCCGACGGGATCGGTGACGGCCTGGATGTTGACGCCGTGCCGTCTGGCCTTGCCGGAGTAGTCACGTTCATGATCGCCGACCCGGTCGCACTCGGCGATGGTGCCGTCCACCAGGACGTACTCAGGACGTTCCCGGCGCAGGGCCTGTGTCAGGGACGGTGCTCTCGAAGCGAGGAGTTTGATCACGCTCTGTACGTAGGCGTGGGCAGTGCCCTCGCTGATACGGAAGCCCGCGGCGAGCTTCGCGTAGGTGGTGTGTTCGCGCAGGTAGACCAGGGTGATGATGGCGCGTTGTGAGGGGCGCAGTTTGCAGCGGCGGTCACCCTCGAGGGTGACGATCAGCATCGTGACCCACTCCACGAGCGCGTGCGGCAGGTCGAGTGCGGCAGGATAGATGACCAACGAGGCCTCCGGTCACGGCGGTTGAGACGTCAGACATCTCCAACCACTGCCCGAAGGCCTCGCCTGCTATCCGCAGCCGGCCGTCACCCGATCGGTGACCACTCTGAAGATCCTTACTCAAGGCCATTCTTCTACCTGCCTGGCCGTGCATCGGGCAGGCCAAGGGCCTCGCAGAGCATCCGCCAGTCATCGGTGTCGCGCGCCCGTTGGGCCAACAAACGCAGCACACGCTGCTGTGTGCGTTCATCCAACGGCTTGGTGCAGAACGCGCCGTGGTCCTTCAGCGGAAGAGAACCTTCCCGTGCAGCTGATCCCACGATCTACTCTCTTTCCCTCGTTCCCCATCACAACATCCCTGCCGGCATGAAGTACATCCTCGAGATGATCCTCTACCAGGCGGGGCTCCGGTTGGGTTGGTGCAAACGCATTTCTGTCGGCTCACCAAGGTCGCCCCCTCAGACTAGTTGGCTGGGCGGCGGTTTCACGTCGGGATTAGCTCGTTTTCTCGATGCCTGCAGGATCAAGTTCCTGCGGGGGCTCGAAGCGCTCGTCCGCTCCCGCGGTCGGGGTGTCCAGCCCGGACCGGTGCCGAGCGGCTCCTCCTGCTGCGTATCCGGCCGTATAACGGTCTCCACCGCGGCGTGTTGCCATGCAACTGCCGCTATCAAAGGTTGTCGATACTCTGATCCCCCTCCCGCAAGACGGCGATGGGCTCCGCATTCACGCTGGATCCCAGGACATGGTTGTGAATGAGGCGAGCGCCTCTGCACCTTTTTTCTCTGCCATATGTGTGGGCGTCAGCCGATCGAGCCCTGACCGTGAGGCTTTCCTTGCTGGCGGCGGGTGTGGTCTGTGGTGATCCATCGCTGCGGGCCCGCCTTTGCGCTGTCGGCGTGGAGCAGCCAGTTCATGGTCTACGGCATCAAGGTGATTGGATTCGCTTGCCGTTGGCCGCGTGGTCGAGGGCGTCGGCCATCCTGCGTAGGTCCGTCGCGTGGCTCTCAAGATGATCGCTACGGATGGTGATCGCGTTCATGTCATCAGTCTCTGCGGGTAGCCTCGCGTCGTCGGCCCGGGCCTCGTCAAGGGAATTGATGACCACTCCGATCAGCGTGTTGACAAGAACGAAGGAAGCGAACAGTACGAAGGAGACGTAGTACGGAACAGTCCAAATGGTGATGTCCATTCCTGAGCGGACCATTTCACCAATTCCGTCCAGCGTGACGAGCAGGAACAGTGTTAGGGAGGCTCGTCCGACAGATCCGTAATGTTCTGCGTCGGACACACCGAATAGCATCCATCCCACCATCGCATAGAGATAGAGAACGATCCCCCCGACGCTGAGGAATCCCAGGGTTCCTGGAAGGCTGTGTCCGATTGCGGAGGCGATCAGTCTGACCTGGGGCATCATGCGGGCGGCTCTGAGGATTCGCGCCAGGCGTAGCAGGCGCAGCGCGCCAGACTGGCTGCCTCCGACGGGAAGCAGGGCTCCTGTCAGCAAAATTAGATCGAGGATGTTCCACGGGTCGCGAAAGTAGGCCCGGGGACGGTCGGCTTGCGCAGCTGCACGTAGGAGTACTTCCAGGCCAAAGAGTGCAAGGAACAGTGCATGAAGGAAGGAAAGCGCTCCTTGGCGGTGGTCTGCCAGCCCCCGGTACGTGTCCAGGCCGAGCACGATGGCGTTTCCAAGGATGGACAGGAGGGCAGCCGTGTTAAACGCGGATGTGTCGACCATCGGGGAGGCCCACGAGGCGATCCTGGTTCTCCACTTATGGAAATCGTTTGTTGATGGTTCCTCTTTTTCCATTTTCCGTCCTCAGTTGTCTTTCTGACGGTTACAATTCACCAACAGCTATCAGTGCGGCGGGCTGCCGGAAGCGCATGTCTTCGCGTCGTACGTTGGTGTAGAACGTGGCAGCCTCGCGTGCGAGGTCTTCGATCTCGCCGATCGTTTTGGCGCCTGCGAAACCTCCGCCGATGAATACGAAGGTGAGGGCCTTGTGCCGGATTTCCTCATCGGTGGTTGAGTCGGCTTCGTCGAGTTGCTTGAGAACGTGGTTGCGCAGGCTGATCGCTTCCTCGATACCCTTCATGCCGATACCTTGTTCGGCCAGTCCAGGGATGGGGAAGGTGCGGGAGATGGCGCCCACGGCAACGATTAGATAGTCGAAGGGCAGCCCGTAGGGGTGGCCATAGAGCGGGGTGACGGCGGCGATCTTGCGTTTCTGATCGATGGTGGTGACGCGGCCGGTGAGAATGTTCGCCCCGGGTAGAGCGCGGCGTAGGGGCACCACGACATGACGTGGCGAGATGTTACCGGCGGCAACCTCAGGCAGGAGGGGCTGGTATGTCATGTACGAACGGGCGTCAACGACCGTGACATCTGCTTCACCGGCCTGCATCCCTTTCTGTAGAAACCGAGCTGCGTACAGGCCTACATAGCCGCCGCCGACGATGAGGATTCTTGCACTCTCTTTGGTCTTCACCCGATCGACTATCGACCTCGCGGGTGACTCTCGCTCGTTCAGATGAGCCATCCGAGGCCGAGGGGTTCTGAGTTGGATTGCATTGTTCATTGAGCCTCTTTCATCCTGAGTAGTCGCATGTCAGGAGCGTGTGGATGGCTTGGGCGGTGCGACTGATGCGGCGGGTGGAGCATCGGGCCCGGCGGAGGATCCGCCAGGACTTGAGTTGGGCGAAGGCCGGTTCCCCGGGAGCCCTCAGGCGGGCGTGGTTACGGTTGAACTGCTGATAATGCTCGGGCTGTTCGCGGTGGTGGTAGTACGGGGTGCGGAAGGTGGCGCCGGCGCCCTGGTAGGCGCGGTCGGCGAGTACGAGGAGCTGCCTGGTCAGGCAGGCTGGCACGATTCCGTGCGCCCGGGCGGAGGTCAGATCGTGGGTCCGCCCGGGTGTCGCTCGCGAGAACCACAGGGGTGTGCCGTCCGGGCGGGCGATGACCTGCACGTTCATGCCGTGCCCCTTGTGCTTCTGTGAGCAGTACGGCTGATCGGCGCGGACACGGTCGGTGGGGATCAGCGTGCCGTCAACGATGACGTGGTCACCGTCACGGAGGCCGGTAAGGGCTTCGTGGAGGCCCGGGGCCCAAGAAGCCAGCACCTCCAGGGCCTCGTCCACGTAGCGCCAGGCGGTGGCCTGCAATATCGAGAACCCGGCGCCGAGCTGGGCGAACGTCTCGTTCTTGCGCAGGTGGACCAGCGTGAGCAGTGCCTGATCGAAGCAACCGAGCTTCCGCCAGCGAGTGTTGCGGGCCTGACGATGCTCGTGCAGCAGCCAGGCAGCATGTTCGACGAGTTCGTGCGCAACGTCGAGCGTGCCAGGATACGGAACCAACAGGGCCCCTTCGGCCGCCGGTGTGTTGAGTGGAATCACCACGCCAACGACGAGGGGCCCTGTTGGTCCCGTATCGTGCCATGGTCGACGTCCCACATGAGCTGGTCGAGCATGTTTCCTGGCTGATCTACGCACGAAGGTGTGAACGCCGCTCGCGGTGGCGAAAGCTCGGCTGCTTCCGGCAGGCCCTGCTTGTACTGGTGCATCTGCGCAAGAACGAGACGCTGCCCGCTCTGGCGGCTGGCTTCGGCGTCTCGACCGCCACGCCTGGCGCTACGTCGACGGGACCCTCGACGTCCTCGCGGCGTGGGCGCCGGGCCTGCAGGAAGCCCTGACCGGCCTGGGCG
>NZ_JBEOYE010000208.1:0-4581 GCF_040296945.1 Streptomyces sp. NPDC001941 | reverse complement strand
CGGGTCCCGCACCCCGGCCCGCGCGGACACCCGCAGGTCGTCGCCGACCGCGAGCCCCGGGTCGGGGGTCGCGGCGGCAGCCGCCGCCGCGAGTTCGGACCCGGCGAGCCGGTCGTGGAGCAGGCTGCGCAGCCCGGCCACGTTCCGCGCGGCCCACGCCGGCGGCACCTCCTGGCCGCGCGCGCTGTCGAGCAGGGACCGGAAGAGGCAGTTGCCGCCGCCCGGGGTGTGCAGGCGCCGGAAGGCGAGGCCGTCGGCACGCACGATGCCGGTCGGACCGGTCGTCAGGGGCCCCTTGCTCAGGAGCGCCAGGTCCTCGGCGATGCTCTCCGGGCGGCTGGACACGGGCGCGAGGTCGGGCCTGCGGCGCACGAGCTCCGCCGTGTCCTCGGACTTCAACTCGACGTCGGACAGGGGCAGGGCGACGTCCGGCGACAGCGACCAGGTGACCTTGGCGCGGGAGGAGTACGCGAGGCCATCCACGTCCTCGCGCCGCACCAAGGTGGTCGGCGGGAGCACCGGCGGCGGCGGGGGCGGCGCGGGCAACAGTACGTCGAGCGTGGTGGCCGGCCCGTCCTGCTCGCGCAACTCCCCTGCGCCGATGAGGAATTCGCGCACGTCGTCAGGGATGACCTCGGCGTCCGGGTCAGCCGTGTCCGGGCTCGTGGCGGTGCGGTGGTCGCGGGCCATGCGGTGCAGCAGGTCCGGGGTCATCCGGCCGTCGCCGTAGCGGGCGGCCGTGTCGGGGCTGCGCCAGCGCAGGCCGTCCACGTACGCGAGCGCGCCCAGCAACTCCCGTACCTCTGGACGTTGTTCGGCGTCCGGGCCGAAGACACCGCGCAAGGTGCGGACCTGCTGGAGGGTGCGGGCGAGCGCGAAGGCGTCGGCAGGGTCCGGCCCGGCGTGCAGGCCCGCCTCGCGGGCCAGCGCCTCCAGGTCGGCCCCGGCGGGCTCCGGCGTGAAGAGCCGCCACCGGCCGGGCCCCTCGGACCCCTCGGCGAGGACCGCACGGACGTTGCCGTCCTTGTCGCGTGCCGTGCCCGCCTCCGAGGTCGGCGCGTACACCGCACGTCCCGTCCGGTTCGCGACGTGCTGCGCGACCGGCAGTCCGGCGATCTCCGGCTGCTTGCCGGTCTCGCAGGAGAAGAGCACCAACGGCCGCGCGTGGTCGCCCTGTTGACCTTCGAGGGTCTCCTGCTCCGCCCAGGACTTGAGCACCTCGCCGAACTGCACGCCGCTGAGCTTCACCGTGGGGTGCGCCGCGTCGTCGGTGCCGAGCGTGACCGTACGGGGGGTGCCGTGGCCCGCGTAGTAATCGGCGCCCAGGTCGGTGTCCGCGCCCGGGAGCGCGGTGGGCGGGCCGGTGAAGACCATACGGGGTGCGGGCGGCTCCTGCGTGGGGTCAGTGGACGTCTCGGTGGCCGGGGTCGTGGACGTAGTGCGGACGCCCCGGTAGGTGTCGGCGTCGAGCAGCGTCGTGCGCGCCTCCGCGCGCGCGGTGCCGTCCTCGGCCGGGCCCTGCGAGATCGTCAGCGTCCGGACCGCCTGACCCGGGCGGGGCTTCGCCGTCGCCGAGGGGACCCAGCGCCGCAACTGGGCGACGGGGATCGTGTGCCCGGCCAGGGTGGTGACGACCAGTCCGGGAGACGTGGGGCGGGTTCCTCCGTCCGGTGCGGGGTCGCTGTTTGCGGGACGTACGACGATCCGGCCCGGCGGAGGTGGTGGTACGGGGGTGGGGTTGGGCGAGGGGGCGGCTTCCTGCGGCGAGCCGTCCACCGAGGTCGTACGGAGAGGCTCGTCCTCCCGACCCGACTCCAGGTGCAGCTCCGTGGCCGCCTCGGCCAGGACCGGCGCGGGGGCCGTCTTCAGGGGTAGCACCGGCGTGGACGACGTGGTCGCGATCGGAGTCAGGCCGCTTTCGGTCTTCACCGTGCCCTGGGTGGCCGGGCTGGACGTCGGCGCGGGCGCGGGGCCCAGCGCGTCGGCGAGGGGAAGCAGCACGTCCGCGCCCGGGAAGGCGGTGTTCCGTGTGTCGGGGGCGTCGTTCGTCGTGGTGCCGCCGGTCGTCGTCGTGCCGCCGGTGGTCGCGATGGGCGTCGGTCCGGCGAGCGGGCGCACGGTGACCGGGGCGCCCGGCGCCTGCCGGGTGAGTTCGACGGCGGGCCGGACCGGGGCCGTCGTTCCGTCGGGCACGGTCGCCGGGCCGAGCACCACGGCGCGGTCGGTCGCAGCACCGTCGAGGAGGGCGGTGGCCTCCGGGGAGCCCTCGACGGGGAGCGGGCCTTGTGAGACGACGACCGTGAGGGGCGTCGGGGGCGCCTCGACGGAATCATCCGAACCACTCGGCTCCTTCGCCGAGCCGCTGACGTGGGAGTCCCCGGTGCCGGCAGGAGCATCGACCGTGCCGGGCTTGGCGGTGCCGAGCTCCGGAGTCGGCGTGGACTCCGTGTCCGACGTCTGGTCCGTGTGGTCCGACCGGTCGACCTTCTGCGTCGGGTCAGTCTGACCGGACTGGTCCGTCTGACCTGTCTGTTCCGTGCGGCCCCCCTGCGGCCCCGTCGTCTGCGTCTGTGACGGCGTCCCGCTCCCGGGGGCCGGAACTCCCCCGGGCCGGGCGCCGTTGCTCGTGCTCGACGCGGGCGTGGGAGCCGGGGTCTGCCCCTGCTGCACCTCGCCGCCGGGCGGGGTCTCGACCGTGACCGGGGTGCCGAAGCCATCGAGTGCGCGGCGGACGTTGTCGGCGTCGATCTGCGCGGCGGGTCCGTCGTCGGCGGCGACCACCCGTACCTCGGGCACCTGCGACAGGTTGCCGTGCAAGCGGTCCCGTACGTCTATCTCGTTCGCCGTGGGCGGCTCGGCTCGCAGGGCGGCGAGGTCGCGCAGCGCCTGCTCGCGCACTTCGGCGGGGCCATGGTGGACCTGGTTCCAGAGCGCGCTCTCGGTGGAGGTCGTCGGCAGGGGGCCCGGGGCGTAGGGCGGCGGGTCCACGGTGGCGTACGGCGGCGGGTCCTGCGACATGTACGGCGGGGGCGCGTCGACTCCCGTGAAGTCGCCCTGGCCGGTGGTCCGGACGCCTCCCTGGCCGTTGCCCTGCACCGTGGCGGGCGGGGGTGCGGTGAGTGCGGAGCCGGAGCCGTCCGTGGAGTCCGTGCGCGCGGGCCCGTCGGTGCGCTCGGAGCCGTCGCCGGTGTCCGAGGTGTCCCCGGACCGGCCGTCGGACATGGTGGGCGGCGGCTGGTTGCGCAGGTTCTCGATGGCGTTGCGCAGTTCGGCGCCGCTGTTGACCGCGATGCTGCTGAGCCCGGACTCGACCTTGCTGCTGACGCCCGCGCCGACGAACGTGGACCAGCTGGTGGACCAGTCGCCGTCGAAGGCGCCCTTGATCAGGATCTCGCCGACCGACTCGCCCGCTCCGGCGGCGACGAAGTCGGCGACGCCCTTGATCCCGTAGTGCCCGAGGAGCGCGCCGGGCCGGTCGGCGTTGTGGCGCAGGATCTGGTTGTTGCGCCACAGGCCGTGGTTGGTGGGGAAGTTGGTCCGGAACGAGAAGGGGTTCGTGCGGACGTTCACCGGCGGGTCGTTGCGCAGGCCGCCGGGCCCGTTCGGGTCGGGGCCGGGTTCCGGGCGGTTGTTCGGGGGGTTCTTCGGCGGGTTGCCCCCGCCCGGCAGCGGGTCGGGGCCGCCCGGCTTGTGGTTCGGGCCGTTGCCCGGCAGGTCGAGGTCGGGGCCGTCCTTGGGCTTCGGGTGGGGCTTGTCCTTGAAGCCGAGGTCGGGGCCGTTCTTCAGGTGGTTGTTGTCGAAGCTCTTGACGATGTTCTTGGCGAAGCTGTCGAAGATGCTGGTGAAGAAGCCGGCGGCGGCGCCGAACGCGGCGGACTTGAGGATGTCGTTCCAGTCGAACCCGTCGGGGCGGCGGCCGTCCGGGGCGAAGTTCATCATGGCGAGGCGCACCGCGAAGGTGGTGAACGCCTCGGCGAGCGCCTCGGTCAGCGAGGGCGCCAGGTGCAGCCGCTGGAGCAGATGGGTGAGCGTGGTGAGGATGAAGAACCGGCTGCGCAGCTTGGCCATCATGATCTGGCTCGCGGACGCGCCGCCCGTGAAGAAGGACATCGCCAGGTAGATGGCGATCTCGATCAGGAGCCGGATGACCTCGGCGATGACCTGCCACTTGGACTCCATGATGTCCATGGAGGTCTTGCGGCGCCCTTCGGCGATCTTGTCGAGCTGTCCGGCGAAGTCGCGGAGGTAGTTCTTGCCGCCGTCGTCGATGAGGGCGCCCATGGCCTTCGCGTACGACTTGGCCAGGTCGTCCGGCATGGACTCGCTGATGTCGTGGATCGACTTGTCGATCAGCGAGGAGAGCCGCTCCAGCTTGCGCCCGAGGCCGGAGTAGGGCTTGCGGCTCTCGTAGGCGAGGTCCTCGTCCGCGTCGATGAGCTTCTCCCCGGCGAGGATGAAGATCATCGCGTTGACCTCGGGGGACACCTTGATGCTCACCGGGTGCCGCCCCGTCGTGCGTGCGGGCAGCCGGACGCGGCCGCGCCGCCGCGGGCCCCGGGACCGGCGGCCACGGGGGTTGTG
>NZ_JBEOYE010000207.1:0-4626 GCF_040296945.1 Streptomyces sp. NPDC001941 | reverse complement strand
GGCTCCCGGGCGGCGGCCTCGGCCCGGGCGGGCGCGGCGGGGGCGGCGGTGGGCGCGGCGGGGGCGGGCAGGCGGCGGGCGTCCAGCTTGCCGTTGGCGGTCAGCGGCAGTGCGGTCAGCGCGGTCACGGTGGAGGGCAGCATGTACTCGGGCAGCACCTTGGCGGCCCTGCGCCGCACGTCGGCGGTGTCGCCGCCGTCGAGGACCACGTAGGCGTCCAGGCGGGCGGCGGCCGAGTCGGGGCCGTCGGTGCCGCCGAGGACGACGGCGGCCGCGGTCACGGTCGGGTCGTCCAGCAGGACGTTGCGGATCTCGTCGAGCTCGATGCGGAAGCCGCGCAGCTTGACCTGGGTGTCGAGGCGGCCCAGATGCTCCAGGCGGCCGTCGGGGCGCAGCCGGCCCTTGTCGCCGCTGCGGTACATCCGGCCGCCGGTGAAGGGGTCGGTGACGAAGCGCTCCTCGGTGAGTCCGGGGCGGCCCAGGTACTCCAGGGCGACGCCCTCACCGCCGACGTAGATCTCGCCGGGCACGTTCAGCGGCACCGGGCGCCGCCGCTCGTCGAGGACGTAGAGGTACCAGCCGGGCAGCGCGGGGCCCACCGAGCGGGAGCCGGTCATCGCCTCGGCGCGCCCGACGGTCTGGGCGGTGACGTGCACGGTGGTCTCGGTGATGCCGAACATGTTGACCAGGCGGCAGCGGGTCTCGGGGTAGCGGTCGAACCAGCCGCGCAGGCCCCGGGCGTCCAGCGGCTCGCCGCCGAACACCACCAGGCGCACCGCCAGGTCCGGCTCGTGGCCCCGGTCGGCCTCGATGAGCTGGGCGAACGCGGAGGGCGTCTGGTTGAGCACGGTGACCCGCTCGGAGCGCAGCAGCTCGCGGAACTCCTCGGGCGAGCGGGACACCCAGTAGGGCACCACGACGAGCCGGGCGCCGGTCAGCAGCGGGCCCCAGATCTCCCAGACGGAGAAGTCGAAGGCGCTGGAGTGGAAGAGGGTCCAGGTGTCGTCCGGGCCGAACCCGAAGTCCTCGCGGGTGGCGGCCATCAGGGCGACCACGTTGCGGTGGGGCACGACGACGCCCTTGGGGCGGCCGGTCGAGCCGGAGGTGTAGATGACGTACGCGGCTTCCCCGGCGCCGCGCTCGGGGGCCGGGGCCGCGGGCGCCCCGGCCTCGGCCAGCTCGCCCGGGGTGAGCGTGCGGGTGCCCTCGGCGGCGGGGAAGGCGTCGTGCGTGGTGACGACCAGGCGCAGTCCGGCGTCCTCGGTGGTGTAGGCGAGGCGCTCGGCCGGGTAGGCCGGGTCCATCGGCACGTACACCGCGTCGGCCCGCAGCACGGCGAGCATGGTGACGACCAGGTCGGTGGAGCGGTCCAGGCAGATGCCGACCCGCTCCCCCGGCCGTACGCCCTGGGCGCGCAGCGCTCCGGCGAACGTGGCTGCCCGCTCGTCGAGTTGGGCGTAGGTCAGGTGCCGGCCCTCGCAGCTGAGGGCGATCGCGTCGGGACGCTCGGCGGCGTGGGCGGCGAAGACCTCGTCGATGCGGAGCGGCCGGTGGTCGAGCGTACGGGCGGGGCGGCCCAGGGCGACCAGCGCGGCGCGCTCGGCGTCGTCGAGGAGGTCGACGTCGGCGGGCGCGGACTCGGGCCCGGCGCAGGCCAGTTGGGCGTAGGCGCGGGCCACGTGGCGGGCGAACCGGTCCGCGGCGTCGCCGTCGACGTCGGCGAGGCGGTGGTGGAGCTCCAGGAGCGGTACGCCGGAGGGCTGTTGACGGAGCGTCAGGGTCAGCGGGAAGGGGGCGGTCTGGCAGGGCAGGTACGTCTCGCTGTCGCTGTCGGCGGGGTGCCCGGCCGGGTCGAGCAGACCGGCGAGGACCCGGCCGCCGGACCGGGCGACCAGGTCGGCGTACTCGCGGCCGCCGCACAGGGTGCCGTCCCCGGCCAGCACCCGGGCGGCCTCGGCGACCAGCTCGGCGGTGCCGTGCGCGCCGGACAGGTCCAGGGCGAGCAGGGTGCCCGCGTCATGGCCGCCCACCGCGTCCGCCGGGCGGTCGGGGCGGGTGGTCAGCGCGCCGACGACCGGGCCGTCCTGGTTCTCGTACCGCCCCAGGACCAGCGCGGTGGCGACCGCGAGCACGGCGGCCGGGTCGGCGGCGGTGCCGGGCAGCGCGGCCCGCACCACGGCGGTACGGTCCCCGGCCGCGGCGTCGGCGGCCGCCCACTCGGCGCGGCCCGCGAACTCCGCCTCGCCCCAGAGCTTGCGCAGGTCGCCGTCGGCGGGGGCCAGGGGGCCCGGGACCGCCACCGGGTGGTCCGCGGCGTCGGCCCGGCCCAGCAGCACGTCGGCGACGAGGCGCAGCGAGCGGGCGTCCAGGCGGGAGCGGTGGGCGACGAGCACGAGGTCGGCGGCGCCGTCCCGGTAGGCGAGCAGCACCGCGCGCAGCGGGTGGCCCGCGGGGTCCAGCGGGCGCCGCAGCTCGGCCCGTACCCGGCGCTCGGCGGCCTCGGTCCCGGCGGCCGCGGGGACGGGCTCCAGCCAGAGCGACGGCCGGTCCCCGGCCCCGGGCCACCACAGCGCGGCCGCGTCGTGGAGGGCGTCGGCGAGCCGCCCCGCGTCGGCTCCCGGGGCCACCCGGGTCCGCAGGGCGTGGACGTGGGCGTGCGGTGCGCAGTCGGTCGGGATCAGCGGGGAGGGGGCGTCGGAACGCGGCATGGGTGGTGTCTCCGGGACGGTGTTCGGTGAGGGGAGGTGCGGGACGGCGGGGTGGCGGGGTGGCGACGGAAGGGCGTACGGGGCCGGGGCGGGGCCCGCGCGCCCGGACCGGGACCCGGGGCGCGGGCGCCGCCGGGTGGTGTCCTCGAAGTCCCGTTGGCATGGGGGACTTCGAGGACACGAGCGGGGGTGTCCGCGCCGGGCGGGCGGGGACACCGTGCGGGCGGCGTCTGCAACCCCCGCTTGTACGGCAGGGGTTCGTGAACGTTGCCCGGATCGGCCCTCCGGACTCCCGTCCGGCGGGCGGGAGTTCCGAGGGCGCGCGCCCTAGCGGGCGGTGAAGCCGCCGTCGACGGCGAGGACGCTGCCGGTGACCTGGCGGGACTCGTCGGACGCCAGCCACAGGGCGGCCGAGGCGATGTCGTCCGGCTCGATCAGGGCGTTCATCGGCTGGGCCTGCACGAAGGTCTCCTCGTGCTCGGCGACGGGCACGTCGAGGGAGCGGGCGATCTCCGACAGCATCCGGCCCTCGACCTGCGAGTCGTCGCGGACCGAGCCGGGGCACAGCGCGTTCACCCGCACCTTCAGCGGCGCGTAGTCCAGCGCCACGGCCTTGGTCAGGCCGACCAGGCCGTGCTTGGCGGCGACGTACCCCGCGAAGTGGCGGTAGCCGACCAGGCCCGCGGTCGAGGCGATGTTGATGATGCTGCCCGAGCGCTGCTCGGCCATGTGGCCGCCCACCGCGCGGATGGTGCGCCAGGCGCCGGAGAGGTCCACGTCGATCATCAGCTGCCACTCGCGCTCGTCGATCTCGTGCGCGGCCTTGCCCGAAGGGGCGGCGATCCCGGCGTTGTTGACGAGGACGTCGATGCGGCCGAAGCGCTCCCGGGCGGTGGCCGTCGCGGCCTCCACCTGGTCCAGGTCGCGGACGTCCAGGCCGCGGGTCATGACCGAGGCGCCGTGCTCGCGGCAGAGTTCGGCCGTGTAGGCGAGCTGGCTCTCGGAGCCCAGCGGGTACGGGACGCCGGGCAGGTCCGCGGCGATGTCCAGGAGCACCAGGTCGGCGCCCTCGCGGGCGAAGGCCACGGCGGTGGCGCGGCCCAGGCCGCGGGCGGCGCCGGTGATGACGGCGGTCTTGCCGGACAGGCGCGCGGTCATCGGGCGTCCGCCGAACCGAGCTCGGCGGCGATCACGCGGAGCAGCGCCGGGGCGTCGTCGGCCATGTACATGTGACCGCCGTCCATCTCCACGGCGGAGAAGGCGGCCGTGGTGGCGGCGCTCCACTGCTGGAGCAGCTCCGGGCCGACCAGTTCGTCGGTGCTGCCGCGCAGGGCGGTGACCGGGACGCCCAGCGGCTTGTCGGAGGCGGGGCGGTAGTTCTCGTGCATCTCCACGTCGGCGCGGAGCATCGGCAGCAGCAGCTCGCGCATCTCCGGGTGGGCCAGGGCGGGGTGGTCGTAGCCCGCGAACTCGCGCACCTGGGCCAGGAACGCGTCGTCGTCCAGGCCGGTGGCGCGGCTCTCGCGGCCGTTCCAGGGGCCGGGCGAGCCGCTGACGAACAGCCGGGCGAGCGGCACGCCCTGGGTGTCGGCGAGCCGGTGGGCCAGGTCGTAGGCGAGCACCGCGCCGAGGCTGTGCCCGAAGACGGCGACCCGGTCGGCGCCCTGGATCCGGTCGAGGACGGCGGCGTACACCTCGTCGACGGCGCGCGCGGCCTCGGTGTGCGGCGCGTCGATGAAGCGCTCCTCGCGGCCGGGTAGTTGGACGGGCACGATGTGCAGCCCCTCGGGGGCACTGCTCTGCCAGTCCTTGAAGAAGGAGGCTCCGGCGCCCGCGAAGGGCAGGCAGATGAGGTGGACGTTTTCCATGGTTGTCATTCCTTGTGGTCGGACCAGGTGGGCGGGGGTGTGGGGGGGGC
>NZ_JBEOYE010000206.1:0-4734 GCF_040296945.1 Streptomyces sp. NPDC001941 | reverse complement strand
GCTGCTGCTCGCGGCCGCGCGGGCGCACGCGGCGGGCGCGCGGCTCGACTGGCCCGCCCTGTACGACGGTCCGCGCCGCCTCGTCGGCCTGCCCACCTACGCCTTCCGGCGCCGGCGGTACTGGCTCGACACCCCTGACCCCGGACACGCGGGCGCCGCCGGCCGTACCGAGGACGCGCACCCCTGGCTGACCGCGAGCACCGAACTGGCGGACGGGAGCTGGGTGTTCTCCGGCCGCGTCTCGATCGCCTCCCAGCCCTGGCTGGCCGACCACGTGGTCTTCGGCTCCGTGGTCGTCCCCGGCACCGCGCTCCTCGACCTGGCCCTGGCGGCCGCCCGCCGGGCCGGCGCCGCCGGTGTCGGCGAACTGGCCCTGTCGCGGCCGATGGTCCTCGAGGACTCCGCGCAGGTGCAGGTGCGGGTCGGACCCGCGGAGGACGGGCGACGGCCGGTGACCGTGCACAGCAAGGTGGACGGTGCGTCCTGGACCCCCCACGCCGAGGGCGCGCTCGTGGACGCCGTGGCCGCCGAACCCGTCGACTGGTCGCTGCCCGCGCTGCCCGCCGTGGACCTCTCCGGGTTCTACGAGGGCTTCGCCGCCCAGGGCGTCGACTACGGCCCCGCCTTCCGCGGCGTGACCGAGCTGCGCGGGCAGGGGCGGACCGCCTCGGGCACGGTCCGGCTCACGGATGCCGGGGCGGGGGGATTCGGCGTGCACCCAGCGCTGTTCGACGCGGCCCTCCAGGTGATGCGCGCCGTGGTCCCGGCCTCCGTGGAGGCCCAGCTCCCCTTCGAGTTCACCGACGTACGCCTGTACGCCACCGGCGCCACCGAACTCCGCGTGCGGGTCGACGTCCTGGACGACGGGGTACGCGCCGTGCTCACCGACAGCGCCGGTGCCCCGGTGGCGTACGTCGGCGCCCTGGGGCTGCGACGGGTCAGTGCCGACCAGTTGCGCGCCGCCCTGTCCGTGCCCGACCTCTACCGCGTGGTCTTCCGCCCGGTGCCGTACGGGCCCCCGCTGTCCGAGCCGGTACGGGTCCTGGGCCCCGGACCGGTCTCCGAGGCCCTCGGGATCGCACCGGACGAGGCGGTGGCCGCGTACGGGACGGGCAGCTTCAGCGAGCGCGGGACGGACACCGCCCCCTCGGACGACGCGGTCACCGCCACCGCGGGTGGCACTCCCACGGGCGACGGCCCGCGCCGGATCCTGGTCGACGCCACCGCGTGGCCCGACGGGGTCGCCGCCGCCCACGAAGCGACCGCGCACGCGCTGGAGCTGCTGCACCGGCTGCTGCCGCTCGACGACACCGAACTGGTCTGGATCACCAAAAAGAGCGTCGCCGCCCGCCCGGGAGAACGGGTGAACGGCCTCGCCGGGGCACCCCTGTGGGGTCTGCTGCGCGCGGCGCGGCACGAGTACCCGGAGGCCGTGCTGCGCGTCGTCGACGTCGACCGGGTCGACGCCACCCGTCTCCTGGAGGCGCTCTCGCTG
Organism: Streptomyces sp. NPDC001941; assembly: GCF_040296945.1. NCBI lineage: Bacteria > Bacillati > Actinomycetota > Actinomycetes > Kitasatosporales > Streptomycetaceae > Streptomyces > Streptomyces sp. NPDC001941. The sequence continues at coordinate 3,239 of NZ_JBEOYE010000206.1, read as the reverse complement.
ACCGGCGAACCCGAACTCGCCCTCAGGGACGGGGCCGTCCTGGCCCCGCGGCTCGCCCCGGCGGGCGCCCCGGGCGCACCCGTCCGGGCCGTCGGCGGCGGCACCGTACTGGTCACCGGCGGCACCGGCGAACTCGGCAGGGCGGTCGCCCGGCACCTGGTGACCGAGCACGGGGTCCGCGACCTGGTACTGACCTCGCGCGGCGGCCCCGCGCACCCCGACGCGTCCACCGTGGTCGCGGAACTGACCGGGGCGGGCGCCCGCTCGGTGCGGGTGGCGGCCTGCGACGTCACCGACCGCGCCCAGGTGGCCGGCCTCCTGGCGACGGCCGACGACTGGTCCGCCGTACTGCACCTGGCGGGCGTGCTCGACGACGGCCTGCTGTTCGACTACGACCGGCGACGGCTGCACGACGTACTGGCCCCCAAGCTGGACGGGGCCGCGCACCTGGCCGAACTCACCGCGGACCTGGGCCTGTCGGCGTTCGTCCTGTTCTCCTCCGTGTCGGGGACCCTCGGTTCCGCCGGACAGGGCGCGTACGCGGCGGCGAACGCCGGCCTGGACGCCCTCGCCACCCGCGTCGGCGGCACCAGCCTGGCGTGGGGGCTGTGGGAGCGGAGCGGCTCGGGCATGACCGCCCACCTCACCGAGGCGGAGCTCGGCCGGCTGCGTCGGCAGGGCATCGCGCCCCTGCCCGTCGACAAGGCCCTGCGTCTCCTCGACCGCGCACTGCGCTCGCCGGACGGCAACCTCGTCCCGGTCAGGCTCGACCTCGACGCCCTGGAGGGGGAGCCCCCGGCGCTGCTGCGCGGCCTGGTCCGGCCCGCGCTGCGCCGGGCCGGGGACGCCGCGGCGGGCCCGTCCCTGCGTGACCGGCTGAGCGGCCGGACGCCGGAGGAACAGGCCGTCGCGGTCACCCGGCTCGTCCTGGAGGAGGTCGCCGTCGTCCTCGGGCTGCCGGGACCGGGCGCCCTGCGCGGCAAGTCCGTACTGAAGGACCTCGGCCTCGACTCGCTGATGGCGGTGGAACTGCGGCGGCGCCTCGCGGACGCCGCACGGATCCAGCTGCCCGCGAGCCTCGCCTTCGACCACCCGACCCCCGCCGCCATCGCGGAGCTGTTGATGCGGCGCCTGGGGATCACGCCCTCCGGGACCGCACCGGAACCCTCCGGGACCGCACCCGAACCTCCCGGGACCGCGCCCGAACAGGGGCAGCCGTCACCGCCGGACGCCCCGGCACCGGCCCGCTCGGTCGCCGAGATCGGCGCCGAGCTGGACGCCCTCCTCGAACTCTAGGCCGTGTCCTCGAAGTCCCCTGCGCCTGACGGGACTTCGAGGACGCTCCCCGGCCCCACGCCCGGCACCTCCTGGAAGGAACCCCTGATGTCCGAACAGAGTCGGTTGGAACTCGCCCTCCCCGCGATCCGGGAACTGAAGCGGCGGGCGACCGATCTGGAGGCGCAACTGACCGAGCCGGTGGCGATCGTGTCGATGGCGTGCCGGCTGCCGGGCGGGGTGGCGACGCCCGAGGAGTTCTGGGAACTGCTGTCCTCGGGCGGCGACGCGATCGAGGAGTTCCCGGCGCGCTGGGACGGCTGGGACGTGTACGACCCCGACCCCGACGCGGTCGGCAAGAGCTACACGCGTACGGGCGGGTTCCTGCGGGACGTCGAGGAGTTCGACGCCGGGTTCTTCGGGATACCCCCGCTCGAAGCCCAGGCGATGGACCCGCAGCAGCGGCTCGTGCTCGAGGCGTCGTGGGAGGCCCTGGAGCGGGCCGGGTTCCGCCCCGACGCCCTTGAGGGCAGCAACACCGGTGTCTACCTCGGTGCGATGGGGTCGGACTACGACCGCTTCCACAAGCGGGACCTGAGCGCGCTCGACGCGTACGGCTCGATGGGCAGCGCGGGCAGCGTGCTGTCGGGCCGGGTGTCGTACTCCCTGGGCCTGCGGGGCCCGGCCGTCACCGTCGACACCGCGTGCTCCTCATCGCTCGTCGCCCTGCACCTGGCGGCGTCGGCGCTGCGCCAGGGCGAGTGCGACGTGGCGCTCGCGGGTGGCGTGACGGTGATGTCGACGCCGTCCTTGTTCGTGGAGTTCTCGCGCCTGCGGGGCACGGCCGTGGACGGGCGGTGCAAGAGCTTCTCCGCCGACGCGGACGGCGCGGGCTGGTCGGAGGGCTGCGGCGTCCTCGTACTCAAGCGCCTGTCCACCGCCCAAGCCGACGGTGATCACGTCCTTGCGGTAATCCGCGGCTCCGCCGTCAACCAGGACGGACGCTCGCAAGGGCTCACCGCTCCCAACGGCCCTTCCCAGCAACGGGTGATCGAGCAGGCGCTCTCGCGTGCGCGGCTGTCTCCGGCGGACGTGGACGCCGTCGAGGCCCACGGCACCGGGACCCCGCTCGGTGACCCGATCGAGGCCGGCGCGCTCGCGGCGGTCTTCGGGCCAGGGCGCGACGCGGAGCGTCCGGTGTGGCTGGGGTCGTCGAAGTCGAACATCGGCCACGCGCAGGCGGCGGCGGGCGTGGCCGGCGTCATCAAGATGGTCCTCGCGCTCCAGCACGAGCAGTTGCCCGCGACGCTGCACGCCGAACAGCCGAGCGAGCACGTCGTCTGGGAGGGCAGTGGTCTGGAGTTGCTGGGCGAGGCGCGCGCCTGGCCGCGTGACGAGGGGCGGGTGCGGCGCGCGGGCGTGTCGTCGTTCGGCCTGTCCGGCACCAACGCCCACCTCGTCCTCGAAGAACCGCCCGCCGAAGAGTCGATCACTCAACAGCCCACGTTCGACGGCGTGTTGCCGATCGTTCTGTCGGGCGGGGACAGCGGTGTGGTGCGGGCACAGGCCCGGCGCTGGGCCGACTGGTGGCACGAACACCCCGAAGTCTCCCCGACCCAGGTCGCCTCCACCGCCCTGTGGAACCGCAGCTGGTTCGACCACCGAGGCGCCGTACTCGCCACCACCCGCGAAGAAGCCATCAAACGCCTGGAAGCCCTCGCCGAAGGCATCGAAGCCCCGGGTGTGATCGCACCCGTCACGGGAGCCGGTTCGGAGAGCCGTCGCGAGGCCGGTTCCGGTGGGGTGTGGGTGTTCCCGGGTCAGGGTTCGCAATGGGACGGCATGGGACGGGCCCTGTACGAACAGTCCCCCGCCTTCGCCGAAACCGTCGACGCCTGCGACGCAGCCCTCCTGCCCTGGACCGGCACCTCCGTCACCGAACTCCTCACCGGACAACACCCCCT
>NZ_JBEOYE010000205.1:0-4812 GCF_040296945.1 Streptomyces sp. NPDC001941 | reverse complement strand
GAACTACCACGATCTCGGACGCACCGACCTGACCGCGGCCGAGCTCCGCGGACGCCATACCGCGTGGACCGACGACCGCCTCGCGGGCCACCGCGCTCTCCCGCCTTCCAGGCGTTCAGCCTGAAGTTTCCCCAACACAGTTCCACACCGGTCATCGATCGCCGCCTTGGCCAGATTGAAGGAGCCACGGACAGCCTCGAGCACGGCCAGGCGCCGCACTCCGTAGGAGCGCAGCCGGGAGGTTAGTGACAGCGCGGAGTGCGCCGGATGGACCCTGGTCATCCCTTTGCCCCGCGATGCCGCCCGTCTCAGGGGAACCGTTGAGTCCCGTCCTCTGAGGCCCTGAACAAGGCCCGAGGTATTCCAGCAGGCGTGCGGAATACCCAACTGCTAGAGTCACAAGCCGCGAGCACAACAACGCTTCTGTGTAAGAGAGTTCAAAGAGAAGAAAGGGACACGTTCCGTGTGGCGACTAACGGTTTTCCTCATGGGCGTCTTCGGGAGCGGCGTGGCCATCATGACGCTGGTCAGCGTCGCGATGTTCATCCGCTACGACGGTCTCAGCGTTGACCTGGCCAAGTCAGTGGGCCTGCTCGTACTGTTCCTGGCCCTGCTTATGCTTGTCTCACGACAGGCAACCGGCCGATGGTTCACATGGTCTCGCCGCTGAGCCGACCTAGATCGGGGCACGCATCGGACACCGGTCCGCGAAGCGGGTGAGATGCCTCCACGGAGACCTGTCTCCCAGAGGCTGCGGCGTGACGAGCACGCGCAGGCGTACGGTGAGCAGATGGCCTTCTGCCAGCCACTCCAGAGAAGCGGACGGAAACACAGGGGTGCGCAGCACAAGTAGCCGCCGAGCGTCGCGCGGTCGCCAAGCATGGACTGGCTGGCGCGGGGCGGCATGCACGCAGTGCGAGCTCTCTTTCTCGTCGAGTGACAAGCTTGCCCGCAGTTGGGCTCGTAGAAGTCGCACACAAGCCTGGCCCAAGACACCGCCGGAGCTAAAGCAGCGGGCGGGAGCCTAAAGGAAGTGTAGGCTTTTGCGTCAGGGCTCCACAGGAATCGCCCTTACCAGCGGCTTCCGGAGTCATCCCACACGGTGTCCATCTGCGGCGATCCAGTCGCTGTGTCCACTTCCACTACACGAGCGCCGCTCCCGATTCCGGCGAATGCGCTTGGCCGACGGATTCCCATCCCTGTGTCCTATTGCTCACGCGGTGGACACTACCGGTGGGAAAAAGGCGCGCAATTCGGGATCCCACAGGAAGAGAGACCAGCCATATCTACGCCAATTACGGCGCAGAATTCGGCATGCTCAACTCGTCGGATGAGCCCTGAAGATGGCTGGTCTCAAAATCCAGTTAAGCACACAGCCCGTACTTGCCGTCAAGCCTGTGGCTGTGACTGAGCGAGAGTTGGCGGATGAGCGGCTGGGCTTGGCGGAGGTCCGTTGAGCCGGGACGCGGTAGGTGGAACCTGTTCATGAGAGATCGACACCACCAAGGTCATGGCAGAGATCGAGCGCGTCGGTCACGGCTGGCACACCCTGCTCAACCGCGGGCTCCTCCACGGCCGGATCCACTACGTAGGCGCTTTCGCCGTGCTCGACCTCGACCACGCTCCAGCGCCGTGGCGCCTTGGCGACGCCACCCACGCCGGCGCCTACACCACGGCCTCCGAGTGTGTGCACCCAGGCGCGCTCAGTGAACTGGGCATCCCCGCCTCTGCCTTGGCCGGGCAGAAAGCCTGGGTGCGCTGGCTGTACGGCTGACCCTCACCCACTGTGCGTGCGCCACGTCGCCGACGACAGCGCTGACCCGATTGGGCGGCGGGGTGGTGTCAGTGGCCGGTGGCAAGATCACCGGCATGAGTCTCATACGCACTACTCCGCCCCGGCCCGTCGAGGTGACTGCCGTCTTCCCCGAGCTGGCCGGGTTCGCGCGGTCCGCGATACGTCTGCATCCGCGGCCCGGGTCGCCTTCGGCCCAGGACAGCTCGGTCGGCGGGCCGCTGCTGTGGCCGGCGGGGGAGCCGTGGCCGCACTGCGAGGACGCGCACCTGCACAGCGGTACAGGATTTCGCGAGTCCCTTACCGAAGTACGCCTGGAGCGGCGGCTGCAGGACCGCTGGCGCCCTGGCGGACCGAGCCCCGTCCTCACTTCCGAGGAGCAGCTCCTTCAGGAGCGCGATGCCACACGTCTCGCCGCGCGGTTCGAGGAGGACCTTCCCGCTCCTGAACAGTGCCCCGTGCCGATGCTGCCGGTGGCGCAGCTGTTCGCGCGGGACGTTCCCCTGCTGCACCCGCCCAAGGGGGCTGATGTGCTGCAGGTTCTGTGGTGCCCCTACGAGCATGAGCCGGATTGCAAGCCGGCCACCGCACTGGTGTGGCGCTCGGCCGCGGAGGTCGGAGACGTCCACACCACACCGCCGCAGCCGTACGAGGCGGACTATCCGGGGTATGTGCCCGAGCCGTGCGTGCTGGCGCCAGAAGCGATCACCGACTACCCCGACAGCCTGGAACTGGACCCGGACCTGCAGCGGAGGCTGGGCGACGGGGACAAGTGGCTGGCAGCCGACGCCGCCCTGGACTCCTCGTACGAGGAGGACCCGGATGCCTTCTATACCATCCACCTGGGCAGTGCTCCCGGCTGGAAAGTCGGAGGCTGGGCCCCGTGGGGGCGCACCGACCCGATCCCGAGGCACTGCGCGGTGTGCGAGGTTCGGATGGTCCCGCTGCTGACGATCGCTTCCTTCGAGTGGCAGGGCGGTGACGGTCACAGCTGGGCACCGCAGGAAGACCAAGCCGCCGCCCAGGCTTGCCACTACGCAGGTCAGGACCCCTCGCAGCCGACGAGGGTGGAAGTGGGCCGCACGGACAACATGCAGATCTACGTCTGCCCGGCCTCTCCCGAGCATCCCCACACTGACCTGATCCAGTGACCTCGCCGCTGCGGGCCGCAGCCGCTGCTGGCGGATGAGGTTGAGCTCGCAGCGGTCACGGCCAGGCCGTCACGGCCCGAGCAGCGCCTCGCAGGAACGGGGGCGGCGGGGAAGCGAGTGCTGTCCGTGCCCAGGACGCCGACAGCCGCCGCGGGCCTGGAGAGGGCGACCGCCCACGACCAGCGCATACGCCAGGCCTACCCCGCTGACCAGCGAACACTTCGGGCATAATCGAGCGTATGGACCCGAACAATCCCATGCGCAGCGACATCGACGAGGAGATATGCCGCGTCTGTGGCTACGACGACGGCAGCCTCTTCTTCGAAGAGACCTGGCCGACCCACAACATATGCTGCTGCTGTGGCTGGGAGTCGGGCACCCAGGCCTACGACCTGACCGGGACCCGGGAGTACCGCGGCTACTGGACCGGACAGGGCGCCCCGTGGTCATGCCCGGAGGAGCGCCCGGCTGACTGGGACCTGCTGGCCCAGCTGAAGAACATCCCCGAGCCCTGGCGCTGACATCGTCTGCTGGACGACCTTCTTGATCTCGTCCGGTGTGCCGTAGTCGAGCAAGATCGCGGATCGCCGGGCGCCTGGAGCGCCAGGACGGACCGCTCTCCTCAAAGCAGCGGGCACGATACCTGCCCGACGAGAACTGAGCAGCCGAGCCAAGGATCCCGCTGATCTTGTGAGCCGGACGCATGCGGCCCGTGACCTCGATCGCGATGGCCGCCACTTGCGTCCACCGCGTACGGGCAGCAACGACCAGCCCGTGTACAGACGCCGCCCGCCTCAGCCTTCGACGGAGATCGGTACGGGAGCGGCGTCGCGTCGGGGCAGGGCCAGAACGGCGAACCGGCGGGTGCCGGGCTCTCCTGCGGCGTGCTCGACACCGCAGGACAGAACTCCAAGGCCGGTCAGGGAGCGCAGGACGCTCTCTTCGCCCTTGCGGGCCTGGTCTTGAGGTGCCTGGGTGCTGTGATGCGACAGGACCATGACCAGGGCCGTCTCGTCCTGGTCGGCCAAGTGCACGCTGACCCGCCGCCCGCCGTCCGCCAGTGCCGCCTCACCCAGCAGCTGGCTCACCTCGACCCACCTCTGCCGCTCCGTCTCCCGCAGGGGGTAGCTCCAGGCGATGAGCTGCTCCACGACGAGCCGGCCGGTCTTTGCCGGGGTCCAGGGCGCGTTCTCCAGAGTCCAGTTCGCCGCGCGCCGGTTGCGGATCACCGCGGCCACCCGCCGCCGCGCCACCTGCGTGCGCGGATCGGGCGGCGTGGGCAGGGGTCTGGTGTCCGGCTCCGGGCGTGGGGGTTCGACCGGCTTCTTCGGCGGGGGAGGGGTGCGCGGCGGATAGTCCGGGCGAGGCTTCGGCGTGGCAGCGTCCATGACCACATCCTCCTCCTGTGGGCCATGTCCAACGGTACGGACCGGAGCTACAGGTTGTCCGGTGATTGCCGATCCATCCCGAGATGTGCACACGCTCACCGGTAGCGCGCGTCCGAGGCCCGCACGTCTGCCCGGACCGGGCCGGGGTGGCCGGGTCCGGTGCCCGCACCAGCAAGACGACATGCGCAAGCCCCCGCCTGCTTCCCGGTGGGGTGGCGAAGCAGACGGGGGTGGCCGAACGCCCCGGGGGGATGGGGCGAACGGCCCTCTGGTCGCCTCGTAGAAGTTCCCTGAGGGGAAGGTCCGCTGTGGTGCTGTGGTCCCAAGGAGCACCCTGCTGGCTATGTCGATGAGTTCCGGGCTCTGGCACGGATCTTGGGGAGCGGCTAAGGCGCCATTTCGTTTGGTGTGATCTTGCGGCAGTCTGGTGTGGTGACGACTGGGCTTGTGCAACGGATGGTGCCGGACGGCTTGTGGGAAT
>NZ_JBEOYE010000204.1:0-4973 GCF_040296945.1 Streptomyces sp. NPDC001941 | reverse complement strand
CGCCGACCACGTGGCGTTCATCACCACCGGCATCCACGCCGCGTACCGCCTCGACCAGCAGCGCGAGCGGGACAAGGCCGAGGCCGAGCGCATCGGCCGCTTCGAGGTGCGCCCCGGCGGTCAGTGACCGGTGGAGCCGCCGTTGTCCCTGCGGTCCAGGGCCCGCTGCAGCGCGGCGGCGGCGTTCTTGCGGTCGGCCTCGCTCAGGCGGGCGGAGTGGCGGGTACGGCGGACGGTCGTCTCAGCGGACATGGTGATCGACTCCTTGAGATCAGTGGGATCTACAGGCGCCGGATGAGGCGGGGAGCGGTGCCGCAGGGATTGCCTGCGCGGGGCACTGCGCTCGCGGCCGCCATTCGCTGGATCGAGCGAGACGTTCGGCTCCTACAAAGCTAGGTGAGCGGAGCCGCTCTGTCTCCACAATTACTCGGACTTCCTACTATCTGAGACGGCCCTCACCCGGACAGGGGGCCGCGGCCCGCCCTCAACTCCCGTATCAGCGCCCGCACAGCGGGCGATCCGGCCAGCTCGGGCGTGGTGACGTAGCCCACCGAGCGGGTCGGGCGGTCCGGGCCCAGGTCGGTGATCCGCACCGTGTCCGGCGCGCCCACCAGGGACAGCTCGGGCATCACCGCCATCCCGAACCCCCCGGCCACCAGCGAGAGCACCGCGCCGTCGTCCTGGGTCTCCACGGTCGCGGACGGCAGCCAGTCCTGCCGCTTCCACCACTCGCGCGTGTAGGAGGTGCAGTTCTCCGCCCAGTCCACCAGCGGAAGGGCGCGCGGCGCCGGGTGGTCCGCCGGGTGCACCCAGGCGTACCCCTCTTCGAGGAGCACCCCGCCGACCAGTTCGGCGGGGACCGGCGAGCTGGTGCCGATGGTGGCGATCGCCAGGTCGGCCCGTCCGTCCAGGACCTCCCCCGCGGTGCCGCGCCCCATCTCGCGCACCACCCTGACCTGCGGCTCGATCCGGGGGTGTGCGGCCCGCAGCCGCTCCAGGGCGGGCGGCAGCAGGTGCAGGGAGGCGCTGCGGAAGGCGGCCACCCGCAGCGGTCCCGCGATCTCGCCGGAGTCGGCGGCGGGCACCTCGGCCGCCATCAGCTCCAGCAGGCGCAGCACCCGGCGGGCGTAGCCGACGGCACGCTCCCCGGCGGGCGTGGGCGTGGCCCCCTTGCGCCCGCGCTCGAAGAGGACGGCGCCCAGCTTGCGCTCGCTGGCCCGCACCGAGTGCGAGACGGCGGACTGGGTCATGCCCAGGGCCTGCGCCGCGGCGGAGAAGCCGTGCTCGCTCGCGACGGCGACGAGGACGCGCAGTTCATGGGGGGCCAGGTCCGGCATCGGGGCTCTCACCTCGGTGTATGAGGGGCGTTCATGGGTCGGGCGGTTCCATCGACGCAACCCCCTGCCCGGCCCGCGCATTCCTCCGTACGTTTCCGGTCATGACGCACTCCGCAGCCACCATGGTCACCGTCCAGCAGACCGCCCGCCCGCACGGCTTCCCCACCGCCGGCCTGTTCGCCTTCGTCGAGTCGCCGGTGCCCGACCCGGCGCCGGGCACCGCGCTGGTGGAGAACCTCTACTGGTCGGTCGACCCCTACCACCGCGGCATGATGGACGCCGACTTCGCGCTGCACGCGCCGCTGGAGGGCCGCACGCTGGGCCGGGTGATCGCCTCCCGCGACCCGGGCCTGGCCGAGGGCGACCTGGTCTTCCACCGCGAGGGCTGGCGCACCCACGCCCTGGTCACCGAGGGCCGGGCGGGCGCCCGCAGGATCCGTTCGTACGAGGGCGTGCCGCTCTCCGCCCACCTCAGCCTGCTCGGCGGCACCGGCCTGACCGCGTACGTGGCGCTGACCCGGACCCTGCGCCTGCAGCCGGGCGAGGACCTGTTCGTCTCCGCGGCCGCGGGCGGCGTGGGCACCGCCACCGCCCGGATCGCCCGGCTGCTCGGCGCGGGCCGGCTGGTCGGCAGCGCGGGCTCCGCCGCCAAGGTCGCCCACCTGACCGGGCATCTGGGCTACGACGCGGCCTTCGACTACCACGACGGCAGTGTCGAGGAGCTGCTGGCGAAGGCGGCCCCGGACGGCCTGGACACCGCCCTGGAGAACGTGGGCGGCGACCACCTGGCGGGCGCGATCGCGAACCTGCGCCACCACGGGCGGCTCGCCTGGGTGGGCGCGGTGGGCCAGTACCACCACGCCGACCAGCCGCCCGCGGCGCCCCGCAACCTGTACGACATCGTCACCAAGTCGCTGCGGGTGGAGGGCGTGATGGTGCGCAACTACCCGCACCTCCAGGACGAGTTCGAGGACTTCCTGGTCCCGCACCTGCGCTCCGGCGCGGTCACGGCGGACGCGACGGTGGTGGAGGGGTTCGACCGGATCGTGGAGGCGTTCCTGGGCATGCTGCGCGGCGAGAACGTCGGAAAGATGCTGGTCAGGGCGGCGGGCCAGCTCTGATCCCGGGTCCGGAACGGGCTGGGCGGAGCTACCTGTGTCGCACCGCCCGCTAAGTCGCTTCCCTCAATAGGTTGTATTCCTATCTAGCTAGTGATGGAATACGGGCATGGCCACAGACCGCAGATCCAGCTGGCTCAAGGGAGTCCTCGACCTCCTCGTCCTGTCCTGCCTCACCGAGGGCGAGAGCTACGGGTACGAGATCTCCAAGGCGCTCGCCGGGGCGGGCCTCGGGGAGATCAAGGGCGGAACGCTCTACCCGGTGCTCAACCGGCTGGAGGAGGCGGGGCTCGCCGTGGGCGAGTTCCGCGCCGCCGAGCGCGGACCCGGGCGCCGCTACTACCGCCTCACCGAGGCGGGGCGCGCGCACCTGGCCGCCGAGAGCACCGCCTGGCTGGGCTTCCACACGTCCGTCACGACCATGCTGACCAACGGGGGAACACGATGAACGACACCGAGCGCACCCGCTCCACCGAGCCCTACTTCGCCGAGCTGACCGCCGCCCTGCGCGCGTCCGGCGCCGACGAGACCCACATAGCCACCACCGTCGACGAGCTCACCGGCTACCTCGCCGAGACCGGCGCCGCGCCCGAGGAGGAGTTCGGCCCCGCCGCCGCCTTCGCCGCCCAGCTCGGCGGCACCACCCCGGCCGCGACCGCACCCGCCGAGGAGGCGCAGTCCTGGACCTGGACCGCCGACATCTACCACGACCGGCGCCTGCTCGCCGCCCACGGCGACCAGGGCTGGGAGGTCGAACGCATCGACTCCCTGGGCCGGTTCGTCTGCCGCCGGGTCCCGGGCGCCGCGCTGCGCTGGGAGTACCGCCGCGAGACGGCGGTCGGCCCCCGGCGCCGCGCCCAGCTCCTGGAGCGGCTCGCGCCGGAGGGCTGGGAGGCGTGCGGCGACTGGTCGGTGTTCGTCTACCTCAAGCGCCCGAAGGCGGCCAGCGAGGGCCCGGCGGCGCAGCTGTCCGAGCTGCCGGAGCGGCCCGCGCGCTCCTACTACTTCGACACCCGCACCAAGTGGATCCTGGTCATGTGGGTGCTGGCGATGCTCGCGCTGACGGGCACCTGGATCGCCGACGTCAGCGACGTCTCGGCGTTCGCCGCGCTGGGCGCCCTGGTCGGCTCGGCGCTCGCGGGAGCGGCCGTGGCGGTCGGCAACCGCCGCCGCAACCGGAGCTGACCCTCCGTCACATGACGTCCCCGTCGCGCCAGTCGAACTGCAGCGCCGCGGCGGGATCCGGCAGCGCGCGACCGGCCGCCGGGCGCAGGTAGGTGGTGCCCTCCTCGTCGGCGAGGTGCTCGACGCCCCCGGGGCCGTACGCCTCGATCCGCCCCGGCCACGCCCGCCACCCCAGCGAGCGGTAGAGTCCGGCCCCCGCGTCGGAGGCCGAGAGCGCCCCGAAGTCATAGGCGCCGTCGACCACTTCGTGCAGCCGCTCCATCACCCGTACGCCCAGGCCCTGCCGGCGCCGGTCGGCGCGCACCGCGACCGCCTCGACGTAGCCGACCCGGTACGAACGCCCCGCGTGCGACGCCCTGCGCATGATCACGCTGCCGTGCGCGGCGACGCCCCGCCCGTCGGTGACCCAGGCGTGGATCCCGCCGAGCCCGTGGTCCCAGTCCGCGTCGCTGAAGTCGCCCTCGAACGCCGCGTCGAGCAGCGCGCGGAACTCGGCGAGGGCGGCCGGGGACAGCTCGTGGGTGTGCGCGGCGCGCACGGCGTCATCACTCATGCGCCCCAGTCTCACAGGCCCCCGCGCCACCAGGTACTCAGGGCCGGATCTGAGTACCCGCGCCGTGTCGAAAAGCCTTCTGCCGCACCAGAGTTGGGGCCATGGACGGCCTCTACGCACTCAAGCCCTGGTACGCCCGGCGACTGTCCGGCGTGCGCGCCGCGCTCGCCCGGCGCGGGGTGTCGCCCGACGCCCTCACCGCGGCGGGGGTCGGCTGCGCGGCCCTGGCCGCGGCCGCCCTGGCGTGGCTGCCCGCCCCGCTCGCCGCCCTCCCGGTCGCCGTCCTGCTGGCGGCCCGGCTCGCCTTCGCCAACCTCGACGGGGCGCTGGCCCGGGACACCGGCCGCACCACCCGGCGCGGCGCCCTGCTCAACGAACTGGGCGACCGGGCCGCCGACCTGGTGGTGCTGGCCGGTTTCCTGGCGCTGGCCGCGCCCTGGCTGGTCGCCCTCGCCGCGCTCGCCGCGACGCTGCCCTCCTGGGTGTCGCTCGCGGGCGCGGCGGCGGGCGCGCCCCGGCTCAACGGCGGCCCGGTCGGCAAGACCGAGCGCTGCCTGCTCGTGGTGCTCGCGGCGGCCACCGGCTGGGCCGTGCCGGTCCTCGCGGTGCTCGCGGCGGGTTCGGCGCTGACCGCGCTGGTGCGGCTCGGGCGGCTGTGGGGTGAGCTGGCGTGAGCGGGGCCGTGGTGCGGGCGCTGCCGCTGGTCGCGGGCGCGCTGGCGGCGGGCGGCGCGGCCGTCGCCGTACTGCCCGCGCGGGTGCGGGCGCGGGCCGAGCTGCG
>NZ_JBEOYE010000203.1:0-5039 GCF_040296945.1 Streptomyces sp. NPDC001941 | reverse complement strand
TCCTGGACGTTCAAGGTCAAGCTCGACCCGAACTACCGGGGCGACGGCAGTGACATCGGCAACGTCGCGACCGCCGGTTCCGACACCCCCGACCCCAACCCCGGCAACAACGACAGCGACCCCGCGGGTCCGCCCGGGGACCGCGTCCGGGACCCGCTCTCGGACATCGAGATCAGCAAGACGGTGGCGAACGGCTGACGCGAGTCGTCCGCACCACTGACCGTGGCCGGGCCGCGCCCGGTCGGCGTCATCCGCGTCCGTACGAGATCCGCGTACGCACGAGGACGACACCGGCCGGGGACGCGGCCCGGCCGCATGTGAGAATCCTGTGTGCGTGAATGCCGCCGTCGGGGGTATCCGGTGAGCATCGGGGGCAGACGTGTGCCCGTGTGAGGGAACCGTACGGGCGCGAGGTGCGTCCATGCCCCGGGCGGCGAATCGTCCGGGCAGGTGGGACGGCCGTGAACCGAACGGAAGCGTGGGGGAGCACATGGGGCAGTGGGGCCGGGCGGCAGGGGCGGGTCAGCGGATCCTCATCGTCGACGATCACGAGGCCAACCTCTTCGCCCTGGAGAGCGCTCTCGCGCCCCTCGGGCACCCGATCGAGCGGGCCACCGGCGGCGACGAGGCCCTGAAGGCGGCGCTGCGCGGCGGCGTCGCGGTGATCGTGCTCGACCTGCTGATGCCGGGCGTCGGCGGCCTGGACGTGGTGCGCTACCTCAAGGCGCTGGAGGCGACGGCGGACATCCCCGTGGTCCTGGTCAGCGCGGCCGAGCCCACGACGGCCGTCGCGGAACAGGCCATGGAACTGGGCGTCGCGGACCTGCTGGTCAAGCCGATAGACCCGTGGGCGCTGCGGATCAAGGTGGAGTACCTGTACCGCAGCGCGGCGGGGCCCGTCGATCAGGGGCTGTACTTGACCACCAGGGTGACCTCCCCCTCGTAACGTCCCGGGGCGAGGGCCCTGGGGCGGGCCTGCATGACCTTGAGCGGCAGCGAGAGCGACGCGTCGGGCAGCGCGCCGTCGAAGAGGTCGGCCGCGGCGAACTCCACGCCCGCCGCGTTCAGGACGCGGCCGTTCAGCTCGATCCGCAGGGGCACGCCCTTGTCGTCCTCCCCGCCGTCCACCCGCTTCAGCTCGGCGTCGCCGTCGAGCCGCACCCGGACGGACGTCTTGTTGTCCTCGCTGAAGAAGCGGACCTGCTGTCGGTACGGAAGGATCCCGTCCGCCGCTCTGACGTCGAAGTCCAGGACCTCGGGCAGCGCGCTCCGGTCCGCCCCGAGCAGCTGCAGTGCCTGCTCGGCGGCGACGCGGAACTTCACCTGTGCGCGTACGGAGTGCTGGTCGCGTGGCTCGCTCATGAGTCGCGTACTCCCTTCGGCCGCCAGGGCTCGCGGTGTGCGCGGAGGGTTCCTCGGCGGACGTCCGTCCACCCGCGTGCCCCGGAACCGGCCCCTCACGCGACGGGTGGACCGGCGTTGTCCGCACGCCCCCTCGGGCGCCCCTGGACGCCCTCAGGCGCGCCCCTCAGTGGCGCGCCGTCATGCCGACAGCGGGCGTCGCTCGGCGACGAAGTTCGCGAACACCTCGCCGTCGATCGCCTTTGACGCCCAGCCGACCGGGAGCCGCAGCAGCCGGGTGAGCGTCTCGTCGCAGACCACCGGCAGCGTGTCGGCGGTCTCGTAGCGGTCCGCGACCGCGTGCAGTTCGCGGATGCCCGCGCGCGCCTCGGTCAGCCGGGTCCTGAACAGGGCCTCCGTCCCGGCGTCGACACCGCCCTCGGCCACCACCACCAGACCGGCGAGGCCGTCGCCGAGCGCGTGCCAGCACTGCGCCGTCGCGTCCAGCCGCGCCGCCAGCGAGAGCGCCGCGCGCGCCAGGCACCGGTAGGTGTCGTCCAGCAGGTGCAGGGCGGCCGACTGGGGCTGGAGGCCGTGGAGTTCGGCGAGCTGTGCCGCGTACTCGTGGTCGACGTCCTCGCGCGCCTTCACCTGGGCGGCGAGCCGGGTCAGGAGCACGCCGTCGGTGGTCGTGGGGGTGGACCGGACGAGCGGGGCGCCGTCCGTGGGCGCCTGGGCGAGCGCGAGGAGGAACGGGGGCGCCGCGGCGTCGGGCATCCGGGCGCCCGCGGCCAGCAGCTCCTCGTCCACGTCGCGCAGCGTGTCGTTGAACTGCGGCAGGGCGTCGAGGAGCTGGAGGATCCGGGTGTTGGCGGCGCCGTAGCGGGCGTGCGCCTCGGCCGCCACCGAGCGGAACCCGCTCAGGTCGGCGTCGAGGGACCGGGCCAGCGCGTCGAGGCCTGCGGACGTCTCGGCGGCCTCGCCCGCGGCCCGCTCGGTCTCCTGCCGGAGCGCGGCGACGAACTCGGCGAACTCCGCCCTGCCCTCCGGGGTGCCCAGCGCGCCGACGAGGCGGTCGACGTCCGCATTGGACAGCGTCCCGTAGAGGTTCGCGAAGCCCTTCACACGCGCGTAGCTCCTGCGGACCGCCGGGTTGAGCGTGCTGAGCCAGTACGCGGCGTGGCCGCGGACCATGCGCTGCGCGGGGGCCGTGTCGGTGACGTCCTTGAGGTGGATGTCGGGCTGGGCCAGGACGGTGGCGCAGTAGCTCTGGACCGTGGCGCCCGTCGCGTACGTGCCCGCGAGGGCGTCGGTGAAGCCGCTCGGGACGAGGGGTGCGTCGGAGGGTACGGCGTTGGTCATGGGGCCTCCCTGGGCTGACGCGCGGGGCGGACAGGAGCCCGTCGGACGCGGTTGGATCAAGGTCGTTCCTGGCGCCCGTACCCCCACGGCGCGACGCCATGCCCTCCGTGCCGCCGACGGGGGGACACCGGTCAGTAGTCGTCCAGGCCCGCGCGGATGCCGACGCGGGCCAGCTGGACGCGGTTGTCGGCGTCGAGCTTCGTCATCAGCCGGCTGACCTTGCTCTTCACGGCCGTCTCCGAGGTGCCGAGGCGGCCGGCGATGTCGTGGTTGGTCAGCCCCCGGCAGACCAGGCGCAGGACGCCCTCCTCGGACCGGGACAGCGGCAGGGGCCCGTCCGGGGCGGGCGGCGCGGGTGACGCGGCGATGCGGCTGAGGACGCCTCCGGTGACGGCCGGGTCGAGCACGTGACGGCCGTGGTGGACGGTGTGGATGTGGGCGAGGAGCTGCTCGGTGGGCGTGTCCTTGAGGAGGTAGCCGGAGGCACCCGCCCGGATCGCGTCGTCAACGTAACCGTCCTGGCCGAGCATGGTGAGCATCAGGACCTTGGGCGGCGCGGGCAGCAGGCGCAGCTCGCGCGCCGCCTCGATCCCGTCGGTGCCCGGCATGTCGATGTCGACGAGCGCGACGTCCGGCTGGTGCGCGCGGGCCGCCGCCACCGCGCTGCGGCCGTCCCACGCCTCGGCCACCAGGTGCAGCTCCGGATCGCACTCCAGGACGGCGGCCAGGGCCTGGCGCGTGACGGTGCTGTCGTCGGCGAGCAGCAGACGGATCACGGGGACTCCTCCTCGGGGGCGGCCGGTACGGGCAGGACGGCGGCCAGCGTGAACGCGCCGGTCGCGTGGCGGCGGGTGGTCAGCGTGCCGTGCAGCAGGGAGACGCGCTCGGCGAGCCCCGTGAGGCCGTGGCCGCCGCCCGGCAGGGTCCGCGCGGCGCGGGCCGGGGGCGGCGGGGTGTCGACGGTGACGGCCAGCCGGTCGCCGTCGTGGTCGACGCGCAGGACGGCCCGGGTGCCCGGGGCGTGCTTGGCGGCGTTCGTCAGGGCCTCCTGCACGATGCGGTACGTGGCGTGGCGGTGGGCGGACGGTACGAACAGGGTGCCGGTGCGTGCGTAGTCGACGTCGTGCCCCGCGGCCCCGTGCGCCGCGACCAGGTCGTCCAGGAGCCGGTCCAGGGGGCGGGCCTCGACGGCCGCGGCTGCCTCCGAGCGGAGCAGGCCGAGCAGTTCGCGCAGCTCCGTCAGCGCGGCCCGGCCCTGCTCCCGTACCGTGCCGAGCTGGCTCCCGGCCTCCGGCAGCCGCAGCGCCAGGGCGTCGGCGAACAGCGTCATGTTGCCCACCCGGTGGGCGACCGTGTCGTGCATCTCGCGGGCGATGCGCTGGCGCTCCCGCAGCCGGGCGTCCTCCGAGGCCAGGCGGCTGCGCTCCTGCCAGTGGGCGGCGACCTCGCGGCGGCGGGCGACGGCGTAGCCGAGCATCACCGGCCAGGCGTCCTGCACCAGGCCGAGGCCGAGCTCCAGGATCGAGTGCTGGTTGTAGACCATCCACAGCGGGCGGGCCAGCACGGACAGCGCGGCGCAGCCGATCAGCACCGGCAGCGAGCGGACCCGCCTGCCCAGGCCGTACTGGGCGCAGTGGGTCGCCGGGTAGAGGCCCGCGGGGGAGATGGGGCCCTGGACCAGGGAGACCAGGAGCAGTACGAGGACGGGGTGGCGGCGTCTGGCGGCCAGCAGCGCACTCGCCACGAGCCCGCACACCAGGTAGCGGAGGGAGGCCGCCCGCCAGACCCCGCCCTCCACCGCCTCCACGGCCTGGACGACCGAGAGCAGGGCGGTGAGCAGGGAGAGCAGCCAGGCGGGGCTGCGGGCCCACCACTCGGCCAGGGCGCCTGCCCGGCTCCGCCACCGGTCCCGCCAGGGCGTACGGCCCAACGGGGCCTCGGGCAGGCCCTCTTCGGGCTGCTCCGGCCCTGCTGCCCGGAGTGAAGGCAGGGAGACTGGGGAGGCGTTCGGCATGAGTGTCAGGGGTGGCGAAAAGGGCAGAAGGGGCGGAAGCGGTACGGGGGGACACGCGGGGCGGGGAGAGCGCCCCGTACGAGTGTGTCCACCACCCGCACCGGCGGACCAGAGGCTCCCGGCGCCGGAGGCCGGGACCACCGGCCCGGCCGGGAGGGCCGTTCTGCCCCCGGCGCCCGGCGCGGCGGAGGTAGCACACCGGCGCCCGGCCCCGGCGCCACTTTCGTCGCGGATCCGGCCCTTCCACCGCCCGGAGCATGGATCGAGGCACGACCACGCCGCCCGCCGCCCGCCGCCCGCCGCCCGCCGCCCGCCGCCCGCC
>NZ_JBEOYE010000202.1:0-5084 GCF_040296945.1 Streptomyces sp. NPDC001941 | reverse complement strand
GGCCCCGACACCCCCATCATCACCACCGACGCCCGCCACCGCGCCGACGCCAAGAGCGCCCTCATCACCCTCGTCGAACACGCCCTGATGGCCCGTCTCAAGTAGACGTGGCCGTACGGCAGTTGTCGTAGGATCTGCCGGGGTGGGCTGTGTCGTTAGACACGGTCCGGCCCTGTGTTCATAACGTTTCGACAGAGAATTCGCGGGGTTCGGACACCCGGCGCGTTCAACTGGTACCCCTGCGCTCACACGGGCCCCGCCATTTGGCGGGGCTCGTTCTTTATGTCCGCTTTATCTCCGGTCTGGACCACTGGGAATGGCCGATTCCAGCTGTTTGGAACGGGGCCACTTCACGTGCTGGAATTCGACGAACTCCCGAGTAGTACGGCCCTGAAAGAAAACGGCACGACGTAGGTGCCGACGCCGAGAGGTTGTTGGTCGAGTGAGGCGAAGCACGACGGGCTCCGCACAGCAGCAGGCGCGGGGCAACTTCACCCCGCCGCCGCGCGCGGCGGCGCCGACGCCTGCCGATGCGTCCGAGGACCCCGTCCCGGGGGCTCCGGCCGGCAGTACCAGCAAGCTGTCCCCGCGCAACTGGCGCGTGCCCACCAGGCTGAACGCGATCCTCCTCATACCCGTGCTCGTCGGGCTCGTCATGGGCGGCTTCCAGGTGAAGGCCTCCGTGGACACCTGGCAGGAAGCGCAGGACGCCGAGAAGACCGCGCTGGTCGTGCGCGCCGCCGCCGGCTACGGCGAGGCCCTGCTCAACGAACGCGACCTCACCGCCGCACCGCTGCTCGCGGGCAGGTCCGCCACCGACGACGACACCGTCAAGAAGGCGCGGGCCGCCACCGACGAGGCCAAGGTCGCCTTCGACCGGGCCGCGAAGGACATGCCGGACACCCCCGGCCTGGAGCGCCGGCTGAAGACCTTCCGGGAGGGCGAGTCCCTGCTCAAGGGCGTGCGCGAGACCGCGTACCAGCCGGGCAAGGACCCCGTGCAGACCGAGGAGGGCTACGTCCAGGTCCAGCACGGCCTGATGGAGCTCTCCAACGAGCTGGGCCTGGGCACCGGCAACATCACCAGCTACGGGCGTACCGTCTACGCCATCCAGCTGGCCAAGGCCGCCGAGTCCCTCCAGCGTTCCATTGGTACACACCTCCTGGTGCGGCCCAGCGACGACGACACCGTCTTCGCCGCCCAGAGCACGGCCTTCAACTCCTACAGCTACCTGGAGAACATCGCCCTCCAGGAGTTCAACTCCGGCGGCACCGAGGCCGACGCGGCCCGGCTGAAGAAGGTCATGTCCGACCGCGCGGCCATCGGCGCCCAGCGGCTGCAGGCCCTGGGCATGGAGCCGCCCAAGGGCGGCAAGGGCCCGGTGAAGTCCGTCTTCGGCGGCATGGTGGACGCCATCGGCAGCGCCAGGAGCCCCAAGGCCCTGCGCGGCCTGGAGAAGAAGTTCATCACCGCCGAGTCCTGGCAGGCCGTGGCCACCACCAAGTTCGACGGCTACAGCCAGGTGGAGAAGGAGCTCGTCGACAAGGCCGTGAACGAGGCGGCCCAGATCTCCGACGACGCCAGGACCGACGCCATCGTCAACGGGGCCATCGTGGTGATCGCCCTGCTCGCCGCGTTCATCCTGGCCGGGATGATGGCCCGCCAGATGAGCCGCTCGATGCGCAACCTGCGCACCGCCGCCTTCACCATCGCCGAGCAGCGCCTGCCGAGCCTGGTCGACCAGCTCTCGCGCACCGACCCGGGCCGCGTCGACACCCGGGTGCAGCCCATCCCGATCGACTCGCGCGACGAGATCGGCGAGGTCGCCCGCGCCTTCGACCAGGTGCACCGCGAGGCCGTCCGGCTCGCCGCCGAGCAGGCCATGCTGCGGGGCAACGTCAACGCGATCTTCACCAACCTCTCGCGCCGCAACCAGTCGCTGATCGAGGGCCAGCTGACCCTGATCACCGACCTGGAGAACAACGAGGCGGACCCGGACCAGCTGGAGAACCTCTTCAAGCTGGACCACCTCGCGACCCGCATGCGCCGCAACGGCGAGAACCTCCTGGTCCTCGCGGGCGAGGAGCCCGGCCGCCGCTGGAACCAGCCGGTCCCGCTGGTCGACGTGCTGCGCGCCGCCTCCTCCGAGGTGGAGTCCTACGAGCGCATCGAGCTGACCGGAGTGCCCGAGTCGGAGATCCACGGCCAGGCCGTGACCGACCTCGTGCACCTGCTCGCCGAGCTGCTGGAGAACGCCACCACGTTCTCCTCGCCGCAGACCAAGGTGCGCGTCACCGCGACCCGGCTGCCCGACGGCCGCGTGATGATCGAGATCCACGACAAGGGCATCGGCCTGACCGCCGAGGACTTCGCGGACATCAACCACAAGCTGGCCAACCCGCCGACCGTGGACGCCGCCGTCTCCCAGCGCATGGGCCTGTTCGTGGTCGGCCGCCTCGCCGACCGGCACGGCATCCGCGTCCAGCTGCGCCCCTCGGGCGAGCAGGCGGGCACCACCTCGCTGGTCATGCTGCCGGACGCGATCACGCACGGCGGCGGCGGTCAGCCGGGCGCGGCGGCGGACGACTTCACCGTCTCCTCGATCATCCCCGAGCAGCAGTCCTTCGAGCCCGCGCCGCTGCGCACCGCCGCCGAGCTGGGCTTCGACGACTCGCGCTACGAGCAGCCGTCCACCGGCCCCGCGCTGGACCCGGTGGGCCGCTCGCTGATCCGCGAGGAGCGCCGCGCGGCCCTGGAGGAGCGGGCGCAGGGCGGCGACCGCCCGCTGTTCCGCGACGAGCTGGAGCAGCCGCAGCAGGGTTACGTAGCGCAGGGGCAGCAGCAGGCGTACTACGAGGGCGCCGACGGCGGCCTCGCGCCGGACGCGGGCTACGCTCCGCAGCCGACGTACGACCAGGGCTATCCGCAGGAGCCGGGCTACCCGCAGGAGTACCAGGGCGGGGGGTACGAGACGTACCCCACCGGCGAGTACGCCACGGGTGAGTACGCGACCGGCGAGTACCCGCAGCAGGGCTATCCGGAAGCCGGTTATCCGGCCGGTCAGCCCGCCCAGGACGGCTACGACAACCAGTTCGACCCCCAGCCCCACCAGGCAGAGTGGCCGAATCAGAACGGTTACCCGGCGTCCTACGAACCTGAGTTCGGGGCAGAATCGGAATCTGGGCCCGGCGCTCCCGCGAACGGCGCCGAGCGCGTAGGCTTCGACCGTCCGGGTCCCTCCCCGAGCAACGGCCACGAGCTGACCGAAGCAGGCCTGCCGCGTCGCGGCGCCGGCCAGCAGCAGGTCCCCCAGCAGCAGGCCGCGCAGCCGCCGCTCCCGCAGCGCCCGCGCGAACCGCAGCAGCAGGACCCGCAGGACCGGCCCGAGGCTCCCCGGAGCGAGGAGGCCGGCACCGACGACTGGCGCTCGACGAACGACGAGCGCTGGCAGCGGGCCGAGAAGCTGCGCGAGCCCAAGGCGGGCGGGGTCACCCCCTCCGGCCTCCCCCGGCGGGTCCCCAAGGCCAATCTGGTCGAGGGCGCGGCGGAGCAGACCCCGCAGGGCGGCCCCCAGGTCTCCCGCGCGCCGGAGGACGTACGGGGCAGGTTGAGCAACCTGCGCCGCGGCGTCCAGCAGGGGCGCACGGCGGGAACGGACACGAACGGATCGGGCCTCGGCCCGGGTAGTACCTACAACCAGGAGCGTTAGTGTGAGCCCGATGAGCCAGGCGGCGCAGAATCTGAACTGGTTGATCACCAACTTCGTGGACAACACCCCCGGTGTTTCCCACACGGTGGTGGTCTCCGCCGACGGACTCCTGCTGGCCATGTCCGAAGGCTTCCCCCGCGACCGAGCCGACCAACTGGCCGCCGTCGCCTCCGGACTGACCTCGCTGACCGCGGGCGCCTCCCGGATCTTCGAGGGCGGCCCGGTCAACCAGACCGTGGTCGAGATGGAGCGGGGCTTCCTCTTCATCATGTCCGTCTCCGACGGCTCCTCGCTGGCCGTGCTGGCCCACCCCGAGGCCGACATCGGCCTGGTGGGCTACGAGATGGCCCTGCTGGTCGACCGGGCGGGCACCGTCCTGACCCCGGATCTGCGCGCGGAACTCCAGGGAAGTCTGCTCAACTGACTTCTCACACAGCAGACGGACGGTGCGTTTCTCGCCACCGCACCATAGGGTGCGGTGGCGCGGCTCCACAGGGACATGGACCGGCGAACGGCAGTCGGAGGAGGAAACGTGGCAACACCCCCAAGCGGACACCCGTACGACGGTGCTCACCGTGCCTCGGGTGAGAACGGCCAGAACCGCTTCAACTTCCCCTCCACGCCGAGCAGCAGAGGGCAGGGCGACCAGCGGGACCGGCAGCCGTACGGACGGCCCGCCCCCCAACAGCCGTACCAGCAGCCCCAGCAGACGCCGCAACAGCCCCAGCACCCCGGTTACGACCAGCCGTCCGCACCGCGCATCCAGCCGGTGCAGCAGCCGCGTCGCGCCCCCGAGCCCGCGCCCGCGCCGGCCGCGCACAACCCCCTGGTCCGTCCGTACGCCATGACCGGCGGCCGGACGCGACCCCGGTACCAGCTCGCCATCGAGGCGCTGGTGTCGACCACGGCCGATCCGGCCCGGCTGCAAGGGCAGTTGCCCGAGCACCAGCGGATCTGCCGGCTGTGCTTCGAGATCAAGTCGGTGGCTGAGATCTCGGCACTGCTCTCCATCCCCCTTGGCGTCGCCCGCATCCTCGTTGCCGACCTGGCAGAGGCCGGACTCGTCGCCATCCACCAGCCCGGCGGCGACGAGACCGCCGGCGGCCAGCCAGACGTGACACTGCTCGAAAGGGTGCTCAGTGGACTTCGCAAGCTCTAGCGGCGGTGCTGCTCGATCGACCACCAGCGCGAAGATCGTGGTGGCGGGCGGCTTCGGCGTGGGCAAGACCACCTTCGTCGGTGCCGTCTCGGAGATCAACCCGCTGCGTACCGAAGCCGTCATGACCTCCGCGTCGGCGGGGATCGACGACCTCACCCACACCGGCGACAAGACCACCACCACGGTCGCCATGGACTTCGGCCGCATCACCCTGGA
>NZ_JBEOYE010000201.1:0-5116 GCF_040296945.1 Streptomyces sp. NPDC001941 | reverse complement strand
GTTTCCCTTTCCGGCGGTTCCAACCTTACCAGACTCTTTTCCGTTCCGTTTCCGGTCCGAATTTGAATTCCGGTGGCCGTTGGAGGGCCTTTGCCCTTCGGCGATGCCCGACTTTATCAGAGATTCTGAGTCGGATTTCCCGCCCCGATCGAGGTGGTCTGCGAACACACGAGTGTGCCGGGTTCCCCTCAGGCGGAGCCGTAAACGTACTGGAGCGGGGCGCCCCGATGCAAATCGGGGGCCCCGCTCCAGGTCACAGCAGGTCAGACGGCCTGTCAGACCTCCACGACGACCGGGAGGATCATCGGGCGGCGACGGTAGGTGTCCGAGACCCACTTGCCGATCGAGCGGCGGATCAGCTGCTGGAGCTGGTGCGGCTCGACGACCCCGTCCTGGGCGGACCGGTTGAGGGCCTCTTCGATCTTCGGCACGACCGGGGCGAACGCCGAGTCGTCGATGCCGGAGCCGCGCGCGTGGATGTGCGGGCCACCGACGATCTTGCCGCTGGAGGAGTCCACCACCACGAACACCGAGATGATGCCCTCGTCGCCCAGGATGCGGCGGTCCTTGAGCACCGGCTCGTTGACCTCGCCGACCGAGAGGCCGTCGACGTACACGTAACCGGCCTGGACCTTGCCGACGATCCGGGCCTTGCCGTTCACCAGGTCGACGACCACGCCGTCCTCGGCGATGACGATGTGGTCCTTGGGGACGCCGGTGAGGGCGCCCAGCTCGGCGTTGGCGCGCAGGTGGCGCCATTCGCCGTGGACCGGCATCAGGTTCTTCGGACGGCAGATGTTGTAGAAGTACAGCAGCTCGCCGGCCGAGGCGTGGCCCGAGACGTGGACCTTGGCGTTGCCCTTGTGGACGACGTTGGCGCCCCAGCGGGTCAGGCCGTTGATCACGCGGTAGACCGCGTTCTCGTTGCCCGGGATGAGCGAGGACGCCAGGATCACGGTGTCGCCGGGGACGATCCGGATCTGGTGGTCGCGGTTGGCCATGCGCGAGAGCGCGGCCATCGGCTCGCCCTGGGAGCCGGTACAGACGAGGACGACCTCGCTGTCCGGCAGGTCGTCCAGCGTCTTCACGTCCACGACCAGGCCCGCGGGGACCCGCAGGTAGCCGAGGTCGCGGGCGATGCCCATGTTGCGGACCATCGAGCGGCCGACGAAGGCGACCCGGCGGCCGTACTCGTGGGCGGCGTCGAGGATCTGCTGGATGCGGTGCACGTGGCTGGCGAAGCTGGCCACGATGATCCGCTTCTGGGCGCCGGCGAAGACGTTCCGCAGCACGTTGGAGATGTCGCGCTCGGGCGGGACGAAGCCGGGGACCTCGGCGTTGGTGGAGTCCGACAGGAGGAGGTCGATGCCCTCCTCACTGAGGCGCGCGAAGGCGTGCAGGTCGGTCAGCCGCCGGTCGAGCGGCAGCTGGTCCATCTTGAAGTCGCCGGTGTGCACGACCATGCCCGCGGGGGTGCGGATGGCGACGGCCAGGGCGTCCGGGATGGAGTGGTTGACCGCGACGAACTCGCAGTCGAAGGGGCCGAGGTGCTCGCGCTGGCCCTCGGCGACCTCCAGGGTGTAGGGCCGGATGCGGTGCTCCTGGAGCTTGGCCTCGATCAGCGCGAGGGTCAGCTTGGAGCCGATGAGCGGGATGTCCGGCTTCAGCCGGAGCAGGTAGGGGACGCCGCCGATGTGGTCCTCGTGACCGTGGGTCAGGACGATGCCCTCGACGTCGTCGAGGCGGTCCCTGATGGTCGTGAAGTCCGGCAGGATCAGGTCGATGCCCGGCTGCTCCTCCTCGGGGAAGAGCACGCCGCAGTCGACGATCAGGAGGCGGCCGTCGTACTCGAAGACGGTCATGTTGCGGCCGATCTCGCCGAGCCCGCCGAGCGGGGTCACGCGGAGGCCGCCCTTGGCCAGCTTCGGCGGGGCGCCGAGTTCAGGATGCGGATGACTCAAAAGACTCTCCTCACCACACACGCCACGTACCGCTTGGGCACGTGGCGCGCATGACATTCGTGCACTTGCTGTTGTCGGTCTCTTCGTTCGTATTCAGTTGTGAAGTCTGTGGTTACAGCTGTACCCCGCCGGCGGCGAGGTCGATCTTGAGCTGTGCCGTTTCCTCGTCCGTCAGGCCGGTCATCGGCAGCCGCAGCGGGCCGGCGGGCAGGCCCTGGAGGGCGAGCGCGGCCTTCGTCGTCATGACGCCCTGGGTGCGGAACATGCCGGTGAAGACGGGGAGCAGCTTCTGGTGGATCTCCGTGGCCTTCTGCACGTCGCCGCTGAGGTGCGCCTCCAGCAGCGCGCGCAGCTCGGGCGAGACGACGTGGCCGACGACGGAGACGAAGCCGACCGCGCCGACGGAGAGCAGCGGGAGGTTGAGCATGTCGTCGCCGGAGTACCAGGCGAGGCCGGAGCGGGCGATGGCCCAGCTGGCGCGGCCGAGGTCGCCCTTGGCGTCCTTGTTGGCGACGATCCTCGGGTGCTCGGCGAGCCGGACCAGGGTCTCGGTGTCGATCGGGACGCCGCTGCGGCCGGGGATGTCGTAGAGCATCACGGGCAGTGCGGTGGCGTCGGCGATGGCCGAGAAGTGCTGGTACAGGCCCTCCTGCGGGGGCTTGTTGTAGTACGGCGTGACGGCGAGCAGGCCGTGTGCGCCGGTGCGCTCGGCGGTGCGGGCCAGCTCCAGGGAGTGCCGGGTGTCATTGGTGCCGATGCCCGCGACGACGTGGGCGCGGTCGCCGACGGCCTCCAGGACCGCTCGTACGAGCTGGTCTTTCTCCGCGTCGCTGGTGGTCGGGGACTCGCCGGTGGTGCCGTTGATGATGAGGCCGTCGTTGCCGGCGTCCACCAGGTGGGCGGCGAGTCGCTGGGCACCGTCGAGGTCGAGTGCGCCGTCTGCCGTGAATGGCGTGACCATGGCGGTGAGGACCCGCCCGAAGGGGGTCTGCGGAGTGGAGATCGGAGCCATGGGTAACACGCTACTCGCTGCTCAGCGCGGTGTGTCCCCTCGGGGGACGTGACGTGGGACGTAGGACGAGGGAGCCCGGCACTGCCTGCTCGGGGGTTCAAGCAGTGCCGGGTCCGTTTGATCAGCCTAGATGAACTTCGCGAAACGCCGCAATACGGACACCTCGGGCGACCGATCCGTACATCTGTGCCCCGTTACGGCGCGACGCGGCCGTTGGCGTTGAAGGCGGCGTGCGTCAGCGGCATGAGCTTCGCCCACTCCGCCTCCATCTTCTCGCCGACCATCTCGATCTCCCGCTGCGGGAAGGACGGCACCTTCGCCAGCTCGTGCTGGGTGCGCAGGCCGAGGAAGTGCATCAGCGAGCGCGCGTTGCAGGTCGCGTACATCGACGAGAACAGGCCGACCGGGAGGACCGAACGGGCCACCTCGCGGGCCACGCCCGCCTCCAGCATCTCCTGGTAGGCGCCGTAGGCCTGGCGGTAGGCGTCCTCCATGGACTCCGTGACCACCTTGTGCTGCTCGGCGCTGCCCTCCACGAACACGTACTTGCCCGGGCGGCCCTCCTGCACCAGCTTGCGCTCGGCGCCGGGGACGTAGAACACCGGCTGCAGCTCGCGGTAGCGGCCCGACTCCTCGTTGTAGGACCAGCCCACCCGGTGCCGCATGAACTCGCGGAAGACGAAGATCGGGGCGCTGATGAAGAACGTCATCGAGTTGTGCTCGAAGGGGCTGCCGTGCCGGTCCCGCATCAGGTAGTTGATCAGGCCCTTGGAGCGCTCCGGGTCCTTGCTGAGCTCCTCCAGGGACTGCTCGCCGGCCGTGGAGACCCGGGCCGCCCACAGGACGTCCGAGTCACTGGCGGCGTGTTTCACCAGGTCAACGGTTACGTCGCTGCGAAAACTAGGTTTGATCTCTGCGGGGCTGTCGGACACCGACACGTCCTTGTCTCTTGCTCAGGGTTGGGCGGCGTCCACCTTAAGGCCCCGAGAGCCGGCTCCGAACCAGGCAGGCTGGCGGCACGATTGTTCCGGCCAATTCGGGGAAATCGGGCACCAAACTGCTCTTCCACGCGTCTGTACCTGTAGAGGCGTCAGTCACACACGATCCGAGGAGTGTTGCCCTATGTTCCGCCGGCGAGAGGCCGTCCCGTTCGCGTTCGTCGCGGAGGCCGAGCGCTTCCGCAGTAACGTCACCCCGCCGGAGAGGGAACGTCTCCGCGTACCGCAGATCATGGGCCGTACGCTGATCGGGCTCACGGTCGTCGCGGGCCTCGCCGGGTCGCTGCTGTTCGGCCTGCCCGCCATGGAGTCGGGCCAGTCGGCCGGCCACGGGCAGCAGTCGGAGGCCTCCGAAGGGCGCTGAGCCGCCGGGGTTCTTCACAGACTCGGACGGCCCCCCGGGAGTGGTCCCCGCTTGACCTCCTCGGTAGCCTCACCGGGCACAGCCCAATCGAGCGTGCTTGTGAGTGAGGATCAGTCGTGCCCCTGCCCTTCCTGACGGCCGACCGTGCGTTTGACACGAACACCGACGACGTCGCCCTGCCGTTCGACGACCACGACCGCTGGCGCCGGCCCTACCGGCCGGGCCCCTGGCGGGTCGCGGCGGCGGCGCTGCTCCTGCTGCTCGCGTCGTTCGTCCTGCTGGCCGCGATGATCATCGCCTTCGCCGGGGCGCTGGCCGCCGCGGCGGTCTGCCTCGGCGCCGGTCTGCTGGTGATCGCGTCCGCGCTGCGCCTGCTGCGGATGGGGACGTGGGTGAGCCGCCACGGGGTGCGCCGCGTGGCGTTCTTCCGTACCAGCACCCTCCCCTGGGAGCGGGCCGGCGCGCTGCGCACGGTGCAGCAGCCGGTGCGCTGGCTGGGGATGCCCCGGACGGTGCAGGGGCAGGCGCTGGTGGTGGAGCCCTCCGGCAAGGAGGCCGTGGCGCTGCTGACCGACCACAGCGCCGACTTCCTGTCGCGGGTGGAGGCCTTCGACCGCGCCGCCGACGTGGTGGAGGCGTGGGGCGCCGAGTACGGGGCGGTGACCTCAGCGCGCTGAGGGTTCCTCCGCGACGCGTACGAAGTACGACTACGAAGTGAGCGAGGGGTGGGGCGCCCCCCGGCCCGACCCCGGGCCCCCCCCACCCGCGGCGCCGACAGAGC
>NZ_JBEOYE010000200.1:3538-5223 GCF_040296945.1 Streptomyces sp. NPDC001941 | reverse complement strand
GAGGGGCGGCGGGTGGAGGTGCTGGACGGGGATGAGATCCGTGAGTTCCTCTCCGCGGGCCTGGGCTTCAGCCGCGCGGACCGTGACACCAACGTCCAGCGGATCGGTTTCGTCGCCGAACTCCTCGCCTCCCAGGGGGTGATCGCGCTGGTGCCGGTGATCGCGCCGTACGAGGACAGCCGGGAGGCGGTGCGCAAGCGCCACGAGGCCGAGGGCACCGCCTACATCGAGGTGCACGTGGCGACGCCGGTCGAGGTGTGCTCCGTACGCGACGTGAAGGGCCTGTACGCCAGGCAGGCGGCGGGCGAACTGTCCGGCCTGACCGGGGTGGATGACCCGTACGAGGCGCCGCGTCGTCCGGATCTGCGGATCGAGTCGCAGGACCAGAGCGTGGAGGAGTCCGCGGCGGCACTGTTCGCGCTGCTGAGCGAGAGGGGTCTGGCATGACGAGCGCGCATTCGGTCAGGGAGGGTACGGACAGTCCGTTCGCGTTGTCGCACCTGGACTCGCTGGAGTCGGAGGCGGTGCACATCTTCCGTGAGGTGGCGGGGGAGTTCGAGCGTCCGGTGGTGTTGTTCTCCGGGGGCAAGGACTCGATCGTGATGCTGCATCTGGCGCTGAAGGCGTTCGCGCCGGCGCGGGTGCCGTTCTCGCTGCTGCACGTGGACACCGGGCACAACTTCCCCGAGGTGCTGGCCTACCGGGACCGGGTGGTGGCCGGGCACGGGCTGCGGCTGCACGTGGCGTCGGTGCAGGAGTACATCGACGCGGGCCGGCTGCGCGAGCGCCCGGACGGGACGCGCAATCCGTTGCAGACGGTGCCGCTGACGGAGAAGATCGCCGCGGAGCGTTTCGACGCGGTCTTCGGCGGCGGGCGCCGCGATGAGGAGAAGGCGCGGGCCAAGGAGCGGGTGTTCTCGCTGCGCGATGAGTTCTCCCAGTGGGACCCGCGCCGCCAGCGCCCCGAGCTGTGGCAGCTGTACAACGGCCGGCACGCCCCGGGCGAGCACGTGCGCGTCTTCCCGCTGTCGAACTGGACGGAGCTGGATGTGTGGCAGTACATCCAGCGCGAGCGGATCGAGCTGCCGGAGATCTACTTCGCGCACGAGCGTGAGGTGTTCTCGCGGGGCGGGATGTGGCTGACGGCGGGTGAGTGGGGCGGGCCGAAGGACTCCGAGCCGGTGCAGAGGCGTCTGATCCGTTACCGCACGGTGGGGGACATGTCCTGCACGGGTGCGGTGGATTCGGACGCCACGACGCTGGATGCGGTGATCGCGGAGATCGCCGCGTCCCGGCTGACCGAGCGGGGTGCGACCCGGGCGGACGACAAGATGTCCGAGGCCGCGATGGAAGACCGCAAGCGCGAAGGGTACTTCTAGAGATGACCAGCACCACCGAGCAGCCCGAGCACCTGTCGGCCACCACCCTGCTGCGCTTCGCCACCGCCGGGTCCGTGGACGACGGCAAGTCCACCCTGGTGGGCCGGCTGCTGCACGATTCGAAGTCGGTCCTCACCGACCAGCTGGAGGCTGTCGAGCACGCCTCGCGCAGCCGTGGCGCGGAGGGCCCGGACCTGGCGCTCTTGACGGACGGGTTGCGGGCGGAGCGGGAGCAGGGCATCACCATCGATGTCGCCTACCGCTACTTCGCCACCGCGCGGCGCCGGTTCATCCTGGCCGACACTC
>NZ_JBEOYE010000200.1:0-3444 GCF_040296945.1 Streptomyces sp. NPDC001941 | reverse complement strand
ACCTCCCGCCACCTCCCAGGACGTCGAGGCGACCGTCTGCCACCTGGCCGACACCCCGCTGACCGTGGGCCAGCGCGTCCTGCTGAAGCACACCACCCGTACCGTCAAGGCGATCGTCAAGGACATCCCGACCCGGCTGACCCTGGACGACCTCTCCGCGCACCCGGACCCGGGCCGGCTGGTCGCCAACGACATCGGCACCGTGAAGGTCCGTACCGCCGAGCCGCTCGCGCTCGACTCGTACGCGCACTCGCGCCGTACCGGCTCCTTCCTGCTGATCGACCCCGCCGACGGCACCACGCTCGCCGCCGGAATGGCGGGCGAGTCCTTCGCCACCGCAGCAGCGGTGGCAACCACCGAAAACACCGAAGAAGGCTGGGACTTCTGATGCAGAAGCCGACCAACGTCTTCCTGACGTTCGCGAAGGAGGGCGGCCGCGTGGGCAGCGGCGCCCTCGGTGCGGGGTCCGGGGGTGTCGTGCGATGTGCGTGACCACCCCTGACCCCCGTATGCGCCACAGACGAAGACACAGACCTGACGATCTCCCGGCCACGCCCTAGGGGCGTGGGATCCGGGCCTACGAGAGGAACGCCTCCCGTGCCTGCCAACCGCACCACCCGCCGCCTGCGTCGCAGCGTCGTCGCCGCTGCCGCCCTGCCCCTGCTGATCGGGGCGCTCGCCTCCTGCGGGTACGGTTCCGAGGCGAAGAAGGAAGACGAGAAGGCCCCCGCCGCCGCGGAGGGCAAGAAGCTCTCCGCCGATTCGGTGAAGCTGGGTTATTTCCCCAACCTCACGCATGCCACCGCGCTGGTGGGTGAGCAGCAGGGGATCTTGCAGAAGGAGCTGGGGGGTACCCAGCTGAAGTCGACGACGTTCAATGCCGGTCCCTCGGAGATCGAGGCGTTGAACGCGGGTTCGATCGACATCGGGTTCATCGGCCCCTCCCCGTCGATCAATGGTTACACCAAGTCCAAGGGCACCAACCTGCGCATCGTGGGCGGTTCGGCCTCGGGCGGGGTGAAGCTGGTGGTGAACCCGGCGAAGATCAAGACCCTGGACGACGTCAAGGGCAAGAAGATCGCCACTCCGCAGCTGGGCAACACCCAGGACGTGGCGTTCTTGAACTGGATCGCGGAGAAGGGCTGGAAGGTCGAGGCGCAGAGCGGCAAGGGTGATGTGTCGGTGGTCCGCACCGACAACAAGATCACCCCCGACGCGTACAAGTCCGGTTCCATCGACGGCGCCTGGGTCCCCGAGCCCACCGCTTCGAAGCTGGTCAGCCAGGGCGCGAAGGTCCTGCTGGATGAGTCGACGCTGTGGCCGGGCAACAAGTTCGTCATCACCAACATCATCGTCAAGCAGAGCTTCCTGAAGGACCATCCCGACGTGGTCGAGGCGGTCCTGCGCGGCTCGGTGAAGACCAACGCCTGGATCAACGCCAACCCCGACAAGGCAAAGACGGCGGCGAACGACAAGCTCAAGGCCCTGACCGGCAAGGCACTGCCCGCCGACATCCTTGACCCGGCCTGGAAGTCGGTGCAGTTCACCGACGACCCGCTGGCCTCCACCCTGCAGGCCCAGGCCGACCACGCGGTCGCCGCCGGACTGCTCAAGAAGCCCGACCTGGCCGGCATCTACGACCTGACCCTGCTCAACAAGGTCCTGCGCACCGAAGGCAAGACCGCCGTCGACGACGCCGGACTCGGCACCAAGTAACCCCAACTGTCCGTTAGTTCAGGTCTCCCAGGAGGTGACGACCATGGCCACCACACTCACCGGGGCACACGCCGAGGACCGCACCCACGTCCAGCCCGCCGCCCGTCTGGAGCACGTCTCCAAGTCCTTCGCCACCCCCGCCGGCCACCAGCTCGTCCTGGACGACATCAGCCTCGATGTCGCCCCCGGCGAGTTCGTCACCCTCCTGGGAGCCTCCGGCTGCGGCAAATCCACCCTCCTCAACCTCGTCGCCGCCCTCGACCAGCCCAGTGCGGGCACCATCACCACCACCGGCCGGCCCGCCCTGATGTTCCAGGAACACGCCCTCTTCCCCTGGCTCACCGCCGGCAAGAACATCGAACTCGCCCTGCGCCTGCGCGGCGTGCCCAAAACCGAACGCCGCACCGAAGCCGAACGCCTCCTGGAACTCGTCCGCCTGGCCGGCGCGCACGGCAAACGCGTCCACGAACTGTCCGGCGGCATGCGCCAGCGCGTCGCCCTGGCCCGCGCCCTGGCCCAGGACAGCCAACTGCTTTTGATGGACGAGCCGTTCGCCGCCCTGGACGCCATCACCCGCGACGTCCTGCACGGCGAACTGACCCGCATCTGGAGCGAGACAAACGTCTCCGTCCTCTTCGTCACCCACAACGTGCGCGAAGCCGTCCGCCTCGCCCAGCGCGTCATCCTGCTCTCCTCCCGCCCCGGCCGCATCGCCCGCCAGTGGACCGTCGACATCGACCAGCCCCGCCGCATCGAGGACGCGGCCGTCGCGGAGCTGTCCGTCGAGATCACCGAAGAACTGCGTGGGGAGATCCGCCGCCATGGCCAGCACTGACACCCAGCACACCTCAACCACCACGCCTGCGAAGGCTGATGACCTGGCGGGCCTCGAAGCCGGACTCGACGCCCTGGACACCGTCCAATCCCACCGCACCCCGGTCCGCGAGATCCTGCTCAAGAAGGTCCTGCCCCCGCTCACCGCGATCGTGCTGGTGATCGCCGTCTGGCAGGTGCTGGTCTGGGCGAAGGTCACCGACGAGGGCAGCCTGCCCGCCCCCACCGCCGTCCTCACCAGCATCCACGACCTCTGGCTGGCCGGAACCCTCCTCGACGTGGTGTGGACGTCCGTCTCGCGCGGCCTGCTCGGCTTCCTCCTCGCCCTGGCCATCGGCACCCCCCTGGGCCTGCTCGTCGCCCGCGTCACATTCGTGCGCGCCGCGATCGGACCCATCCTCTCCGGCCTGCAGTCCCTGCCCTCGGTCGCCTGGGTCCCCCCGGCCGTCATCTGGCTGGGCCTGAACAACTCCATGATGTACGCCGTCATCCTGCTCGGCGCCGTGCCCTCCATCGCCAACGGCCTCGTCTCCGGCGTCGACCAGGTCCCACCCCTGTTCCTGCGCGCCGGCCGCACCCTGGGCGCCACCGGACTGCGCGGCACCTGGCACATCGTCATGCCCGCCGCCCTGCCCGGCTACCTCGCCGGCCTCAAGCAAGGCTGGGCCTTCTCCTGGCGCTCC
This sequence comes from Streptomyces sp. NPDC001941, assembly GCF_040296945.1. Taxonomy (NCBI): domain Bacteria; kingdom Bacillati; phylum Actinomycetota; class Actinomycetes; order Kitasatosporales; family Streptomycetaceae; genus Streptomyces; species Streptomyces sp. NPDC001941. The sequence continues at coordinate 211 of NZ_JBEOYE010000200.1, read as the reverse complement.
CTGATGGCTGCCGAGATCATCGCCTCCTCCCCCGACCTCGGCCTCGGCCTGGGCCAGCTCCTGGAAAACGGCCGCAACAACTCCGACATGCCCGGCGTCTTCCTCGCCATCCTCCTCATCCTCACCGTCGGCATCGCCATCGACCTCCTCATCTTCAGCCCCCTCGAACGCGCCGTACTCCGCACCCGCGGCCTCCTCGTCAAGAACTGAG
>NZ_JBEOYE010000199.1:0-5431 GCF_040296945.1 Streptomyces sp. NPDC001941 | reverse complement strand
CAGCGGCTGTCCGCGCAGGCTGTGGGTGATACGGGAGAAGAGCCGGTGCTCCACCTTGTTCCACTTCGAAGTCCCGGGCCAATGCCGTTGTTTGACTACTGAACTATCCCCGCATGCAGGGTGATGGTCTTGGCGGCTACGCGTCGGGCCGGGGTTCGCGGTCGGTCCTTCGGCCGGTAGGAGTAGAGCGAGTTGGGCCGTTTGAGGAAACGGTCGGCCTCTCGGAGACGGCGGGTGCCGTTGTCGAGTTTCCGGCGGACCTTGGCCGCCAGCGTAGCCAGGAACTGTCGGATCTTGGTGGGGGTTACGGTGTGCTGGCGGACCACGCTGCGGCGGGTGTGCTTGAGGACCTTGACGAACGAGATGCGGTCCGGGTCGATGCCGTGCCGGCCGGCCAGGTGCATGATGATGCCGGTCAGGCAGCGGTGCACGACCAGGTGCGCCCACACCTCCTGGCGCACCAGTTGCGGGTCGGCCGATCGCAGGACCTCCTGCCTGCCGCGCTGGAAGGTCTTGACCTGGCGATATGCCGACTCTGCCTCCCACCGTTCGTGGTAGAGATCCGCCAACTCCGATGCCGGATAGGCTTCGTGGTCGAGGAGATCGGTCAACAGCCGGATCACCTCGCCTCCGTCGATGCGGTACTCGAACTGACCTGCCCTTTCACTCTCTCAGGGTCGGGATGAAAGAGGTTCACTGAGCTTCTTCAGAACGGCCACCGATCGGGTGACGCGCTCCGCTGAACCAGCAGGCCAGACGCCCATGCATCCACGATCGGGTGACGCGGCTGAAGAAGCTCACTTGTACGCCGACAGGCTTTCCTGGTCGGTCAGTTGCGGGCGTGTTCGAGGTGGGTGAGGTGGGTGTGGATGAGGTTGGCGAGGGTGGTCGTGTCCGAGGGTGCAGTCTGTTCGGCTGACGCGTCTGTGGTGGGGTTGCTGGTGAAGTAGGTGCGGTATTCGTGGCGGGTGATGGCGTGGTCGTTGTTGTGGTCCATGGCGTCGCGCATGTTGTTCCAGAGTTGGCGGTAGGCGGCTTCCGCTCGGGGGCCCAGTTCGCGTCGGCGGCAGACAGGGTCGGTGTCGATGCGGTGTAGGAGGTGGGTGAAGTCAGTCCAGGTGATAATGCCGTCGTGGTTAACGTCGAGGAGGTCGAACTGCCGGTCGACGTCGGTCGTTGAGATGTGCGGTCTGACGGGGACTGCGGCGGGCGGGTGCTGCTCGATGGTCCGTGTGGGCTGATGGGTCAGTTCTGCGCGCAGGGTGTGGCGTTGGGTGCGGGCGGTGGGGTTGAGTGCTTCAGCGAGGATCGCGGTGAGGGCGAGGGTAACGATGAGGGTCAGGCCGGCCAGGGCGGGCTGTCCGGTGAGGATGGGGATGACGGCTAGAGAGAGGGCGATGAGGGCAGGTGTGGTGAGGCGTGGGGTGCGGCCGAGTTGTTTCCACATGCCGGCGATCGCAGCGAGGTAGGTAGCCAGGCCGGCGCCGAGGGCCGTGGCGACGAGGGGGGTGATGGGCGGTCCGAATGGATGAGAGTGGGTAGTGCCGAGGTCGCGGGCGATGGAGCGCAGGCCGAGTCCAAAGGCGATGGTGCCGGCCAGGGCTGCGAAGTGAATCAGGTCGTAGAAGAGGTGCGCGAGGCGTGTGCCGTTGGCGTGGGTGTGGGTGAGGCGGTGATCAGCGTAGGGGGCGAGCAGGTCGAAGTAGAACCACCACATGACCGTGCATGTCACTAGGGCCAGCGCGATCAGGGCGAGTTCGGGCAGGGCGACTGTAGAGCCGTTGAGCTGTGTGCCGACGCCGGCCAGGGACATGTCTAGGCCGAGTAGTACGATGAAGGAGAAGCGCTCCCCCAAATGTCCGGGTGCAGTAATCCGCCAGCCGCGCATATACAGGATCGCAGCCGCCAGTTCGCAGGCAAGTCCGGCCACCCAGATCGGAATGCGGTGCTCCTGGGGGACTTGCGTCGACCAGGCAATCAGGGCGGCTGTGACGATTGCGGCGCCGACGATGAGCACGGGGCGCATCCCGGCGGTGTGGCCCTTCACACTCCATAGCAGGGCGGCGGAGGCGGCACGGACGATCAAATAGGCAGCGAGGAACAGCAGGACGCGATGGCTGAGGCCTTCTTGGGTGAACGCGCGGGGCATGGTCATGCCGAGGAAGACCATGCCGAGGATCGCGGTGATGTGGAGGGTGCGGGTGGTTCCGGCATCGGCATCGGTGTTGTTAGCCGCCCACACGAAGGTGACCCAGCAGCCCCACAGCACCGCCAGGATGAGCAGCCCTCGCATGGCGCCTTCCATGGTGGGGTCGGTCAGCACCAGCACATCAATCTGCGCGAACGTGAACGCAGCAATGATGTCGAACAACAGCTCAAATGTCGACAGTTCATGCCCCGACCCCGTAAACCTGAGGGCCGGACGCCAGGACCGCCATCGTGGTGAGATGACCTTCGCCCTCGCCCGGGCTGCGTCCAGACCCGCCCGAACTGCCGCCGACGCTCGCGCCACCTTTCGCCGGGCGCGCCGCGAATCCAATACCAGCAACAACCCGCAACCGGAAACCATCACAGCGACCGGGATCAACGCCGGAAGACCGGTCAGCAGCGGAATGGCCAAGACGAAGCCCACCGCAGCACCCACTCGCAGCCAGTCCACCCGCCATGTCCCCGCAAACCACACCATCGCCTGCCCCAGCAGACACACAGTGGCACCTCCGAAGAGCTCAGCCACAAGATTCATGCCCGCCGACGGCCCCAGCCACGCGCCACCGTCAGACGCGATGATCTCTACCACCGACTGACGCATCGCGTTCGCTGCGACCACCAGGCCACTCGCCATCAGCGAATTCCCGAAATCCATAGAGAACAGCAAGAACAAACTCCGCCCGAGGGAGAGTGTAGAGGTCCGTGGGTCCATCCCTCGTCGGGCGGGTCCGGAGATGGGAACACCCAGTCGATAAAACAGGTAAGCCAGGCCCAGGCCGAATGCAGTCAAGGCGATCAGCGGCACCGAAATACGCGCGGGCTGCCCAGCCTGCTCCAACAGCTCCAACGCGAGACAACACGCCACCAGATACGCCGTATCAAACCGATCACAGAAGACCCGGATCCCATAGATCTGCCAATCCGGCGCGATCCCAATCCCAATTCGGTCATACGTCGGTAGACACGTCGACCAGTGAACCGTTGTCGCAGCGAGATAAGTCCCGTACATGATCCAGATCTTGGCCGTACCCTCCGCGGGTACCGACAACCACGTGCCGGCTGCCAGGAACGCGGCGGCCAGCCAGATTAGCGCTGCGTTGCGATATAGATGCGGAGCGCCGATCCAAGCGAGGCCGTTCATCACCGCCCCCACCGCACAACTGACCGTCAGCGTTGCCGCGAACAGCCCCGGTCCCCACGTCCACCCGGACCACGGGTCGAATGCTGCTGGCACGGTCACTGCCAATGCCAGCATCATGCCGGTCTGCAGTACGTTAAACAGCTTCATCACGGGCGCTGTCACGGTCGCCACCGCGGACGTCATGACCTCGTGATGCCACAGGTAAAACAAGATCATCATCATCACGACTGCCTGGCTCACACCCGCCAACCCAGGCGTGTGTCGCATCAGTGAGGCAGCCTGTGTCATCGCCAGGACGAACGTGATGTCGAACAGCAGCTCTACCGGATCGATCTTCTCGTCCGGATCCCTTCGTGGCAGCCACCAGCTGACGGGAAACTCTTTCATGACAACCTTTTTCGAGACCGTGAATCACCGATGCGGAGAAGGCAGGTGATCGCGCCAGCAGGACCTGTGGACAAAATGGCAGTACTGAGGAAATTCTGCACGAGGCGGCGAACGTGGGGCGGCATGACTCGCCGGTCCTTAAGGCTTGTCCCGTAACGCCTGGTCGGGGGTGAGATGATCTTGGTGTGGCTGGTGTGATCACGGCGTCGGAGCCGTCTTGGATAAGCCCCTTCACCGGGCTGAGCCCGCGCTGCTTCGGGAAGTTGGTGACCGCGGTGCGGCGCGAGACTGCTGCCGAACTCCAGCGCGGACGGCCCTGGGGGCTCCCGCTCGGGGACCGGATTCTGCTGGTCGCGGCGTACTGGCGAACGAACTTGACGATGCGCCAGATCGCCCCGCTGTTTGGCGTCTCGAAGTCGGCCGCGGACCGGATCATCGACCACCTCGGGCCTTTGCTCGCACTCCAGCCCCGCAAGCGATTCCGCAAGGACGCCGTGCTGATCGTGGACGGCACCCTGGTTCCTACCCGTGACCACGCGATCGCGGAGCAGTCCAAGAACTACAGGTATTCCACGGCTCATCAGGTAGTCATCGATGCCGACACCTGAGGCGTCCCCCGGAGTGTGGACACGGGGTTCATGCTGCGAGTGTGATTCTACGTTCTCTCTGATGCTGCTGTTCGAACTCGGCAGGTGAGAGGTAGTTGAGGGCGCTGTGGCGTCGGCGGGTGTTGTGCGGGTGTTGTAGTAGGTGAGCCATTGGAAGATCTCCAGCCTCGCCTGACGCATCGTCGAGAACAGCCTCTTGTGCATCGTCTCCCTCTTGAGTCCCTGCCAGAACGATTCGGCGAGGGCGTTGTCGTAACTGGAGCCGATCCGGCCCATGCTCCTGCGGATCCCGAGACCGTCACAGACCTGCGCGAACGCGTCCGAGGTGTACTGCGAGCCCCTGTCCGCGTGGAAGATCACCCCGGCCACGCTGCCGCCCCGCATGGCCACGGCCATCTTCAGGGCGTCGATGACCAGTTGGGCGCGCATGTGGGAGGCCATGGAGTAGCCGAGCACCCGGCGTGAGCAGATGTCCAGGACGCAGGCGAGATACAGCCACGAGTCACCGACCTGCACGTATGTGATGTCGCCGCACCACTTCTCGTCCAGCTGCCCGGCGGCGAAGTTGCGTCGGACGAGGTCCGGGGCGGGCGGTGCGAGGCGGTTCGGGACAGTGGTGCGCTTGCGCCGCCGCAGGTGGCGGCCCTCGATCCGGTGCAGACGCATCAACCGCTCGACACGCTTGCGGCTGACGGTGTGCCCGAAGCCCCGCAGTTCGGCATGGACGCGCCTGACTCCGTACGTTCCCCTGTGCGTGGTGTGGACCTCGCGGATCTCTGCGACCAGCACGTCGTCGGCGGCCCGCCGCTCCGTTCGGGCCTTCGTACCGGCGATCCACCGGTAATAGCCGGAGCGCGAGACCTGAAGAACCCGGCATATCCGCTGAACACCGAAGGTCTCCGCATGGACGGAGGTGAAGTCCCAGCGGCGGGTCCTCACTTCATCTCCTTGGCGAAATAGGCCGCCGCCCGGCGCAGGATCTCCCGCTCGAGTGAGGTGACCCCTGTGGTGTGGACACTCTGACAATGGATCTTGATGGTCCGAGGAAGGGTGTCTTGGTGGGACGTAGGTCTCCGTATCCGGAGGA
>NZ_JBEOYE010000198.1:0-5787 GCF_040296945.1 Streptomyces sp. NPDC001941 | reverse complement strand
GTAGCGCAGCAGGTGGGCCAGTAACGCGGTGTCCGTCAGGTCGTTGACGGCCACCAGTTCGATGTCCGGCCGGTTCAGGGCGATGCGGGCGACGGCGCCGGCCACGCGGTCGAGGTTGGCCTCGTCGAGCAGGTAGAAGTGGCCGCCGGGCAGGATCAGGAAGTCCGGGTCCGCGTCGGCCCGGTCGGCCCAGGAGGCCAGTGCGGCGGCGGGGACCAGCAGGTCGTCCTCACCGCCGAGCACGGTCAGCGGGTGCCTGACGCGGGCGTCGGCGTTCCGCCGGGCGAGCAGGCCGCCCAGGGTGAGGTCGGCGCGCATCAGCCGCAGCGTGTGGTCGCGCCAGCCCGGGTCGGCGAACAGCTCTCCCGGGGTGCCGCCACCGCGTTCGATCACGCTCAGGAGCGCGGCGTCGTCCCACTCGTCGGGGCGCTCCACCTGGGAGCCGCACGGGAGTTGGGCGCTGATGACCAGGGCCGAGCAGAGGGCGGGCGCCGCGTGGGCGAGGGCCAGGGCGAGCGAGCCGCCGAGGCTGTGGCCGAACAGCACGGTCGGCGCCGGGGGCAGTGCGGACAGCTCCGCGAGGATGCCGTCCACGACCTCGTCGGGCGAGGCCCCGGGCTCTTCGACGAACCGGCGCTCGCGTCCGGGGAGGGTCGCGCCGAGGACGTCCAGGTCCTGCGGGAGGCGCGCCACCAGGGGAAGGAGGGCGTTGGGCCCCGCTCCGGAGTGGGGCAGGACGACGACCCGGCCGGCGGGACGGGACAGCGGGTGGCGCAGCGGGCTGAGCCACGTTTCGGATGACACGTGTCTACCGCCGAACGGGATCGGGCACCGGGCCCGGGGCCGCGGCCGGTCCGGGACGCGGCGCGGTGGAAGACGCGGGAGGGGGAGTGGTTCTCATCACAAAATCCCAAACCAAGTGGTGCAAAAGGGCGCCCTTGTGGGGCCCCTTCAATGTATGCAGCACCGGAAGGCCGGACCAAGGCCGCCAAACCCTCGTGTCTCCGTTGGCGGTAATACGACAGGTACGAAAAGCGGACTAGACTGATCGAACGTGAATGCATCGCCCACCGAAGCAGTGCCCGCCCTGCGCGCCTCCGAGGCCCGGATCTACGCCCGCGCCTGCAGCGCGGGCGCCGTCACCGTGAACGACCTGGAAGTGGAGACCGGGCTGCCGGGCGAGGAGATCCGCGCGGCCGTACGCCAGCTGCGCACCCTGCGCCTGCTCCGCGAGGCCGACCAGAGCGAGAGCCGCCTGATCCCGGTGTCACCGGACAGCGCCAAGCTCCAGCTGCTCGACCCGATGCTGCACGAGGTGCGCCGGCTGCAGGACCAGGCGGAGGCGATGCGGCAGACCTTCGACGGTCTCGTCCACGTGTACGAGGAGGCCGCCAGCGACCGCCTCAAGCGCAAGGGCATCGAGGTCCTCCAGGAGCGCAGCGGCGTCCGGTGGGCGGTCAACAGCATGGCCGCGAGCGCCACGGACGAGGTGCTCACCTCCCACCCGGGCGGCGCCCGCCCCCCTGAGGTGCTGCACGAGTCGGTCGGCCGCTCCCGCGACCTGCTGGAGCGCGGCGTCGGCATCCGTACGCTCTACCAGCACAGCGCCCACTTCGACGTCGGCACCGCCGCCTACGTCGAGCACTTCACGGCGCTGGGCACCCAGGTGCGCACCCTCGCCGACGGCTTCCCACAGCTGATGATCTTCGACCGCGAGCGCGCGATCCTGCCGCTGCGCGACCAGCCGGACGGCGCGATGATCGTGACCGACCCGAGCATCGTCGACTTCACGGTCGCGGCCTTCGAGCGGGCCTGGGCCGCAGCCTCCTCCTTCCCGCTGGAGTACAACCGCCGCCAGGTCATGGAGACCTCGGAGGACGTCAAGCTCAGCATCATGCGGCTGCTGGTCAACGGCGAGGACGACAAGCGCATCGCGGACCGCCTCGGCCTGTCGCTGCGCACCTGCCAGCGCCACATCTCGCAGATCATGAAGCGGATCGGGGCGCGCAGCCGCATCCACGCGGGCTATCTGATCTCGCAGTACGACCTGCTGAACAACCCCTCCGCCCGGACCGACGCGCCCGCGGAGCGGGGCGCGGGGGCACACCCGGACCGCCCGTGCCCGACGGGCGGTCACGCGGTCGAACTGGGCTGACACCAAAGGCACGTTGACGGCTGCTGCGGCTTCGACCGTCGAGCACTTCGGCTCACGACGGTCGCTTCGGGACCCCCGGCTCAGGGCTTCCTGGCGAAGACCAGCACCTCGGTGGTGGCGACGCCCAGGGGCGCGAGGAAGCTGGACTCGAGGGTGCAGCCCAGGGAGTCGAAGAGGTCCACGCACACCGCGCGGGGCATGGCGGCCGGGAAGGAGTCGTGCCCCGAGCCGCCCTCCCGCACCCAGGTGCCCACCGCGGCCGGGTCCAGGCAGGTCTCCGTCATGACGTCGAAGACGATCCGGCCGCCGGGGCGCACCACCCGCGCCATCTCGTGGAAGTAGCGCACGGCGCACAGGAAGGTCACCGTGTTGAAGACCTTGTGGGCCTGGACCAGGTCGACGCTGGCGTCCGGGGTCGGGGCGAGGCTGCTGCCCTCGGTGGGCCGGGCGACCACGCCGAAGGTCTCCACCAGGTACCCGGCCCAGGGCGCCGCGGTCTCGTAGATCTCGTACCGCTGCGGCGAGCACTCCTGGAGCGTCTTCTCCAGGTAGCGGCCGGACCCGGGGCCGATCTCCAGGAGCGTGCGCGGGCCGTCGGCGTAGACGCCACGGCCGCGCAGCTCGTCGATGGTGGACCGGGTCGCGCCGGGCGTGCCGTTCATGACCTCGTCGATGTAGTCGCCGACGGAGAGTCCGGCCGCCCGCGCGGCCCGTACCGTGGCCTCGAAGGGGATGAAGTCGTCCACTCCCCCGCGGTTGTCGGTGCTGCGCACGATGTCGAACCCGGCGCGCCCCAGGAGCCGCTTGGCCCCGGACTTCACGCCCGACCGCACGCCCGACCTGACCCTGGATCCCACGCCCGACGCGGTCGTGGACACACCTCTGCCCGTTGCGTTCATCCGCCATGCCCCCCAGCTCGGCTCCGCCCTTGGAGCCAGCATAGGAGCGCGGGCGCGAGCGCGCGGCGACACCGCGAATTCGCCCTGCCCGCAACCGCGTTCGCCCCCGCGGCCCGCGCGCCGGGCCGGACCCCGGCGCGCCCGGGGCGGCGGGGTCAGCGCACGCGGCCGCGCGGCTTCAGGGGGACGGGCGGGAGTTCCGGGGCGGGCAGGGCGGCGCCGTCGTACCCCGTCACCTCGCCGAAGCGGGTGCCCTCCGTCCAGTCCGCCCGGGCCTGCTCGATCTCCTCCTGGCTGCGGCCGATGAAGTTCCACCACATGACGATCTCCTCCTCGAAGGGCTCGCCGCCCAGCAGCATCAGCCCCGCGTCCGACTCGGCGCGCAGCGGCAGCCGGGTGCGGCCGCAGCCGAGGTAGAGCATGGAGCCGGGCAGCACCGGGACGCCGTCGACGTGGGCCTCGCCGGACATCGAGAGGACCGCGTACTCGAAGTCCGGGTCCAGCGGCAGCGAGGTGCTGGTGCCGGCCGCCAGGGCCAGGTCCGCGCCGACGATCGGGGTGTACGCGGTGCCGGGCGAGCGGGCGCCGTCGAGCTCGCCCAGGATCACCGTGGCCGTCAGGCCCCGGCCGGTGACCCGCGGCAGGTCCGCGTGGTGCTGGAAGTGCGGCTCCACGTGCCGGCGCTCCTGGGGCAGCGCCACCCACAGCTGGGCGCCGTGCAGGAAGCGCGGGTGGGGGTCGGTGCTCTGCTCGGAGTGCGAGATCGCCCGGCCCGAGGTCATCAGGCCCAGCTCGCGCGGGCGCACGGTGGCGGTGACGCCGGTGCTGTCGTTGTGGAGGATCTCGCCCTCGTGCAGCCAGCTCACGGTCTGCAGGCCCATGTGCGGGTGCGGCGGCACCTGCATGCCGGGCTCCTGGGCGATGTCGTCCGGGCCGTAGTGGTCGACGAAGGCCCAGGCGCCCACCATGCGGCGGCCGAGGTTGGGCAGCAGCCTGCGCACCTCGGTGGACTCGCCGAGCTTCACGCGCCGGGGGCTCAGCAGCTCCCGCACGGGCTCGGCCACGACGAACCCCCGCCCTCCGCAGACGGAGAGCGGGGCCTGACGGTCAAGGTTGCTCATGGGCCCAACCTATCGCCGCGGACACCCCGACCAGGTAGTGGAATATTGAACCATCTCGCTCGGTTGAGCGGAACGACCGACCCCGCCGGGAACCCCGGGAACGCGGACCGTGGAGGCACGGACCGGGAATCCCGGGAACACGGACCGGGGCCCCACCGGAAGGAGCGCAAGTGAGCGACACGTACTTCGAGTTCGGCACCCCCGCCGACCGCTGGGACCGGGCCCGGATGTTCTTCGACGCCAAGGAGTACGTCACCGCCGCCCGCATCCTGGCCGGGCTCGTCGAGGAGGAGCCCGCGCAGGTCGCGCCCCGGCTGCTGCTCGCCCGGGCCTACTACCACTCCGCCCGCCTCGGCCCGGCCGAGCGCGAGCTGCGGGCCGTCCTGGAGCGGGACCCGGTGGAGAGCTACGCGCACCTGATGCTGGGCCGCACCCTGGAGCGCCAGGGCCGGGCGGACGAGGCGGCCCCGCACCTGCGGATGGCGGCCGCGATGAGCGGGGAGCCCGCGGGGACGTGAGCCCGGTACGGACACGGCGCGGGCGGCTTCTCGCGGAGCCGCCCGCCCCGCCGTTGTCAGTGGCCGCTGCTAGTTTCCCCGCATGGCAACTGTGGTCCCTTACGAGGGAAGTGAGAAGGAAAGCCTCCGCGCCAGCCTGACGCGGCACTGCGAGGCCGTGGCCTGGAAGCTGGAGGGCCTCGGCGAGGAGCAGGCGCGCCGGGTGCTCGTGCCCTCGGGGACCAACCCCGTCGGGCTGGTCAAGCACCTGGCCTCGGTGCACTACGGCTGGCTGGTGAGCACCTTCGGCAGGGAGGTCGAACCCCTGTGGTTCGACCCCTTCACCGACGAGGACAGCTACGCCTTCGAGGACGAGACGGTGGAGTCCGTCCTGGCCTTCTACGGCCGGGCCCGCGCCGCCGCCGACCGCACGATCGAGGAGCTGGACCTGGACGCGACGGGCACGGCCTGGCACGGCGCGACGGTGTCGCTGCGCTGGGCGCTGATCCGGATGGTCGAGGAGACCGCGCGGCACGCCGGGCACCTGGACATCCTGCGCGAACTCATCGACGGCCGGACGGGGGACCACCAGCGCTGAGGCGCCATCGGACGCCCGCGCCGGCAGCCGGGTTCACCACTCCCCGTCCCCCACCGGCTTCCCCTTCGCGCCCGCGTCCCCCAGCGGCTTCACCTGGCCCGGTGACGGGTCCTGCCACGGCTCGTGGTCGTCGCCCAGCCACTCCCCCACCGGCTTCACGTCCGACAGCGGGTCCGCCGGGGCCAGGTCGTGGCCCGCCGCGTCGTCGTAGTCGAACCACGGCAGGCCCGCCCGGTTGTAGGCGGCCCGGTCCACCGGGGACGGCGGGGGTTCCTCGCCCGTGATGCGGCGCCAGTCCGGCGGCGTCACCAGGTGGACGAAGACCCGTCCCGCGGGCTCGTCCGCCCAGTCCGCGGGCGGCCGGTCGTCGCGGTACACCTCCTGGCGCATGGTGCCGCCCGCGCCCAGGCCCATCGCGGCCGGGGCGGCGGGTCGGCCCGAGGGCGGCGCGGAGCGCGGGGCCGCGGCGAACGCCATCGGGGCCGCGGGCGCCGCCCCGTACCCCCCGCCGGCCGCC
>NZ_JBEOYE010000197.1:0-5874 GCF_040296945.1 Streptomyces sp. NPDC001941 | reverse complement strand
AGTCGTAATGAGTCAGGACCGGTGCTTGTTCGGCGAGACGATGGCCATGGGACGCCAGGATCATCGAGGCGGGAGCGGCGGTACGGGCACGGCTGTACGGGACCGTTGCGGCCTCCATCCCATCGCGCAATCCGGCGAGTTGAGCGAGCGGGACACGGTGGAGACGTGCCAGGGTGCGGCCCAGTTGGGCCGCTGCCGCGTCGGGGGATGCCGGTGTGATGCCCGAGCGGCCGGGGAGACGGGTGATCAAGGTCGCGGGTTCGCTGAAGCGCTGTCCGTCGGGGTCGGCGCCCAGAAGCCGGGGAGCCCGGCCCCCCGGTGACCGCGCCGCTACCGAAAGCGGCGCAGGACCAACTCCCGTGCCGGGTCCACAGTTTCCAGCAGGTGAGTGGCGGCGTGGGTACCGCCGACCAGGGGCTGCACGGCGCGCACCGAGACGTGAGAGCCGGCGATTTCGGGCCCGGGTGTCGTGCTCGGCCGCGACAGTCTCCCGCCTGGAACGCCGCCCGTTCCCCTCCGACCTGACGATGGCCCGGCGTGCGGCCGCCGCGGTCGGCGTCCCCACAGATGTGCTAGCCGCGTCCCTCGGACTCCACCACGTCCCGGCCACTACAGTGGATCGCACAGGGCCGTGCCCCGCCGAGGAGGACCCGATGCGCCGCCGCACGCTACTCACCGCCGCTGGACTGGCAGGCCCCGCCGCCGTACTGAGCAGCCTGGACGAAGCCCTCGCCGTCACGCCCGACCCCACGCGCTCCCGCGTCCCCCTCGATGCCCGCCTGGCCGCCGCGCGCGCCGCGTTCGACGGCGGCGGCCACGCCCGGGTCCTGCGGCAGATGCCGGGCCTGCTCGGGGACCTGCACCACGACGTCCGCGCCGAGGGCACCGCGCACGCCCACGCGCGGCTCTCCTCCGCCTACAGCCTCACCGCGTCCGCACTGATCAAGGTCGGCGAGTACGGGCGGGCCCGCCTGGTCGCCGACCGCGCCGCGACGTACGCCGAACTCTCCCAATCCCCGCTCGTGACGGCCGCGGCCGCCCGAGAGCTGTCGATCGTGCTGCGCCACCAGGACCAGCCCGCCTCCGCGCACCGCCTGGTCGTACGGGCTCTCAATGCGGTCGAGGAGACGGGACTGCGCACCGATGCGCAGGCGTCCGCGTACGCGCAGATGCTCTGCACCACCGCCTACACCGCGGCGCGCGCCGGCGACCGGGACCTGGCCCACGCCATGCTCGCCGAGGCCACCCGCGCGGGACGCAGCCTGCCCGAACAGCCCCCGGCCACAAGGCTGTTCCCACTCACCCCGGCCGCGATCCGGCTGTACGGCGTCGGCGTCCACTGGGCGCTCGGCGACAGCGGCCAGGCCCTCACCCTCGCCGACCAGCTCCACGAGCAGCAGTTCGCCACCCGCGAGCGCCGGGCCCGGATGCACTCCGACATCGCGCGCGCCGCGTGGCTGCACGGCTCGCCGGAGAAGACCGCGAACGCGCTCCTGGCCGGACTGCGGGTCTCTCCAGGGGAGATCACCGACCGCACCGCGCTCCGTGGGCTGGTCACCGAGCTGAGCCGTCGTCACCCGAAGGTCGCCGGAGTCCGCGAACTCGCCACCGCCGTCGCACCGGCTGCCTGACCCAGGGCCAAGGCCTGCGGTCAGGGCCGGCGGCACTGGTCCGCCACCTTCCTGAGCCGCAGCAGGCTCTCCTCTTCCGGCAGGGCCGCGGCCGTTGCACGTTCGAGCAGGCGCCGGGCGTATCCGGCGTCCTGGCCGACCGTGTACACCACGTGGACGTCGTTGTAGTCGACGTACAGGCGGGCTGGCCCAGGACGAGCTCGGTGAGGTGGGTCATGGGTACGTGCCCTTCGGGGCCGTGCGGGATCAGGCGCATCGACACGCGGGGGTGTTCGGCCAGCGCGCACAAATGGCTGACCTGCTCGTAGGCGTGGGGCCAGTGGGGGCCGATGTCGACGATGTCGTACCCGAGGACCACCTGAAGGTCCTGGGCCGGGTCCAGGGCCGATGCGCCGGTCCACCTCTGCGGCGTGCTCCTGCGGGGACAGGCTGGTGACGGCGAAGGGAAGTCCCGGCGGGAGCAGGGGCGTCGCCAGACGCACGGCGGAGTAGATCGTGTGGCGCGTGGCTTCTCGCACGCGGCAAGCCGCGCCCGGCGGCCCGTGGCGAGGTCCCAGAGCCGCTCCTGCTCCAGCAGGCATACAAGCTGTTCCCGGCGGATACCGGCCGGGAGCGGGCTGCGCGCCGCATAGGTGCCACCGTGCTCCAGGGCCTGGCGGGTGGACGCCCACAGCGCGAAGGTCTGCGGGGTGAACAGCGCGGACAGGACCGAGTCGATCGCCGGGGTGAGGCCGGTGTCGTGGGGGCTCATGCGGTCGCCTCCTGGTCCCCGGGGCCGTGCTCGGTCCACGGGCCGGGCTGGGACAGCGCGGTGCGGGCACCGTTGTCCGGCAAGGCCCGGCAGCCTGGGAGGCGTTGATCGTCGCGGCGAGCGGGGCGACCCCGCAGGCCAAGGCGAACGTCGCCAGGGCCCTGCGCAGCCGCCGGGAATCGGCTTCGTCGCTCTCGCGGGCGTGCCGGGCGTAGCTCTTCGCCATACGTCCTTCTCAGGTTCTGGGGGAGGGCCCGCCCCGTGCATGGAGGATGCCGGGGCGGGCCGGACAGAGGGTGGTGCTGCGCGTCGCTCGCCGGTGGCGGCGCCGGGTGGGTGGTGCGCCCGCGGGGGCCGGGCTGGCGCACCACCCGGCGGCCGGACTCCCCGGGGCTGAATCCGGGGGCCGTACCGCCCGCCCCCGAGAGGCCGCACCAGCCGGGGGCGTCCTCCCCGACGCGCGGCGCGCACGGGGGGAGGAGTCAGCGTTCGAGAGCGGGCAGGGGGCGCTTGGGGGGATGCCACGGTGTCTGCCCGGTGGCGATCCCGTAGGCCAGCAGCAGAAGCACGGTGATCAGGACGAGCCAGTAGATCGCGGCCCCACGACGGCGCCCGTTCACTGGGGGCGGCGGACGGCGGCGCCCACTGCCCAGGGGGTGGCCTCGTTGACCTGGTCGAGGTACTGCACGGCGATCGGCCGCAAGGCGCGGGCCCAGCCCATCGCCCGAAAGTGCCACGCCTGCGGGGTCTGGGACACGAGGTAGGAGGCCTCGACCATGCCCCTGGCCTCGGCGATGGCGTTCGCGGTCTCCGGGACGCGACGGCGGTCGTCGGTCAGCTCGCTGATCATCCGCTCGAAGGCGCCGCGCATGACCCTGATGGTCTGCTCGGACTCCTCCTGCAACGGTGCGTGCTGACCGGCCCGTAAGAGTGCCGCGCAGGTCCGCAGCACCTGCTGGACATCAACGACGGACGCGGGGGGCGCGGTAACCACAGAGCTCTCCTCAAGAGTTGGTATCGGGGTGTTCCCCGGGGCGACGGGGACGGTGAACCCGGTCACCCCCGGGGGCAGGCGACTGCGCCGTGAGCTCCCCAGCTCGGCGGCGTGCGCCTGAGGGACCCGGCCACCCGCACCGAGCAGGGGGTGTGCGAGGCGGCCGGGGAGTCAGGGACGGGGCTGGGCCCGCCGGCCCAGCGCATTGAGGTGATCGAGGAGGACCGTGCAGTGCGGCGCTAGCGTGTACAGCCGTGCCAGGTACGACGCAGCGTTCGCGGGCAACGGGGGCGGCGCGTCCAGCTGCCGGCGGGCTTCGGCCACCGCGGTCAGGCCCTGGACGCGCAGAGGCTCGGCCGCGTCGAGGTGCAGGGCTTCCTTCTGGACGTCCAGGACGAGCGTGGCCAGGGACTCCTCGAAGTACCGCAGGCTCTTGCGGACCGCGTCGAACTCCAGGAACGCCTCGGGCGGGTCACCGCCCAGGACGCTCGCGCAGGCATCGCGGATCCGCTCACGGCCAGCCGGGGTGAGCGTGCGCGCGGGAGGGACATACGAAGGCCCGCTGGCCCGCTCGTACGACAGCACCACCGTGTCGGCCGCCTCCGGGCTGCGGCCTTCGCACTCCGAGGGCAGGCCCGTCTCTCGGAGGAAAGCGCCCCGATCGCGCAGCAGAGTACGCAGGTGATCGAGCGCGCTTCGGCCCGCAACGAGCTGGCTGAACTCCGGGACCAGTACGCCTCGCACGCTGTGATGTGCGCTGACGAGCGCCATGACCTCTGCCCATCCCGGCCGGCGATCCAGGACGTGCAAGCGGTCCTGGTCGCGGACGACACGGTACGGGTGCCACTCATGTGCCTTCGCGTACTGCTCCATGAAGGCGATCGTTTCGTCAGCCGACTCGTCCGCTTCCACGATCAGGTAGAGAAGCACGTTGGTCGTGGAGTGACCATCGCCGTTCTTCGGTGCAAGGGGAGCAGTCAGCGACATGCCGGTCCTTCGCAGATCAAGGGCCGACGGAACAGCGGGAGTACCCGAATGAGGGGGCTTCCGGTCAACATCGGCCGTGGTTGCTCTGGCCCAACTAGCGTGCTGCACGCCATAGTTAACATTCAAGCTGAAGCGCAATCGGAGGGAAATTGGCACATGCCTGTGAGCGACAAGGGGTGTCATCCGGGGGACAGAACGTGCCAGACTCCGGACTGCCCCCCTCGTTTGCAGGACAGGGCCCTCAATTTGACGGACAGACCCCACGAGTTGGCGAGCAAGGGTCTCGACCTGACTGACAGACCGAAGTGAGGGGACAGTGGCAGCACGACGGGGAGCGACGTACCTACGCGTCATGCTCGGCAAGGAACTGCGCGAGCTACGCGAGAAGCGCAGGCGCACAACGGAAGAGCCCAGCGCGTTCACAGCCGAAGCCGTCTCGACGAAGCTGGGGTTCTCGCGCTCGAAGCTGAGCCGCGTGGAAGCAGGCGAGATTCCTCTGCCCAAGCTGGCCGACCTGGAGGCCCTGCTCGACCACTACGAGGTCAACGACCGCACCGACCGCGAGCAGCTCCTGGAGATGCAGCGCAACTCCCTCAAGTGGGAGCCGCTGACCTCCTACCGACCGCACCTGCCCTCAGGCCTGCCTCGATACATCGGCCTCGAACGCGAGTCGACGGCCATCCGCGGGTACGAGCGCGCGGTCGTGCACGGGCTGCTCCAGCACGAGGACTACGCTCGCGCCCTCATGGAGTCCGCCAAGGTCATCGAGGAGCGCACCACCGAGTCCATGGAGAAGAGCCTGGCGGCGCGCATGGAGCGGAAGGCTCTGCTCGACGGGCGCCAGGTACACATCATCATGACCGAGGCATGCCTGCGTACCGTGGTAGGCAGCCCAGACGTGATGCGACGGCAGTACGCCGAGATCGTGCGCCTCTACGAAGAGCTGGACGTCGAGACGCAGATCATCCCCGAAGACCTGCCCGCGTACCGAGCCGGGTTCAACTTCACCTGCCTGGAGTTCGACGAACTGGACCCTGTGGTCCAGAGCGACAGCCAGGGGGCCACCACCATGTGGTCCAAGCGCTCGGACATCGGGCAGTACCAGAGGCAGTTCAATGCCATGGCCAAAGCGGCTCCCGGGCCTTCCGAGACGCCGCGCATTCTGCACGACCTCGAAAAGAAACTGTGGACAACATGACTGATCACCAGCCCATCACGACGTCCCTCGACTTCGCCCCTGAGGAGGCGTGGTTCCACGCGAGTGCCAGCGACCAGGGCGGTGGTAACTGCGTGGACGTCGCCTTCAACGACTCCCGCGTCGGCGTGCGTGACTCGAAGCGGAAGGACGGACCCGCCTTCGCTGTGACGCCGGCGGCCTGGGCCGCATTCGTCGGCTTCAGCAGCTCCCAGGCGTAAGCAGTAGCCGCTCGGCAAAACGGCGCCGGGGGGGCGCCCCGGGGTAGTAGGGGGGGGGCACCGCCGGCGGGAAGATGGGGCGGGGATCTGGTAGG
>NZ_JBEOYE010000196.1:0-5910 GCF_040296945.1 Streptomyces sp. NPDC001941 | reverse complement strand
ACCGGCCCGGCGCCACCGCCGTCGTCGCGGGCGCCCCGCTGGACTCCCGGGGCGTCGGCGGCGACAAGGCCGTGCTCGTGGCCGGCCCCGACCGCGCCGAGTACCTGGTGTGGCGGGGCAGCAGGCTCCCGCTGGACAAGGCGTCCGACGCCCGCAACGCCCTCGGGTACGGATCCCAGAAGCCCATGCCCGTCTCCGCGGCCTTCCTCGACGCGCTGGCCCCCGGACCCGCCCTGAAGCCGCCCGCCGTCGCGGGACGCGGCCAGCGCGGCCCGGTGATCGACGGCGCCGAGAGCCGGATCGGCCAGCTGTTCACGGTCAGCGTGCCCGGCGGCGGCAGCACCTACCACCTGCTCCTCAAGGACGGCCTGACCCCGCTGACCCGCCTGGGAGCGGCCCTCGTGCTGGGGGACCCGGCCACCCAGAAGGACGCCTACCAGGGCGGCTCGCCCAAGGCCCGCGTCGTCGGCGCCGACGTCCTGCGCACGCACCGGGCGAAGGCCGCGCCCGCCGCCGCGACGGGCGAGCTGCCCGACGCGCCCCCGACGCCCCAGGCCACGCCCCGCGGCAGCGCCCTGTGCGCGCAGGTGGAGGGCGACGACGGCGGCACCCGCATCCGCTCGGTCCTGGCGCCGCTGGCCGGGCTGCACCCGGTCGTGGAGCCGGAGGGCGCCGCGCCGCCGCTCGCCCGCGCGTGCGTGCGTACGGACGCGGTGGTGGTACGACCCGGACGCGGCGCCCTGGTCAGGGCCCTGAACGCGAGCGGCGCCGCCCACGCGGGCACCACGTACCTGGTCGCGGAGAACGGCGTGAAGTACCGGGTTCCGGCCAAGGACGCGCTGGCGGCGCTCGGTTACGGGACCGGGGACGTCGGGTCCGTACCTGCGCCCCTGCTCGCGGCCCTGCCGACCGGGGCGGACCTGGACCCGGTCGCCGCCACCGGCGCCGCGCAGCCCAGTATCACGGCCCCGCGCTGCGGCACGGAGGACAAGGAGCAGGAGGGGAAGGACGGGGCGGCCCGGACCGACGCGTCGCCCTGACCCGGCCGTGCCCCCGCGCGCGTACCGGAAGGGAATCAGGTCCGCGCGCGGAGGGAAACACCCGTTGCCCATAAGGGAATCGGCGGGTGCACCCGGAGGGAGAAACCTCAGGGGAACCTCAGACATTCGCCGACGCGCATTGTTCCGGGGAAATCACGTGGTATTGATTCCGGGGATGCGGGCCCAGTTCTGCCCGCACGGTCCCAAACGGGCATCGGGCGCGCCTGTTTGGCCGTTCCGGGCGCCGGTTTCCCGCCCGTTTCGCTCGTACGCGGGCCAGTCGCGGCCTTGTGCCGGGACGCAGGGTTCACCGGACCGAAACTCTTCCTCAACTCCATTGCCGCGCAGGGCCGATGGTGAACTGTCCTATGCTCAAATCTTCCCCACACGCGTTGCGCGGAACACGAGGTTCTCTTTAGCCTCAGCGGGCAACAGCGCAACAGCACACGCCTGAAGGAAGGAAGCGCGACATGGCGGACACTGCCGCGAGGAAAGCGGACTATGCCAAGGGCTTGGGAGGCGTCTCCTCCCTGGAGTCGGCCCGCAGCGCGGTCGAGAAGATCCAGAACAACGTGGCCGAGATCGCGGCGCGTTCGGGTGTCGGAGGCGACGAGGGCCAGGCCCTGCTGAAGCTGTTCCGCAGCTGGAACGGCGAGGCGCAGAAGGTCGTCGTGCAGATCAGCAAGATGGTCGACGCGCTCCAGGAGAACGTGACGTCGGCCAACCGCCTGGCCAAGGAGAACCAGGACCTCACCGAGGTCCTCAACAGCAAGACCAGCCAGGGCGTCTTCGAAGCGCTGCGCTGACCCGTCACCCCCCACCCGGGCCGCACCGCGCCCGGCCGCAGGAGAGGAGCCGTCATGGCCGACGGCATCATCGATGTCCAGTACGCCACGGTCCGCAACGCGATCGAGGAGCTGAAGGACCAGACGCAGCAGATCATCAACACGCTCAACAACCTCGAGGACGAGCTGAAGCCGCTCATCAGCTCCTGGGAGGGTGACGACCAGGAGATGTACCGCCAGGTCCAGATCGAGTGGGACCAGGCCACCAAGAACATGGCGCTGCTCCTCGGTGACAGCGGTGAGCTGATCCAGAGCATCCACGACAACCACTCCCGTGACGAGCGCAAGAGCGCCGACAACTGGGGCAGCGTGCGCGCCCGCTAGGACCCGACCGGGGTCCGGACCCGCCGTACGGGCGCGGAGCGGACCCCCGGCGTCCCGCGCGCCCACCCGGCATCCGGGGCCGCCGGCCGGGCGCCACCCGTACGCGGGAGTGCCCGGCCGGCACACGCGCGGCGCCGCCACCCCGCCCCCGTGGAACCATCCCCCAACCGCAGGAGGACCTCCCGTGGCCGAAGACAAGGCCGACGTCAAGCACTTCGACCTCAAGCAGATGGAGAACTTCCGCGACCACGAGGTGCAACCCGTCCACGACCAGGCGAAGCTCCACCGCGAAGGCAGCGACAAGGTCCACGTCAAACCACTCCACGAACTCCTCGACGGCCACGTCACCGAGGGCAACCTCGCCCAGGACAAGCAGCTCCTGCGCCTGGGCAAGATGGTCACCGACCCCCTCGTCTCCGCCCCCAAGCTGATCGAGAACGTGAAGACGGCCGCCACGACCCTCGACAAGCTCCTCGTCGACCAGATGAAGCTCTTCAAGGAGATGAAGGAAGCGCTCACGGAGACGATCGAGGAGGCCAACAAGACGAAGAACAAGAACCTCGACGCGATCGAGGCGGAGACGCTCCTCCAGACCTTCGACGAGGTGGACGCCCTCACCAGCGGCGGAACGGAAGAGAAGAAGTCCTGACCCGCCCGCGGGCCCGGCCCGCGCCCGTGTGACCCGCGCCCGGCCGCGAGCTGGCACCACCAGGAGGTGCGCCCGGCCGGACGAGATCCGACCAGAAAGGACCCCCGGTGGCCGACCGGTACGACCCCAAGTCCGTCGACAACGTCACGTCGTTCAACGACAACGCCGACCCGGGCGAGGACCGCTGGGCCACCCTGGTCAAGCACATCACGGGCTACCCCATGCCGGACCGCTCCAAGGTCTTCGACACGCTCCGCTCCGACCACGGCGGCAAGCTCTTCCGGATGGACATCAAGGAGCGCAGCCTCAGCCTGCTCGTCAAGGACTCCGGCTTCCTGACGAACAAGGGCGAGGACTACGACATCTGGTTCTTCGACAGCGGCAAGAAGCGCTCCATCATGCAGGCCCGCATCGTCTTCGAGGGCCGCGTGAAGTCCGGCGACGAGATCATCTTCGACTCCCCGGGCACCACGGACGACGTCCGCAACGCCCAGGTCCGCGAGGGGAACGACTTCACGGACTACAACAAGGACAAGATGAGCACCAAGACGCTCGCCCAGTACATGAACGGGCCGCGCAAGGCGCTCCTCGAACTCCTCGACAGCGGCACCACCGAGCACGCCCGCTTCAGCAGCCTCGGCGTGCCGGGCCCCGACATCGTCGACCTCGGCTCCTTCACCACCACCGGCGAGTCCTTCGACTTCGCCGCCGCCTTCTTCACCGAGCAGGCACCGGTCCTCAAGGACTGGGAGGACCGGTTCGGCCGCGACGACGCCAGCTGGAAGGGCGAGGCCGCCGACGTCTTCCGCAGCCTCATCAAGAAGATCCGCGAGAACTACGACAGTTACGTCGAGACCTTCAACTCCAAGCCCAGCGAGGGCGACGGCACGGGCAAGACCGTCTACTCCCGCGCCCTGTCCCTGGGCAAGAAGTACATGGAGGACGCGGCCAGGGACCTGCTGAAGGCCTGGCTGGAGTGGGCCAACTCGCCCTACTACGACCCGCACCGCGTCCTGCGGTACGTCCTCGACGACCTCGCGATCTGGGTGGACCAGCACAACGTCACCCAGACGGACATCAAGTCGACCACCACCCGCTACACCACGACCGTCAGCCACAGCCCCAAGGGCGAATTCACCCAGGTGCACCCCGAGTACGGCGACCTCACCGACATCGCCAACTGGGCCAAGGTCGGCGACAAGGCCGCCAGGATGTGGACGCAGGCCGTGGACGAGCACCTGGGCGGCCCCGCCGCCAAGGTGCAGGCGGCGCTGAACAACCACTTCGTCGACCTGGGCGCCGACTTCTCCGACAACGTGCCCAAGCCCAAGTCCACCAGCACGGCGTCGGACGAGTACGAGAAGAAGAAGGCCAAGGAGGAACAGGACGAGATCAAGAAGCAGAACGAGGAGAACAAGAAGTACCAGGAGGAGCTGCGCAAGGAGCAGGAGAAGCAGCGGGAGGAGGACAAGAAGTACCAGGAGGAGCTCCGCAAGGAGCAGGAGGAGCAGCGCGAAGAGGACAAGAAGTACCAGGAGGAGCTGCGCGCCGAGCAGAAGGCCCAGCGCGAGGAGGACAAGAAGCTCCAGGACGACCTGCGCAAGGAGCAGAACGAGCAGCGGGACGAGGACAAGAAGTACGCGGAGGAGTTGCGCGACGAGCAGAAGCGCGAGCAGGAGGAGGCCAAGAAGGAGGCCGAGGCCCAGCAGAAGGCCGTCACCGAGAGCCTCGGGGGCCTGAACGACCCCAACTCCCCGAAGAACCAGGACCTCGACATCAACAAGCTGCTCGGCGACAAGCCGGTGACCGAGAGCCTGGGAGACCTCAAGGGCCTGAACCAGCAGGGCGGCAACGACGGCACCCAGCCGCCCCCGGTCACCACCAACCTGGGCAGCCCCCTCGGGCTCAACCCCGGTGGCAACGCCAACGCGCCCGGTGGGCCGAACAGCAAGAACAACGACGCCCTCAACGACGAGATCACCAAGAACCTCGGCAGCATCGGCGACCTCAACGGCTCGCACGGCTCCGTGGACACCCCGACCGGCGGCTCCACCCGGCTGGACTCCGACAAGCTCACCACCGACTTCCCCGACGGCAGCTCGACCAGCTTCGACCCGAAGACCGGCGTGGTCACGACGACCCACCCCGACGGCAGCGTCACCACGCAGGACCTGGGCAACGGCACCCGGCTGACCAACCCGGACGGGTCGGTCACCTCCCTCGGTGACGACGGCAAGCTGACCACCACCTTCCCCGACGGCTCCCGCCAGGTCGCGGACCCCTCAACCGGCCAGGTCACCTCCACCGACCCCGACGGCAGGACCACCACCCAGAACCTGGGCAACCTCGGGGACCTCAACCACAAGAACGGCCTGGACGGGCTCCCCGACCTCAACCCCGACCTGCCCACGGAGACCACCGGCGACCTGGGCCACCTCGGCGACCTCAACAGCGGGCACGGCCTCGCGACCCCGACCGGCGGACACGTGGTGGCGGGCGACAACGGCTTCACCACCACCTTCCCCGACGGCAGCACCTCGGTGTTCAACCCGGACAACGGGACGCTCGTCACCACCCACCCCGACGGCTCCACCACGACGACCGACCTCACCCACGGCGCGAAGGTGGCGAACCCGGACGGGTCGAGCACGGTCCTGGACAACGGGCACCTGAAGACCACCTTCCCCGACGGCAGCAGCCAGAGCATCGACCCGGACACCGGCGTCACCACCGTCACCGACCCGCAGGGCCACACCCGTACGGTCGACCTGGACGGGCTCAACTCGCAGGCGAACCAGGACCGTACGGACCTCCTCGACGAACTGCGCGGGCTCGGCTCCCACGACGGCCCGAACGCCCCCGGCGGTGGCGGTGGCGGCGACGGCGTCTCCACCCGGGACCTCGACCTCTCCGGCCTGGGAGTCCACGCGGGCGCCACCGGCTCCGTCGGCGACCCGGGCGGACTCGGCGCCTCCTTCGCCGCGCAGGCCCCCGCCGGCGCCGGGGTCGCCCCGCTCACCGACGGCGCCGGCGTCACGGGCGGCGGCGGTCC
>NZ_JBEOYE010000195.1:0-6014 GCF_040296945.1 Streptomyces sp. NPDC001941 | reverse complement strand
CCGGTGCCGGTGGGTGTGGCGGGTGAGTTGTATATCGGTGGGGCTCAGTTGGCTCGTGGGTATGTGGGTCGGGCTGGGTTGACGGCTGAGCGGTTCGTTGCTGATCCGTTCGGTGGCGCGGGCAGTCGGTTGTATCGCACGGGTGATGTGGTGCGGTGGACTGCGGGTGGTGAGTTGGTGTTCGTGGGGCGCGCGGACGAGCAGGTGAAGATCCGCGGCTTCCGCATCGAACTCGGCGAGGTGCAGTCGGCGTTCGCCGCGCACCCGGACGTCGCCCAGGCCGCGGTCGTCGCCCGTGAGGACGTGCCCGGCGACAAGCGCCTGGTCGCCTACGTCGTCCCGGAGGAGTCCGCCGACCCGGCCGAACTCCCGTCACTTACCACCGCTTTCGCCGCCGACCGGCTCCCGTCGTACATGGTCCCGTCCGCCGTCGTGGTCCTGGACGCTCTGCCCCTGACGGTCAACGGAAAGCTCGACCGCGCGGCCCTCCCCGCCCCCGCCTACGCGACCGGCCAGGGCCGCGCGCCCGCCACCCGCGAAGAGCGCGTCCTCTGCGAGGAGTTCGCCGCGGCGCTCGGCCTGGACGACGTCGGCGTCGACGACAACTTCTTCGCCCTCGGCGGCCACTCCCTCCTCGCCGTGCGCCTGGTCGAGCGACTGCGCGAACGCGGCGTCCCGCTCTCCGTACGCGCCCTGTTCGAGACCCCGACCGCCGCGGGCCTCGCCCGTACGGCGGGCGGCGCCCAGGTCGCCGTGCCCGCGAACCTCATCCCCGAGGACGCCACCGCCCTCACCCCGGCCATGCTGCCGCTCGTCGACCTCACCGAGGACGAGGTCGCCGTCGTGGTCGCCGCCGTGGACGGCGGCGCGCCCAACGTCGCCGACGTCTACCCGCTCGCCCCCCTCCAGGAGGGCCTGCTCTTCCACCACCTCCTCGCGGAGGGCGACGACGCGTACGCCGTCCCCACCGTCGTCGAGTTCGACTCCCGGGAGCGCTTCGACGCGTTCCTGGCCGCCCTCCAGCAGGTGGTGGACCGGCACGACATCTACCGGACCTCCATCGTGTGGGACGGACTGCGCGAGCCCGTCCAGGTGGTGTGGCGCCACGCCACACTTCCCGTCACCGAGATCACCCTCGCCGCCGACACCACCGACCCCGTCGCCGACCTCGTCACGGCCGGCGGCTCCGCCATGGACCTCGGCCGGGCCCCGCTCATCGACGTCCACCTCGCCGCCGTCCCCGGCGGCGACCAGTGCCTGGCCCTCCTGCGGATGCACCACATGGTGCAGGACCACACCGCCAAGGAACTCCTCCTCGAAGAGGTGCACGCCTTCCTCACCGGACGCGGCGACGAACTGCCCGAGCCGCTGCCGTTCCGCAACTTCGTCGCCCAGGCGCGCGGCGGCGTCGAGGAGTCCGAGCACGAGCGCTACTTCGCCGACCTGCTCGGCGACGTCACCGAGCCGACCGCCCCCTACGGGGTCGCGGACGTGCGCGGCGACGGCGCGGGCGTCGTCCGGGGCGAACTGGAGTTCTCGTCCGAGCTGACCACCCGCGTCAGGGACGCGGCCCGCCGCCTCGGCGTCAGCCCCGCCCCCGTCCTGCACGTCGCCTGGGCACGCGCCCTCGCCGCGGTCTCCGGACGTACGGACGTGGTCTTCGGCACCGTCCTGGTCGGCCGCATGAACGCCGGCGCCGGAGCCGACCGCGTGCCCGGCCCCTTCATGAACACGCTGCCCGTGCGCGTCCCCACCGGCGCACTCGGCGCCCGCGAGGCCGTCGAGGCCATGCGCGGCCAGCTCGCCCGCCTCCTGGAGCACGAGCACGCCCCGCTCGCCGTGGCCCAGCGCGCCAGCGGCGTCACGGGCGACAGCCCCGTCTTCACGTCCTTCTTCAACTACCGGCACAACGCCGGACAGCACGCGGCGCGCACCCGCAACGCCGAGATCACGGGCATCCGCACCGTCTGGACCCACGACCGCACCAACTACCCGCTCTCCGTCGCGGTCAACGACGACGGCGACAGCCTCGCCCTCGCGGTGGACGCCGTCGCCCCGATCGGCCCGGACGCGGTGACCGCCCTCGTCCGCACGGCCACCGAGAACCTGGTCACCGCACTGGAGACCGCCCTGTCCGGCGGCCCGGACACCCCGCTCGCCGTCATCGACGTGCTGGGTGCGGGGGAGCGGGCCCGGGTGGTGGAGGAGTGGAACGCCACGGATGCGGATCTTGGTTCGCTGCTTGTGCCGGGGCTGTTCGCGGCGCAGGTGGCGCGGGTGCCCGAGGCCGTTGCGGTGGTGGCGGGTGCGGAGTCGCTGACGTATGCGGAGCTGGATGCTCGGGCGAATCGTCTGGCGTCCTACCTGGTGGGCCAGGGGATCGGCGCGGAGTCGCTGGTGGGCCTGTGCCTGCCGCGTGGTGTCGATGCCGTGGTGAGCATGCTCGCGGTGTGGAAGGCGGGTGCTGGCTATCTGCCGATCGATCCGGACTATCCGGCGGAACGCATCAACTTCATGCTGGGTGATTCGGGTGCGGCGCTGACGCTGACGACCGGGGAGATCCTGGACGACCTTCCGGCCGGGCGTAACCGGTACGTCGCGGTGGACAGTGCCCTTGTACGGATGCAGCTTGCGTCCGCGTCCGATGAGGCCCCGGGGCTTCACACCGACCGGCGCTCGCTCGCGTACGTGATCTACACCTCCGGTTCCACCGGGCGTCCGAAGGGTGTGGCGATCACCCACGAAGGCCTGGCGAACTATGTGTCCTGGGCCGTGGGCGCTTACCACACGGGTGGCGCGCCGCTGCACTCCTCCCTCGCCTTCGACCTGACCGTGACGAGCGTCCTGGTGCCCCTGGCCTCGGGTTCGCCGGTCATCGCCAGCGAGCAGGGCGGGGCCGAGGGCCTGGCGGAGCTGATGCGTCAGCCGGGCGACTTCGGCCTGGTCAAGGCAGTACCCGCGCACCTTCCGCTGCTCAAGGAGATGCTGTCGGGCGAGGACGTCGCCCAGGCGGCTCGTACCTGGGTCGTGGGTGGCGAGGCGCTGCCCCCGGCGGTGGTACGGGAGTGGCTTGCGCTGGCCCCCGAGTCGGTGGTCGTCAACGAGTACGGTCCGACGGAGACCGTGGTGGGCTGCTGTGTCTTCGAGATAGCGGCCGGTCAGGAGCTGGGTGAGTCGGTGCCGATCGGTCGTCCGATCGCGAACACCCGCCTGTACGTCCTTGACGAGCGCCTTCAGCCGGTCGCCGCGGGTGTCGCCGGCGAGCTGTACATCGCGGGCATCCAGCTCGCCCGCGGTTACGTCAAGCGCCCCGGCCTGACGGCCGAGCGCTTCACCGCGAACCCCTTCGAGACGGGCCAGCGGATGTACCGCACCGGTGACGTGGCCCGTTGGACGACCGAGGGGCTCCTGGAGTACCTGGGCCGTTCGGACGAGCAGGTCAAGGTCCGTGGCTTCCGGATCGAGCCGGGGGAGGTGCAGGCGGTCGTGGCCGCGCACCGTGAGGTGGCCCAGGCCGCCGTCATCGCCCGCGAGGACGTGCCGGGCGACACGCGCCTGGTCGCGTACGTCGTCCCGTCGGACCTGGACGAGGTAGATGCTGATCTCGCGTCCCAGGTACGGGAGTTCGCCTCCGTACGGCTGCCGGAGCACATGGTGCCGTCGGCGGTTGTCGTCCTGGACGCGCTGCCGCTGACCGGCAACGGCAAGCTCGACCGCAAGGCGCTGCCCGCGCCGGACGCGTCCGGCTCCGCCGGTGCCGGACGCGCACCGGCCAACCTCCAGGAGGAGATCCTCTGCGCGGCGTTCGCCCAGGTCCTCGGCCTGGAGCGGGTCGGTGTCGAGGAGAGCTTCTTCACGCTCGGCGGGCACTCCCTGCTCGCCGTCCGGCTGGTCAGCCGCATCCGCGCCGTGCTCGGCGTCGAGCTGGAGATGGCGGCCCTGTTCGAGGCCCCGACCGTCGCCGGCCTCGCCGCCCGCATCGCCGGTGCGGAGGCGGCCCGTGCGGCACTGGCCCCCGTGGCCCGCCCGGAGCGGACACCGCTGTCGTACGCACAGCAACGCCTCTGGTTCATCAGCCAGTTGGAGGGGCCGAACTCCGCCTACAACGTGCCGGTGGCGCTCCGCCTCGCCGGCGACGTCGACCGGGGCGCGCTCGGCGCGGCCCTGCGGGACGTGGTCGAGCGGCACGAGGTGCTGCGCACCGTGTTCCCCGCCGCGGACGGAGAGCCGTACCAGCGCGTCGTCCCCGTCGGGGAGCTGACCTGGGAGCTGCCGCTCGTCGAGGTCGCCGCCGAGGACCTGGAGGACGCGGTCGCCGCCGCGGCCGACTACGCCTTCGACCTGTCCACCGAAATGCCCTTCCGTGCCTGGCTCTTCGCCGCCGGGGCGGAGGAGCAGGTGCTGGTCGTGGTCATGCACCACATCGCGAGCGACGGCTGGTCGAAGCGTCCGCTGGCGCGTGACCTGTCCGAGGCGTACGCGGCACGCAGCGCCGGGCGGGCCCCCGCGTGGGAGCCGCTGCCGGTGCAGTACGCGGACTACGCGCTCTGGCAGCGGGACCTCCTCGGCGACGAGGACGACCCCGACAGCCTGATGAGTCGTCACGTCGCCTACTGGCGCGGGAAGCTGGCCGGAGCGCCGGAGGAGCTGGAGCTCCCCGCCGACCACCGCCGTCCGGCGGTCGCCACCGGGCGCGGCCACCGCGTCCCCGTCGAGGTCCCCGCCGACGTCCACGCCCGGCTCCAGGAGCTGGCGCGGGCCGAGGGCGTGACCGTGTTCATGCTGCTCCAGGCCGCGTCCGCGGTCCTGCTGTCCCGACTGGGCGCGGGCACCGACATCCCCGTCGGCTCGGTCAACGCCGGGCGCACGGACGTGGCGCTCGACGACCTGGTCGGGTTCTTCGTGAACACGCTGGTGCTGCGTACGGACCTGTCGGGTGACCCGACGTTCCGCGAGGTGCTGGCCCGGGTCCGCGAGACTGGCCTCGCCGCCTACGCGCACCAGGACGTGCCGTTCGAGAAGCTGGTGGAGGAGCTCGCGCCGACGCGGTCCCTGGCCCGCCACCCGCTCTTCCAGGTCATGGTCACCCTGGAGAACAACGCGGAAGCCGTCCTCGACCTGCCCGGACTGCGCACCGGTGCCCCCGGGGCGACCGAGGGGTCCACCACGGCCGACGAGTCGCCGCGGGCCTCCGCGCCCGGACAGGCCGCGGCCAAGTTCGACCTGGCCGTCGAGATGGCCGAGGCCTTCGACGCCGAGGGCGCCCCGGCCGGACTGCGCGGCTCGATCGTCGCGGCGGCCGACCTGTTCGAGCCGGAGACGGCGGCCCGCCTGGCCGAGCGCTGGGCCCGGGTCCTCGCCCGCCTCGTCGCCGAACCGCGGTCACGCGTCAGCCAGGTCGACGTCCTGGACGCGGCCGAGCGCCGGTCGCTGCTGGTGGACTGGAACGACACGGCCGCGCCGGTCGACCCGGCCACCGTCCCCGAGCTGTTCGCGGCGCACGCCGCCCGTACCCCCGACGCGGTCGCCGTGATCGCCGGCGACGTCGAGGTCACGTACGCGGAACTGGACGCCCGCGCCAACCGCATCGCGCACCTGCTGATCGGCAGGGGCGTCGGCCCAGAGTCGGTCGTCGGCCTCTGCCTGGACCGCGACGCCGAGTTCATCGCGTCCATCCTGGGCGTCTGGAAGGCGGGCGCCGCCTACCTCCCGCTCGACCCGGAGAACCCGGCCGAGCGCATCGCCTACGTCCTCGCCGACAGCGGGGCGGCCCTCGCCCTGACGACCACGGCGCTGGCCGCCGTACTCCCCGGGGGAGAGCTCCCGGTCGTCGTCCTCGACGACGCGCGCACGCGCGCCGCCCTCGACGCCGTACCGACGGAGGCGCCAGCCCAACTCGATCTCTCCGGAGACGCATTGGCCTATGTGATCTACACGTCTGGGTCGACTGGTCGGCCGAAGGGTGTGGGTGTGGGGCATGGGGCGTTGGCGAATCTGGTGTCGGTGTTCGGTTC
>NZ_JBEOYE010000194.1:0-6030 GCF_040296945.1 Streptomyces sp. NPDC001941 | reverse complement strand
GGAGATCGCGCGGGCCGCCAAGGACGCGGGCACCCCGATCCGCATCGGCGTGAACGCCGGCTCCCTGGACGCCCGGCTGCTGAAGAAGTACGGCAGGGCCACCCCCGAGGCGCTGGTGGAGTCCGCGCTGTGGGAGGCGTCCCTCTTCGAGGAGCACGACTTCCGGGACATCAAGATCTCGGTCAAGCACAACGACCCGGTCGTCATGGTCGAGGCCTACCGGCAGCTGGCCGCGCAGTGCGACTACCCGCTGCACCTCGGTGTGACCGAGGCGGGCCCGGCCTTCCAGGGCACCATCAAGTCCGCCGTGGCCTTCGGCGCACTGCTCTCCGAGGGCATCGGCGACACCATCCGGGTGTCCCTGTCGGCCCCGCCCGCCGAGGAGGTCAAGGTCGGCATCTCCATCCTGGAGTCCCTGGGGCTGCGTCGGCGCCGCTTGGAGATCGTCTCCTGCCCGTCCTGCGGACGCGCCCAGGTGGACGTCTACAAGCTCGCCGAGGAGGTCACCGCGGGCCTGGAGGGCATGGAGGTGCCGCTGCGGGTGGCCGTCATGGGCTGCGTCGTCAACGGGCCCGGCGAGGCCCGCGAGGCCGACCTGGGCGTCGCCTCCGGCAACGGCAAGGGCCAGATCTTCGTCAGGGGCGAGGTGATCCGCACCGTACCCGAGTCCAAGATCGTCGAGACGCTGATCGACGAGGCGCTGAAGCTCGCCGAGCAGATGGAGAAGGACGGCACGCCCTCCGGACCGCCCGCGGTCACCGTGAGCTGAGACCGGATCCGATCCGATTGGGGGACCGAGCATGACGATGCTGGAGAACATCAGGGGCCCGCAGGACCTGAAGGCGCTCTCCTATCCGGAGCTGGACGAACTGTCCGGTGAGATCAGGCAGTTCCTGGTCCAGGCGGTGGCCAGAACCGGGGGCCACCTCGGCCCCAACCTCGGGGTGGTGGAGCTCTCCGTCGCCCTGCACCGCGTCTTCGACTCGCCCGTCGACCGGATCCTGTGGGACACCGGTCACCAGAGCTACGTGCACAAGATCCTGACCGGGCGCCAGGACTTCTCCAAGCTGCGCGGCAAGGGCGGCCTGTCCGGCTACCCCTCCCGCGAGGAGTCCGAGCACGACGTCATCGAGAACTCCCACGCCTCCACCGTGCTCGGCTGGGCCGACGGCCTGGCCAAGGCCAACGAGGTGCTCGGCCGCGAGGACCATGTCGTCGCCGTCATCGGCGACGGGGCGCTCACCGGCGGCATGGCCTGGGAGGCGCTGAACAACATCGCCGCGGCCAAGGACCGCCCGCTGATCATCGTGGTCAACGACAACGAGCGCTCCTACGGGCCCACCATCGGCGGCCTGGCCAACCACCTCGCCACCCTGCGCACCACCGACGGCTACGAGCGCTTCCTGGCCTGGGGCAAGACGGTGCTGCAGCAGACCCCGGTGATCGGCCAGCCGCTGTACGAGTCGCTGCACGGCGCCAAGAAGGGCTTCAAGGACGCCTTCGCGCCGCAGGGCATGTTCGAGGACCTGGGCCTGAAGTACCTGGGCCCCATCGACGGCCACGACATCGCGGCCGTCGAGTCGGCGCTGGTCCGCGCCCGGCGCTTCCACGGGCCCGTCCTGGTGCACTGCCTCACCCAGAAGGGCCGCGGCTACCCGGCCGCCGAGCAGGACGAGGCCGACCGCTTCCACACCGTCGGCGCGATGGACCCGCTGACCTGCGAGCCGCTGACGCCGTCCGGCGGCCCGTCCTGGACGTCGGTGTTCGGCGAGGAGATCGTGCGGATCGGCGAGGAGCGGCCCGACGTGGTGGCGGTCACCGCGGCGATGCTGCACCCGGTCGGCCTCGGCCCGTTCGCCGCGCGCTTCCCCGACCGGGTGTGGGACGTGGGCATCGCCGAGCAGCACGCGGCGGTCTCGGCCGCCGGGCTCGCCACCGGCGGGCTGCACCCGGTGGTCGCCGTCTACGCCACCTTCCTCAACCGGGCCTTCGACCAGCTGCTCATGGACGTGGCGCTGCACCGCTGCGGGGTGACCTTCGTGCTCGACCGCGCCGGGGTCACCGGCCCCGACGGCCCCTCCCACAACGGGATGTGGGACCTTTCGGTGCTCCAGGTCGTGCCCGGGCTGCGCATCGCCGCCCCGCGCGACGCCGACGAGCTGCGGGCCCAGCTGCGCGAGGCGGTCGCCGTGGACGACGCGCCGACCCTGGTGCGCTTCCCCAAGGAGTCGGTGGGGGAGCCGCTGCCCGCGCTGGGCCGGATCGGCGGCCTGGACGTGCTGCACCGGGACGAGGAGCCGGAGGTGCTGCTCGTCGCGGTCGGCGTGATGGCCCCGGTCTGCCTGCAGGCCGCGGAGCTGCTCGCCGGGCGCGGGGTGCGGTGCACGGTGGTGGACCCGCGCTGGGTCAAGCCGGTCGACGAGGCGCTCGCGCCGCTGGCGGAAGCGCACCGGCTGGTGGCCGTGGTGGAGGACAACAGCCGCACCGGCGGCGTCGGCTGGGCCGTCGGGCAGGCGCTGCGCGACGCCGGGGTGGACGTCAGGCTGCGCACCTTCGGCATCCCCGAGCAGTTCCTCGCCCACGCCAAGCGCGCCGAGGTGCTGGCCGACATCGGGCTCACTCCGGTCGAGATCGCCGGACGGATCAGTGCCGCACTGGCACACGAGGAGAACGATCGATGAGCAAGGAGTTCGACCTGGCCCGGCTGCTCGCCGAACGCGGCGCCGAGCGCTACGAGCTGCACGCCAGGCACCTCAACCACCAGCTGCCGCGGATGCTGCACACCATCGGCTTCGACAAGGTCTACGAGCGGGCCGAGGGCGCGTACTTCTGGGACTCCGAGGGGCACGACTACCTCGACATGCTGGCCGGCTTCGGCGTGATGGGCCTGGGCCGCCACCACCCGGTGGTCCGCAAGGCCCTGCACGACGTGCTGGACGCCTCGCTGGCCGACCTGACCCGCTTCGACTGCCAGCCGCTGCCCGGGCTGCTCGCCGAGAAGCTGCTCGCCCACAGCCCGCACCTGGACCGGGTGTTCTTCGGCAACAGCGGCACCGAGGCGGTGGAGACCGCGCTGAAGTTCGCCCGGTACGCCACCGGCAAGCCCAGGATCCTGTACTGCGCGCACGCCTTCCACGGACTGACCACCGGTTCGCTCTCGGTCAACGGCGAGGACGGCTTCCGGGACGGCTTCGCGCCGCTGCTGCCCGACACCGCCGTCGAGCTGGGCGACCTGGCGGCGCTGGAGCGGGAGCTGCGCAAGGGCGACGTGGCGGCGTTCGTCGTCGAGCCCATCCAGGGCAAGGGCGTGCACGAGGCGCCGCCCGGGTTCCTGTACGCGGCGCAGGAGCTGCTGCACAAGTACCGGGCGCTGCTGATCGCGGACGAGGTGCAGACCGGCCTGGGCAGGACCGGCGACTTCTACGCGTACCAGCACGAGGCCGGGGTGGAGCCGGACCTGGTGTGCGTGGCCAAGGCACTGTCCGGCGGCTACGTGCCGGTGGGCGCGACCCTCGGCAAGGACTGGATCTTCAAGAAGGTCTACTCGTCGATGGACCGGGTGCTGGTCCACTCGGCGAGCTTCGGCTCCAACGCGCAGGCCATGGCCGCCGGGCTCGCGGTCCTGTCGGTGATGGAGGACGAGAAGGTCGTCGAGAACGCCCGGGCCACCGGCGAGCTGCTGAAGTCCCGCCTGGCGGCGCTGATCCCGCGCTACGAGCTGCTGCACGACGTGCGGGGCCGGGGCCTGATGGTCGGCATCGAGTTCGGCAGGCCCAACTCCCTTGGCCTGCGCAGTCGCTGGACCATGCTCCAGGCGGCCCGCAAGGGGCTGTTCGCGCAGATGGTGGTGGTGCCGCTGCTCCAGCGCCACCGCATCCTGACCCAGGTCTCCGGCGACCACCTGGAGGTGATCAAGCTCATTCCGCCGCTGGTCGTGGGCGAGGCGGAGGTGGACCGGTTCGTGGCCGCGTTCGAGGCCGTCATGGACGACGCGCACGGCGGCGGCGGACTGATGTGGGACTTCGGCAAGACCTTGGTCAAGCAGGCGGTGGCCAACCGCTGACCGGTCCGTACCGGGATTCCGCGGCGATCCTTCCGCGGGACTTTTTGCCTCCGAGGCAAGAAATTTGCCTCGGAGGCACGTTCCCTGGCCCAATGGAGGCATGAGCCTTCCTGACGGAGGAGCGGCCCCCGGCGTCGAGGGTACGCCCGAAGCGCTGCCGGACGTCGCCCCCCAGCTGCGGGCGCTGCGCCGCCGCCGGGGACTGACCCTGGAGGCCGCCGCCCAGCGCGCCGGACTGTCGCCCGCGCACCTCTCCCGCCTGGAGACGGGCCGCCGCCAGCCGTCGCTGCCGATGCTGCTGGGCCTGGCCCGGATCTACGGCACCACCGTCTCCGAGCTGCTCGGCGAGACACCCCCCGAGCGCGAGCCCGTCATCAGGGCCGGGCTGATGGGCCCCGCCGAGGCCGACGGCTGGAGCTACCGCAGGGCGGGCGGCGCGGGCCGCGCGATGCAGGCCCTGCGGGTGAACGTCCCCCACGGCGCCCAAGGCGACCTGGTGCGCGTCCACCCCGGCGAGGAGTGGCTGTACGTCCTCGAAGGCCGGCTCAGGCTGACCCTGGGCGAGACCACGCACCTGCTCGACCCCGGTGACAGCGCGCACTTCGACTCGCTGACCCCGCACCGCATCGGCGCCGCCTCCCGCGGCGGCGCCGAGCTGCTCTTCGTACACACCCTGCTGCAGAGCCCCGACCCGCACTTCCAGGAGGAACGCCATGGCTGAGGACGGCGCCCAGCGCATCGACGCGAAGAAGCTGGAGACGAAGTTCCCGCGGGGCCTGGTGATCAGGCTGTTCGCCTACCTGGTGGCGGGGCACCTGTTCGCCGCGTTCCTGTACCTGATCTTCACGGTCGGCGAGAAGTGAGCGCGGGCGCCCGCTGTCAGAGGCCCTAGCCCTCCAGCAGGCGCTCGCGCAGCCGCTCGCGGGCCGCGTCGTCCAGGCCCAGGCCCTCGGACAGGTAGCGGTCGGTGGAGCCCCAGGTCTCCTCGATCGTCTCGAAGGCCGCGCCCAGGTACTCGGCGCGCGCGTCGAACAGCGGCGCCAGCAGCTCCATCACCTCCGGCGACATCGCGTCGGCGGCGGAGCTGGAGCGGCGCACCTTGTAGCGGCGGTGCGGGTCGTTGGACTTGAGGTAGTCCGCCTCGATCGCGTCCCGCTCCACGCCCACGGCCAGCAGCGTCACCGCGATCGACAGGCCCGCGCGGTCCTTGCCCGCCGCGCAGTGCATCAGCGCGGGGACGCTGTCCTCGGCCAGGGCGCGCAGCACCCGGCCGTGGTCGGCCGTGCGCTCCCTGACGATCACGCGGTACGTGTCCGACATCCGGCGGGCGGCCTTGCCGTCGGCCAGCAGGCCGCGCAGCTCCGCGGTGTTGCCGTCGCGCACCATCTTCCAGAACTCGGCGCCGTCGGCCGGGTCGGTCAGCGGGATGTTCACGTTGCGCACCCCCGGCAGCTCGACGTCCGGGCCCTCCAGCTTCTGGTCGGCCGCGTTGCGGAAGTCGAAGACGGTGTGCAGCCCCAGCGTCGCCAGGAACGCCGCGTCCTCGGCGGTGGCGTGCGCCAGGTGGCCGCTGCGGAAGAGCACGCCCGGACGCACCCGGCGGCCGTCGACGGTCGGCAGCCCGCCCACGTCGCGGAAGTTGCGCACCCCGCTCAGCTCGGGTTCGGTCGACGGGACCTGCGGCACCTGCGTCACGGCGGCTCCTCGGGTGTCTGCCGTCGGCACGGGTCGCCGACGGTGCGCTCGCTCCCCGACCCTACGACATCGGTACCTGGGGCAATCATCTGCGGGACGGGCCCGGAACCGCCCCGGTGCGCGGCGGCCGTGCCGGTGTTCCTTCCGGCTCCTCCCGCCTTTTCTTTCCGCCCGGCAGCCCGGTCATGCGCCCCCGCCCGCCGCCCCCGCCCGACTGCTCCCGCCGCCCGGCCGCGCACGGCGCGCACCACCGCCACCCGGGCGCACGCCGC
>NZ_JBEOYE010000193.1:0-6199 GCF_040296945.1 Streptomyces sp. NPDC001941 | reverse complement strand
ATTGCTCAGTTCATGCCGACGCACCATGCCAGGCCCCTGCCCGGAACAGCAGCAGATCCACCCTCCGGACAAGAGCCATCAGACACGCCCTAGTGGTACACAAGATCATCACTTGCCTATCACGTCGCTCGCATGCCGCGGTGGCGTTTCGGCCGGTCAGCGCCGCATCACGGGCAGCTCGTCCCAGACCGCGCGCGGCGGGTAGTCGTGCACGTGGTCCGGGCAGGCGTACTGCGTCACATCCGGTCCGCTCGCCCTCGGCACGTGGCCCACGGGCACGGGGACGGTGCTGGCGCAGCCACAGACGCACTGAACGGCTCGGGTGGTGCTGACGGGCTCGCCTCGCAGCCAATCGCGGGTCATGCCGACACCCCCGCCGTACCGAACGCGGAGCTGGCGAACGGGGCCCCGGGGTAGCTGTAGGGGTACTCCCGACCATCGGCCGCAGCTTCCACGGCACGGCGCCGTTCCTTGATGGCTCGCAGTTCAAGCGTGTGCTCCGTGAGAGGTGCCGTGATGCGCTCGGCCTTGAACCGCAGCGGTGCGGACTCGTCGGCAAGCCATTCCCGCAGCGCGGTGACGTGCGGGGGCTCCGGGGTCCTCCACCCACGGGCGCGAGGGGCCGTGGACGGTTCGACGAGGGTTCGTCCGGCAGCGTGCTTGCCGCGTGGTCTGCTCGGCGAGCTGGCGAGGGCAAGGGCGCAGAGGGTGAGAGCCCCCAAGAGCAGCACCCCACCCGTGGTCAGGGCTATAAAATCGCGCATAAGTCGTTCAGCTCCTATTAGCTGATCGGCGTAGCCCCGGCGGACCGGTCGCAACGGTCTGTCGGGGCGTTGTCGTGTTCGGGCAATGACGCTAAACGCAACACGTCTAACTCGTCTACCTGTCTAACTGGTATGCCTGTCTAAGTCGCCCGGATTTGGCTTGGTGTCTACGCTCTCCCCATGCCTGAGCGCCCGGACCCGAACACCCCCTACGCCCCCTACATGCGGGTGCTCGATGCGCTGACCGCGGATATCCGGTCGGGCAAGCTCGCCGCCGGGGACCGCATTCCATCGGATGCCGAGCTGTGCGAGCAGTACCGGGTGGCCCGCGAGACTGCCCGCCGCGCCGTGCGGGTGCTGCGCGAGCGGGGAATGATCGTCACCGAGTGGGGCCGCGGCTCATACGTCGCCGAACCGCCGAAGGGCGAGCCGGGCACCGAGTAGCCGAGGAAGGCGCGGGCCCCGACCGGCGCTCAGGTGAACGTCAGCCGGGGCCGTCTCTCAGATGCGAGGGCGCCCACGCTGGCAGTGCTCGCAGATGTAGCGAGACCGGAGTACCGGGATCATGGCGTCCGGATCTTTGTGTACGTCGCACAGCCACGACAGCTCGAAAGCTTCCGGGAAGCCCCGCAACAGGAACTTGCGGGCGGTTCGGCGGGCGCTGCCGTCTCCCGAACCGGGCATGGGGTCAGTCGTCATCCCCGTTCTCCTCGGGCGTGTCTTCCGGCGGCTCGTCGCGCGGGGTGATGATCTCCTGGCCCGCCACGTCGTAGCCGTTCACTTGGTCCTTACCCATGGTGCCCTCCAGTGGTGATCGGTAGTGGTGGTGAGGCTGCCCCGCCCGTCCGCAGCGGAGGAGCGACGGGACGGACGGGGCAGGGGTGGCGGAACCTACTCGCGGTGCGCACCGCGGGGCGGCCCCTCATCCGCTGATGAACACGCCCGGCGGTCCGGCAGCGGGTCTTGCGACCCGCCCTTGGCGCTCGTCCCCCGTGAGAGGGACGGTGCGGTCCGAGGCGGGTGTTCGTGGTGCTGGTGACAGCTAGGCTCGCGGCATGCCCGAGCCTTTCGTGAGCAGCGACGTGCACCACTTGGCGTGCGGTGTCTGCCCGTCACGGCTCTACTCCGTGGGGGAGTTCGATGTGTTCGAGCGCCCGACCTCGGAGTGCCCGTTCAGCAAGGCGGACGGGCACCGGTACCTGAGTGACGGGACACCGGTGTGTGTCCACCCCGAAAAGGTCGGGCTGCCCGCGGGGCGCTACAAGAGCGAGGGCGCACCGCTGACGATTGAGCTGGAACTGCCGCCCGACCCTTCCGACGTGGTCACATACCTGCGCGCTGTCCTGTGGGGCGCCGCCCCCGTGCTGCTCGACGACCTGATCTCTCAGGCGCAGGAACAGGTACGGGTGCGGTTCCCCGAGCTGGACCCGCTCACTGTGATGCGGCAAGCCCTCGCCTGAGCTACGCGGGGACG
This sequence comes from Streptomyces sp. NPDC001941, assembly GCF_040296945.1. Lineage (NCBI taxonomy): Bacteria > Bacillati > Actinomycetota > Actinomycetes > Kitasatosporales > Streptomycetaceae > Streptomyces > Streptomyces sp. NPDC001941. The sequence goes on along the minus strand of NZ_JBEOYE010000193.1, from coordinate 3,961 downwards.
GGGTCGCGCTCGTCCAGGCCGAACCTGAACGAGTGCGCCTGTCCCTCCTCGCGGAGCCCGATGGACTCGTACTTCTCGTTCAGCCACGCGAGCCGGCGAGCCACCTCTTCGGCGGGAATCCAGTACCGGGGGTCCGGGTCGCGCCAGGCCGCGCGGTACGCCTGGTCCGTGTAGTCGCCGGGGCGCCAGTCGGTGTGTTCCTGGTCGGTCTGGTGGATGATCGAGACGCCGACGCGCCGCGTGATGCGGGCAAGGAGCTGCGGCTGCGCGATCATCGCGTGCGTCATCTCGTCCACCGGTACGGAGACGGGAATCTCGGCCGCGTTCTCGTCGTGGGTCGTCTCGTACACGGCGGCCTTGAGGCAGAGCGCGCGTAGCCCCTCGGCGAACAGGCTCGGTGCGTCCTCCTTCTGGTCGTACTGGGCGATGACCACGGAGCCGGTGAAGCATGTCCAGTCGGCGTCGTACTTGAGACTCGCCGCCCTGAACGCCGCGAACTCAGGGTCCGCCTCGATGGCGGTCAGGATCTGTTGGGCGCGCTCGCCGATGCGCGCGGGGGTCGGCAGGGTGATCACGATCTCTCCTTCGCTCGTCTTTCACGGATGGGCTCGGGGTGCTCGACTCCGCCCCGTTCGTCACGCGGGGTCAAGCTGTCCGCCCTCGGTGGGCTACCGGCTGTGAGTGGTACCGGCGCCCCGGGGATGTCCCCCGCCGAGTGCGGAATGTCGTCAGGTCTGGGGGCCCCGTCCCGGCCGCAAGAGCCACCCCGCGGTGCGACGGGTCCTCCTGTGGCTCGTGTGACCAGGACGGGGGTTTGTGGCCTGCCCGGCGGCGGCATGCGTCGTGGGGGCAGGGATGTTCACGGGCCACGCGGTGAAGATGTACGAGCAACCGATATCGGGGATCACCAAGGACAGCGGGGCGCCGTCCCGAAGTTGTTCGCGCGCCGCGTGTTCCCCCTCGGGGTCGCTGGCCCAGCAGCGCAGTTGGGTGGGGCTGTCTGGGAGCGGGGTCGGGATGACCCTCATCCACGGTTGGGCCCACGCGGAGTGCTCGGGATCGGGGTCGAGCCGGTCCGCGATACGCGCGGCCTCGCCCTGTAACCAGCGCAGTGCAAGCTTCGGCGAGATCGTCTGGAAGGTGCCGAGTACGTACGGGACGGTCTCGTGCGTCCCGTACACCACCCCTTCCGCGAGCGCTTCGCACCAGTAGCCCGCCGGTTCCAGTTGGCTAGTCACGGCGCTTCCTCGCCAATGACCACGTTCACGTAGTGGCTACCGTTGATCGCTTGGGTTCGGTGCTCCTGACGGAGGGGCCTTAAGGGCATGGCTTACCCGACAACCTTCCACGGATGGGGAGTTGGAGGCGGAATCGCCCTCTCACGATGCGGCTGCACGGCCCGGTCTGCAAGACTTCACAGCGAAACAGCCACGAACTAGGGGTGTACTGCAAACCGCGCGGTCGAGAGCACGCATTTCGAGTGGGCGCGGTCCTTCATAATGAGAGACAGAGAGGGGCACGCCATGACGGAGAGTCACCGAACCGGCTCCACCGTTCCGCGGCGTCAGCTTGGCCGCCACCTGGCCCAGTTACGGAAGTCGGCGCGGTACACAGTGCGGAGCGCCGCGAGGTACCTGGAATGGTCCGAAGCGAAGATGTGGCGCATCGAGTCGGGCCAGACCTCCCTACGGAGCCTTGACGTCGAAGCAATGTGCCGGCTGTACGGCGCCGAACCGGAGATCACCCAAGCACTGATGGGCCTCGCCAAAGAGACCAAGGCGCGCGGCTGGTGGCATGCCTACGGAGAGGCGATCCCCGAATCGTTTGATCTGTACATCGGGCTTGAGGAAGCCGCTTCTCACCTCGACACGTACGAGCGGGATCTCGTCCCGGGTCTGCTCCAGACAGCGGACTACGCACGGGCGATCATCAACGCTGGACACCCAACGGCCGATGAGTCATTTGTGGCTGCTCGCGTAGCGCTGAGGGTCGCACGGCAGGTGCTTCTCACACGCGTTGCCGGAGCGCCGTTGCTCCGTGTGCTGCTGGACGAAGCCGTTCTTCGAAGGCAAATCGGCAGCAAACACGCCATGGGCGGTCAGCTTCGGCACCTGATGGAAATGGGGAGGCTGCCGCACGTCACGATCCGTATCGTGCCCTTTGCTGCGGGACTGCACCTCGGAGTCCTGAGCGGCCCGTACACGGTCCTTCGCTTCCCTACCAACGGTGACGGCACCGCCACCGAACCGGACACCGTCTACACAGACGGCTTCACCGGAGCCCTGTACCTCGACAAAGAGGCGGAAACAGCCAAGTACCGAGCCGCCTACCAGGCCACTTGGGACGCGGCGCTTTCCGAGCACGAGTCCACCGCACTGATCACCGAAACGGCAGGGAGCTATGCCTAAGCCCGTCTGGCGCAAGAGCAGTTACAGCAACTCGAACCACGACTGCGTAGAGGTCCAAGACCACGTTGCCAACCTGGTACCCGTCCGGGACAGCAAGCGGCCGGGTCCGCAGATCGTAGCGAGCGCGCACGCCTGGCAGTCATTCGTAGACAGCCTTAAGGGCTGAACCGACACCACCGACAGAGCCCCGCTAGCACCGCCCCCACGGGGAGCTAGCGGGGCTGTCCTGTTACGCGGCGACGTTCGCCCGGATCACAGCGCGCGTCCACGCGTCGGGCGGGTCGTCGTCGGGCATCCGGTCAGCGAGGTACACGCCCCACCGTCCGCCCACGTGCGGCATGGGGCGGATGCGCACGCCGTAGCGCTGGGCGACTCCACCTCGGGTCACCGCTGCGGCCAAGCGGTGAAGCGTGATGAGTGCGCGGTCTTGGTCCACGCACGTCGTGATCAGCGTGCGTCTCATGCTGCGGCCCCCGCCTGGAGGGTCGGGGGGACGTACACGCGCATGTGGGGCGGCACCTCGCAGATGGAGTGGCAGCACACCGACTAGGCACCTTCGCAAGCGCCACCTGCCGAAACGACATGACCTGCCTGCGTATATGTGCAGACTGTCAAATTGCGACCTCGGGTTTTGTGCAGCTGCGGCTCGTGACAGGCCGAGGTATCAGCGTGCTTCACTAGGGCTGCGAACCCACCAGAGCCGTAACCAGGGGTGTTTGTCGGAGAAGAGATCTACAGCAGCCCCGACAAGCCAGCGCCGGGCCATGAAACGGCCGATACTCCACCGGTTAACTCCAAGCTCCGCAATAGCCTCCGTACGTCGGGAAATCCTCGGCCTGTGCCCGAGAGGAAGCATCGTCATGAGTCGCAGATCCGAGGTAGCCACGGCACAGCCTGCCCTCGAACTACGTGTTGGTGGACTGCACTTGACCGTGCAGCACATACCCGGTTGGCTCGTGGGACTGATCACCACGGCGGGCGGTGCCGCTGCAACGTGGTGGACGACCCGCTAGCCGCAGCGTTCGCCGGCCCGTGACGGATCGGGGTGCCCCGGACAGAGCACAGGGCGGGATCTGGGCGGCACACCGGACATGTGAGTGCGCACCCCACGGAGAGGAGGAAGGCTGGACCTTCAGCCCTTCCGTCGTCGAGGTCGTCAGGCGGACTTCAAGGGTCAGGCTCACCCGGTACGAAAGTGATCAACCATCCGCGTGTATGTACCCCTGACCTCTGGCGTAAGGAGCAGTGCCGCCAAGACCACGGCATCCACGTAATGATCCACCCGCAGATCGCGGTGCGCCACGACGTCACCGATAGACAAGTGTCGTGATCAGCGCGATAGCAAGCGGGGGTATGAACGCCACCCTTCCCTACCAAGCGCGCGACGATGCAGGTCGGTGCGGTTCGGCTACCTCCAGCGCTACTACCTGCACACCGCCCCAACGTCCCGGGACAACACACCTAGTGCCGCATCAGGCAACGTTCGCCCCAACATGGGGCTGATGAGTGGTTGTTGGTTGCCAGAATGGTGGGATGGCCGAGCGTGTGCGGGT
>NZ_JBEOYE010000192.1:0-6225 GCF_040296945.1 Streptomyces sp. NPDC001941 | reverse complement strand
GTGGTGAGCGGTCAAACCCCGCAGCCGCCCGCCCGGGGGAGGCGGGGAGGGGGGGGGGGGTGGCGGGGGCGCCGGGCGGCCGGGCCGGGGCGGGGGGGCAGCGCCGCCGGGTCGGGGCCCTTGCGTTCTCGGCCGCGGGGGCGGCGCGGGCGCCGGGCGCCGGGCAACCCCAGGTCCTCCGCCGGAGCCGGCACGGCCTGCGCCGGCGCTGCTTTCCCCGCCGCCGGAGCTCTGACCCTTGCCCGAGCCGTCGGCCTGCCCACTCCCGCCCTGTTGGTTCCCGCCCCCGTCGGCGGCGGCGTTGTTCGCGCCGTCCTTCGCGGACTGCACCGCCTGGTCGCGAAGCTGGTCTCCGGCCTCCTTGGCGGCCATCGCCGCTGCGGCAGGTGGTGCGGCCTTGGCGGCCGCTCCCGCGGCGCCGCCTCCGGCGCCGCCCGGACTCTTCCCGGCCTGTGTCTGCAGATCGCTCTGCTTCTGCTTGCCCTGCTGGGCCGCGGCCTTGGCCCGCTGGCCGGCTTCGTCCTTGATGTGGGCCATGGCCTGGATCTCGTCACCGACGATCGGCAGCCACTTCGCGATCTGGAAAGGCATGAACAGAGCGATGAACAGCAGGGACACGAAGGTGAGGCAGGTGCCGATGGCCTGCGGCAGAGTCATGTCGTGGCTGGAGTCGACGAGAGCGTCGAGCAGGGCGCCCGCCAGGGCGAGGGCGATGTAGATGCCCAGCTTGCTGGCGATGATTCCGCCCATGACGCCTACCCACTTGCGGGTATGGCCCCACAGGTCTTTGTCCACCAGGCCGGAGAAGACAATCGGACCGAAGACCAGCCCGAGGAGGATGAGCGCGTCGCGTACGACAAGCATGACCCACAGGCCGAGGACCGCGAACAGAACCGCCAGGCCGATCGGGATGGCAATGACCGTTCCGAAGCCGGGCGCCATCATGGAAATGGCTGCGAAGGCAGCGAAGATCGCTAGGCCGCCGGAAAACACCTCTGTGATGTAGCTGCCGAGAATCGTTTCGGCCGCACTGTCGATGAAGTCGACGACGAGCATCACCGTGGCGGGCATGAACCCGGCCACGACCACTGACATCAAGAGGTAGCCGACATTCTCCATGGCGGCCTGAGCGGGGGACACACCGCGGACGACCCGTTTCACCACCGAGATGAGCCACTGGGTCACGGTGAAAACCGCTGCGAGGGCAAAGATCATGCCATAGAGACGAAGAAACCCGGGGTTACCCCAATCGATCTCTGTCACGGCGTGCCATCCTTATTCTTCCCGGCCTTCCCCTTCTCGGATTCGTTCGGATTCTTCCCGGTGAGTTCTTCACCGAAGGCCCCGAACATACTCTTGGTGCCCTGGCGCAGCTTCTGTTCCATGTATCCCAGCGGGTCGCTGGCGAAATCTACGGCTTCACTGACGCCCTCGACGAGCGAGCCGGTACCAGACTTCTCGTAAAGCCACTTCGCGCCTTCCTCGACCTTGCCGCAAATCGCTCTCCCCCCGGACAGGTTGCACGGATTGGGAAGCGCCTCAGCCCGCGGCGGGTTCGGACCTGCTACCACGAATACCGTCGCGAACACGACGGCCGCGAGAACCGGCGCCAGCCGCTTGAGCAGAGATTCAGCCTGCATAGCGCGGTGCCTCGAATTCCTGGTTGGCCAGTCGCATTTCGTCCGTGGACGAGGGGGACTGATCGGGTGCGACCAGCGGGGTAGGGCCGTCAGCCAGATCGATCGTCGCGATCTTCCAGTCGTCGTCCTGCCACTGCAGGATCAACGTGTACGTGGACCAGTTACCGGAGACAGGCATCCTCGACTTCTCCGCAGGGACCCCCACGACCTGGCTCATCCAGACCCTGACCGTTGCGGTGTCCTCGGAGTACGCCCGCACGCTGGTGCCCAGTGCCGCGGCGCGCATCACCATGTCGGGGGCCGCCTGCCCGCTCACGCCGAGGGCAGCCAGAAGGGCCTTGCAGGACTGGTCGTCCTGAGCCTGCTGACTGGCCAGAGCAGTCGACGTCATCACCGTCTTCAGCACCTGGGCACGCAGCGCCGGGTCGGTGAAGTACCCGGGAGAGGAGCGGGCCACCTGGTAGTTAACGGCGGCCGCCGCGGCTCCATCCCTGGAACGCGGGTAGCCCACCGGAACGCCGCCCTTGACGGCTCTGGCCCTGACGCCCGGCCCACTGCCACCAGCCCGGGACGTCGGCGTGGACTGCGCCGGAGCTCCGGCAGGGCTCGTGCCGGCTGGGCCTTGGCCGCGGCCGATCACACTCAGCACCACCCCGAGCACCAACACGACACCCAGGACGATCGAGCCGACCTTCAGCCGACGCCAGGGGGACACCGCTCCCGAGCCGGCGTTGTCCCGTGCCTTGGCTGTCAGGCTGTGAGTCCCGACCTGCTTCTCTTGCGCAGCCATCAGATCCCAAACCCGTAGACGATTCCGAAAAGGGTCGACATGGACGCGACCGCGAAGAGGCCGAGAAGGGAACTGGCCACCATGGTCTGGCCCTTCTTCGTCTCCATCGTGTTGTGCTGCTGATTTCCGACGCGAATATGAACAGCTCCGACGATGGCACTGCCAAGGAGGAAGAGAACAGCGCCAGCCATGACCACGCCAACGATGATCTTCGCCTTGGTTCCCAGCGCACCGAACACACCCCAATTAGGCGCGATCCCATCGGTTATCGAGCCGATGCCGCCCTCGGCTGCGAGCTGTACCACCTGCTGAATCCCCTGCACGATTTCCCTCCCGAACGCGAGAGCCTGCCCGGATCAGATTCGGATCCGAGCGGCCAGTCTCGACAGCGACAAATCAGCGCACGGTGCCGAATCGTCACCAGCAGAACAACGGGGGAGACGGCTAGAAGCCTCTCAGTTGACGCATTGACGCTTCCGTAATCCAATGCCATACAATTCGGCGCAAGTTGTTGATTCCCTGCTGCTCTCACTCGGCGCAGACGCTAGCCGTACAGAACACGGCCAGCTAGAAGCGCATTCGCAGCCCTGGGACGTCCGGCTCGACGGGCTCACCCCATGGCACGGGAATTGCGTGTCCCGTCCCTCGTGACGGGACACGCACCAACGACTGGGGATCGAGACATGAGCAAATCCATCGCCGTCACCGGAGGGGCGGTAGCGGCAGCATGCGCCGGAACCCTCTGCCTGCCGCTGATGCTGGGCGCTGGAGGAGCGAACGGCAGCCCAGCATGGGAGGACTCCTGCTCACCCGCCAGCCCGCCGATACAGACAACCAGCAACGAACAGCAGCCCGCAGCCGCTGCACCCGGGGCACCAATCACCGTGCCCCTCAACCCCCAAGGCAGACAGCAAAGCGTCAACTGGAGCGAGGAACAGCAGCGCAACGCCAGCGTGATTACCAACGTCGCCCGCAGCCGCGGGCTGCCACCCCGTGCCGCGGTGATCGCAGTGGCCACCGCCATCCAGGAGTCGATGCTCAAGAACCTCCACTACGGAGACCGCGACTCCCAGGGACTCTTCCAGCAAAGGCCGTCACAGGGATGGGGCACCATCGCTCAAGTCACCGACCCCATCTACGCCGCCAACTCGTTCTTCGAACGCCTGGCCAAGGTAGACAAGTGGCAGGTCAAACCACTCACCCAAGCCGCCCAGAACGTCCAACGATCCGGCTTCCCCGATGCCTACGCCAAGTGGGAGGAGACCGCTGGCAAACTCGTCGTCAAGAGCTGGGGCAAAAAGGCCGTCCTCACCACCACCTCAGGGTGCGACGCCGCGCAGAACGCCACCACCAGCCACGGCAAAGGATCATGGGCACTGCCCGTAGAGAACTCCCGCGTCACCACTGCGTACAAGGCCGGCGGCGGCATGTGGTCCTCCGGGAGCCACACCGGCATCGACTTCCCCGTCGCCACCGGCACCCGCGTCCAGGCCGTCGGCGTTGGCACCGTCGTCGAAGCCGGATGGGGCGGCGCCTACGGCAACAACGTCGTCCTCAAGATGAGCGACGGAAAGTACACCCAGTACGGCCACCTCTCGAAGATCACCGTCGGCAGAGGCCAGACCGTCAAACCCCGACAACAGATCGGCCTCTCGGGCGCCACCGGTAACGTCTCCGGCCCGCACCTGCACTTCGAGGCCCGCACCGGACCTGCCTATGGATCCGACATCGACCCCATCGCCTACCTCCGCAGCCACGGACTCCCCGCCTGACCTCGCCGAAGGAGAAGAGCCCCGCGCACGACGCCGACGGGACCAAACACCATGACATCCACACCCCGCTACCAAGTCCACATCTCCAGCGAAGGCCAGCTCTTCCTCGACAACGAACCCTGCATCGTCCCCACGGGAGTTGACCCGTCGCAGGTCGCCGTCCACATCCTCCACATCCAGGCCGCCGGCAGCGGCCAGCCGAGTCTCGTGCACGTCCGCGACGAACGCACGGCAAGCCGATTCGACATGCAGGTCATGCCCGACGGCACCACACAGCCAGCAGAATCCCCCAAGCCGCCACCACCAGCGACTGACCAGCCGACAGACAGCCTCCGCGAACGCCTCATCGCGGCCCAAGACGCCGCCCGCGCACACAACCTCACCACCGCCATACCCGAGGCCGACGACATCCTGCAGCAACTCTCCTCCCGTCACGGCGAGACAGCCCCCGCAACCCTCGAGGCAGCGCAGTTCCGCGCCGACCTTGCCTACCTGAACGAAGACTTCGCCTTCGCCACCGCTTCCTGGACCTGGCTCGCCCTCGCATGGTTCGACCGGCTCGGACCTGGCAAACGACGCACCCAGATTGCGGCACAGAACGCCGCGGAGGCATGGATGCGCCTGCCACTACACGAGGCCAGGCACCTGGCCTCGGACCTGGTCAACATGCTGGTGGAAGTGGCCGCACCCGAACGCACGGCAGGGATCCGGACCATGATCACCGAAAGATTGCGCCCCCCTGCCCAACAGAGCCCCCATGCTGCGCTCTGACCCCGGGCGGGCACAACAGGCGGCCGTTGTCACGGCGCACAAGGGGAAACCGATGGCTATGCGCGCCGGTGGCTGGGCACACTGGCCTGGTGATCACGTCGCAACCGCCTGCCGCTGCCCTCACCTGGGCGATAGCCCTGGGCCCGGATTTCGGCGCGGCGGAGAACCTGGCCGCCGGCGCGCTCGGGCTGGCGGCCGCGTACGCCGAGATCCTCCCCCACATGGACGGCCGGGGCCCGGACTGGGCCACCGGCGTCGCCGACGGTCTCGGCAACGGCCTGCGCTACCTCGCCGCCTCCTGGGACCACCCCGACTACCGGCTCTACTTCGCCCCGCAGACGCCGGCCACGCCCGCCGCCTGGGCGCCCGCTGCGGCGACGGAGGCCCGGTGAACATGGCGGCCGCCGCCCGGCTCCTGGCCCCAGGTCGCGCTCGACCCCGCGCCGGCCGACCGGCTCACCGCTCTTGCCGCCCACCGGAGGCAGGACCTGCACACCCTCCTTGCGACGGTCGCGGGCGACCTCGAGAACGACGAGCTCAAGGAAGCAGCCGCCGTCGCTTTCCGCGAGGCAGCGGAGCGCCCCCGGCTTCCGCGAGGCGTTCGCCGCCGACTTCGAGCCCGCAGACCACGACACCCGGGCGGCCTGAGGCGTGCAGCTGCTCATCGACCTCCGCTGGCTGCTGGAACAGCAGGAGGCTGTCCTGAAGGACGTCACGGTCCGGGACACCTCCGGGCTGGCCGCGGCTGTCGCCCGGCACCGCGTCAGCACCCCGAGCCTTGATGAAGACGACCCCGACGCGTATTGGCGCGCGGCCGCGCTCCTGGACACTCTCGTGCTCCTGCGCCCGCTCCCCCGGGAGTCCGAGTTCTTCGCGTACGCCGTGGCGGTCGCCTACCTCGCCGCTTCCGGCACGCCGGTGGACGCGCCGTACGAGGCCTGGCGGGGACTGATCACGGAGATCCGGCTGTTGAGGGTGACCGTGTACGACATCGCCGACCGGCTGCGCTCCTGGTCCGCTGGTGCTGCGTGACCTCGTGCGTCGCGCTCGGTGACACCTGGCGCGCGACGGTTCACGGGTGATGTGCCGCTACCTAGACTGAATCGCGGCAAGTTGAAGGCGCCGGTGGTCCCCCTCTACGTCTCAGATAGGGGGCCCCCCCCCCCGGTTTGCCGGAGTGAGGTAAGTGTTGGGGGCCACACCACCAGAAACACGCCCCCCCCGGGTGGACCAGCGCGCCCCCACCCAGAGA
>NZ_JBEOYE010000191.1:0-6382 GCF_040296945.1 Streptomyces sp. NPDC001941 | reverse complement strand
ACCCGTACCCCCTACGACGAGGCCACCGCCTGGTCACACCACGCAACCCTCCCAACCGCAGCTTGACACCGCTACGGCATGGGATGTCTGACAGCCCCTCCCCAGGGGCTGATGTCACGATCGGGGCAGGGTACAGGGTGTGTATCGCGAGGGGTGGGGCGGGAGTGGAGTGCACGGTTCCTCCCCCGGAGGACCCGCCCCCGGCGCCGCGGTGTCGCCGAGTCCGGCATCCGGGTCAGCGGCCGGGGACCACGTCCTCCGGGTCAATGGCCGGAGAGCACGTGCTCCGGGTCAGTGGCCGGGCGTCGCGCGCGGGTGCTGGTGCGTGCGGACGAAGAACAGGTTCGCCGCTCCCGGGCGGATCTCGAACTCGCGGCTGGGTCCGCTCTCCGGGTCGACGTCCATCAGCACCACCCAGCCCCGCTCCTCGTCCCACGCCAGCTGCACCGCCTGGCCGTCCGGCGCGGTGATCGCGAGTTCCACGACGTCGTCGACCGTGACCTGCTGCTCGGTCTCGTCCAGTCGGTAGGTGAGGGAGAAGGGCGTGTCCATCGGGCGGCTCCGGACTGCGAGGGGTGGCGCCGTACTCGGCGTTGAGTGGTGCGTGCTGACTGGTGAGCTGTGAGTGCTCACTGGTGAGTGGTGAGTGGTGAGTGACCAGTGTGCGGCCCGGGCTGCCGGCTCGCCCCTCGGACACGCGCCCGCGATCACCGTCTCCCCCTCGGGGGTTTGCCGACCGGTCTGGCAGGTAAACGCCACGGACCGGAAGGAGCACGGCATGAGCACGGACTGGCAGGCGTACCTCGAAGAGCGGATCTGCGCGGTGGTCGACACCCGCATGGCCGCGATCTGCGGGCTGGACGACGGCGCCCTCCTCGGCACCTTCGGCAAGGACCTGCCGCGTTCCTTCACCCCCGCCGAGGCCCGCGTCATCATCGACCGCCTGCGCCGGGGCTCCGGTGAGGAGGACATCCGCGCCTGCGGGGAGGACTACCGCTGCCTCCGGTCCGGCCAGGGCGTGCTGCGCGGGCTCCGGGGCGGCAGTCCGCTGAGCGTCGCGGCCACGGAGAAGCTCCTGGTCGTCGCCGCGGCCGTCGACGGCGTCCCCGCCTCCCGGCTGGACTCGGCCGTCGAGGCCCTCGCCGCCGACCTCCGCGCGCAGGGGACGTGACCGCCCCGTGGCCCGGCCGCGCGTGCCCCGCCCGACCACGCGTCCGTACCCACCTCATCCCCTCTCCCTCCCCCTCGCTGCGACCGGAGTTCACCAGAGCCCACCGGAGCCGACTGGAGCCGTCATGACCACCCCGTCCACACCGTCCGTACCGTCTGTACCGTCCCAAGACGCCTTCCACCTGACCGCGTTGCACACGGCCCTCGCCGAAACCGCCGCCAGTGCGGCCGTGATGCAGTGCTACTGCGCCCAAGTGCGCGTGCAGCCCGACCTGTTCCCGGAGGGGGTCGCCGCGGTGCCGACCGCGCAGGCGGCCGCGCGCGAGCACGCCCGGCGGTGGCTGGAGCGGCTCGGTCCTGCCGCCTGCGCGACGGCGGTACGGGCGGGGAGCCTCGCGAACCTGTGCGAGGCCCTGGGCGACGCGAGCCTCGACCAGTTGCTCCACCTCGTCAACACACCTGACGGCACAGGGGAGTTCCGTGAGCTGATGGCCGCCTTCCGGGCCGAGACCGAGGTGGCGGCGAAGGAGGCCGCGGGGCTCGCGTCCCGTACGGACAGCGCCGCGGACGAACTCGAAGCGGAGCTGCGCCGCCTCACCGAGGCCGCCGAGGCCGTACGAGAAGCGGGCACTTCCCGAGACAAGGAAGGCAAGGAAGGTACTGACGCGCGCATCGCGGCACTCGCCGACGACCTCACGCGCCACAGCGAGGCCGTCCGCGTGGGGCTGACGGCCCTGGTGGCCCGCCGGGCCTTCGACGACCCCGGCTCCCTGGTCATCCGGCTCATCCCCTTCGCCTCGGGAAACACCTCGGGAAACACCTGGGGAAACGCCCCGGGAAACACCTCCGGCACCACCCCGGGCAACGTCCCCACTGACGCCTCACGCGACGCCTCACACGCCGTATCCCGCGACACCTCCGGCAGCGTCTCGCTCGCCCACGCCGTCCTCGCCCCCGCACACCGCCACCAGGAGGGTGCCGCCGCGGAAGTGGCGGGTGCCGTACTGAACGAACAGGTCCTCGCCACCATCGCCCTCCACGACCAGACGTGGCGCGAACTGCACGCCCTCAACCCCGAGTTCGCCGTTCCGCACGCCCTCGACGACACCTGTCGCGCGCTGGTCGCCACCGGACGGGACACCTCGCGGGCCCTCGCGTCACTGGCAGACGCCTGGCACGGGGCCGGGGCCGCGTTCGACGCCCTCGCCACCGCCGTCGGCGGCGTCACGGACGAGCCGACCGCGCGCCTGCTCAGGGAGCAGCTGGCCGTCGCCCGCGACGACCTGCACGCCCTGGGGTCCCTGGCGGCGCGGTACGTGGACCACAGCATCCTCCTCGTCGACGCTCCGTAGGAACTCGACCACCCCACGCCAGATCACCACACACCAGTCAGGAAGACCGATGGGAACCGCCACCCGGGTACCGCAGAGACGTGACGTCCGCGGCGAGGAGTTGTCCGGCGACGAGGCATGGGCCGCACTGCGGCGCTACGGGGGCTGGAAGCTGGCCCGCGACTCCTTCGTCCGCTTCCGTTACGCCGACGGCTTCAGCCACTCGCGCGCCCTGGCGCTGCAGACCGTGCTGTCGATCGTGCCCATGGCCATCGCCGTGATCGGGCTCTCCGGCGTCCTGCACACCGAGGGCATCGGCCGCGTCGCCGAGCTGACGATCGGCCGGATCACCAGCGGCCCGAGCCAGGACATGGTCGACGAGGCGCTGCGCGAGAGCCGGCGGCACGCCGGGGACGGGGGTCAGGCGGCGCTCTGGCTGGGGCTCGCCTTCTCCCTCGTCAACATCACGACCAGCCTGTGCCAGGTGGAGCGCGGCGCCAACCGGATCTACGGCAACGAACGCGACCGGCCGTTCCTGCTGAAGTACTCCCGGGGCCTGGTCATGGCGGCCCTGGCCGGTCTGCCGCTCGGCCTCAGCTTCGTCCTCACCGTCCTCGGCTCCGACCTGACCCGCGCCTTCGCCCAGGTGTACGACCTGACCCCGGGGACCGTCCACGCCTGGGAGCTCCTGCGCATCCCCGTCGGCGTGCTGCTCGCCGTACTGGCCACCAGCGCGATCTTCCGCCTGTCCCCGCGACGCGACCAGCCCGGCTACACCTGGCTGGCCTTCGGGGCGGTCGTCTACCTCGTGCTGTGGCTCACCGCGACCTGGGCGCTGACGCTGTACGTCGGCGCGAGTTCCTCCTTCACCAGCGTGTACGGGCCGCTCAGCGCGATCATGGCGCTGCTCCTCTGGTCGTACCTGACCTCGGTCGCGCTCTTCCTCGGGCTGTCCTTCGCGGCCCAGTTGGAGGCGGTGCGCGCCGGAACGGCGGAGCCCGCCACGGGTGACCCCGGGCTCTGAGCCCGCCCCGCTCCCACCGCACCCGTGCCCTGCCCCCGCGTTGTTGCGTCGTTCCCGCTCTTTTTTGCGCGGTACCACCTTTCTATTGCGCTTGCATGTCCACCTCAATACGCTCTCCCGCATCGCACACGGCATCGCCCTGCTGGCGATCAACAATCCGGGCCAGCAACGGAGTTGCCGTCCAGCCGGAGGAGATCGAGATGGGTGTCACGCGTCGTGCGGTCCTGCAGGCCGCGACCGCGGCGGGGGTCGCGGGAGCCGTCGGACTCGGCCAGACCCCGCTCGCGGGCCGCGCCCTCGCGGCCAGTGCGCCCGGAGACGTCGTCGGCAAGGTGACCGTGGGCTACCAGGGGTGGTTCGCCTGCGCGGGGGACGGCGCCCCGATCAACGGCTGGTGGCACTGGGCCCAGAACTGGGGCCAGACCCCGTCCGCCTCCAACAAGGCGATCGTGGCCTGGCCCGACGTCCGCGACTACCCGGCCACCTACCGCACCGCCTTCGCCAACCTGGGCAACGGGCAGCCGGCCGCGCTGTTCTCCTCGTACGACCAGTCGACCGTCGACGTGCACTTCCGCTGGATGAAGCAGTACGGGATCGACGCCGCCGCGCTCCAGCGCTTCAACCCCACCGGCGGCGAGGGGCCCACGCGCGACGCGATGGCGGGCAAGGTCCGGAGCGCGGCCGAGTCCCAGGGCGTGAAGTTCTACGTGATGTACGACGTCTCCGACTGGACGTCCATGCAGACGGACATCAAGGCCGACTGGGTGGACAAGATGCGGGCGCACACCGCGTCACCCGCGTACGCCCGGCAGAACGGCAAGCCCGTCGCCTGCGTCTGGGGCTTCGGGTTCAACGACAACCAGCGGCCGTTCGGCCCGGACGCCTGCCTGGACGTGGTCAACTGGTTCAAGGCGCAGGGCTGTTACGTGATCGGCGGGGTGCCGACCTGGTGGCGCACCGGCGACCGGGACTCCCGGCCCGGGTTCTCGGCCGTCTACCACGCCTTCGACATGCTCTCGCCGTGGATGGTCGGCCGGATCGGCAACGCCGCCGACGCGGACAACTTCTACAACGTGGCGACCGTGCCCGACCTGGCCGAGTGCACCGCGCACGGCATCGACTACCAGCCGTGCGTCCTGCCCGGCGGGGTGACCGAACGGCAGCGCGCGCACGGCGACTTCATGTGGCGGCAGTTCTACAACATGGGCCGGGCCGGGGTGCAGAGCGCCTACATCTCGATGTTCGACGAGTACAACGAGGGCAACCAGATCGCCAAGACCGCCGAGTCCCAGGCCTGGGTGCCCACCGGGTCGGGGTTCCTCGCGCTCGACGAGGACGGCACCGCCTGCTCCTCCGACTACTACCTGCGGCTGACCGGGGACGGCGGCCGGATGCTGAAGGGGCAGATCGCGCTCACTCCCGTACGCCCGACCCCGCCCACGACCGGCGGCGACACGGTGCCGCCGACCGCGCCCGGGAACCTGCGCGTCACCGCCACCACCGACACCACCGTGGCGCTGGCCTGGAACGCCTCCACCGACAACGTGGGCGTGACGGGCTACCGGATCCGCCGGATCACCGGCGGCACCGCCACCCCGGTGGGCGCCGCCGCCGGCAACGCCACCGCGTTCACCGTGACCGGGCTGACCGCCGCCACGGCCTACGCCTTCGACGTGCAGGCCCTCGACGCGGCCGGGTCCGTCTCCGCGCCGTCCGGCCAGGTGACCGCGACCACCACCGGCTCCTCCCCCACCACCGACCTCGCGCTGAACCGGCCGACGTCGGAGAGCAGCCACACGCAGGTGTACGGCTCGGGCAACGCGGTGGACGGCAACCCGCACACGTACTGGGAGAGCGCCAACAACGCCTTCCCGCAGTGGCTCCAGGTCGACCTGGGCAGCGCCACGGGCGTCCGCCGGGTCGTCCTCGGCCTGCCGCCGAACCCCGCCTGGGCCACCCGCACCCAGACCGTCGCCGTCCACGGCAGCACCGACGGGAACACCTTCACGCCGCTGCTCGGCGCCACCGCCCGCACCTTCGACCCGGCCTCCGGGAACACCACCACCCTGGCCCTGCCCGCCGGTACGACCACCCGCCACCTGCGGCTCGTCTTCACCGCCAACACCGGCTGGCCGGCGGGACAGGTCTCCGACCTCCGGGTGTACGCGTCCTGAGGGGCCGCCCCGCGAACGCGGCCGACACCGGGCGCCCGGCGCGCGGTGTCGGCCGTCCCACGGCCGGGCCGGCGCCTGCCGTAGGGTGCTGGACATGAGCCCGAGCATCGCATCCAACACACCCGTGGAACTCGAGCAGTTGCTGGACTTCGTCCGGCCCAGGCACCGCGCGATCCTGCTGACCCGGCGCGCCGACGGCAGCCCGCAGGGCTCCCCGCTGACGTGCGGCGTGGACGACGCGGGACGGCTGGTGATGTCGACGTACCCCGAGCGCGCGAAGACGCGCAACGCGCGCAAGGACGAGCGCGTGAGCGTGATCGTGCTCTCGGACGAGTGGAACGGCCCGTGGGTCCAGGTGGACGGCACGGCCGAGGTCATCGACGCGCCCGAGTCGGTGGAACCGCTGGTGGAGTACTTCCGCACCATCAGCGGCGAGCACCCGGACTGGGCGGAGTACCGGGAGGCCATGCTGAAGCAGGGCAAGTCCCTGATCCGCGTCACCCCGGTCCGCTGGAGCCCGGTGGCGACGGGCGGCTTCCCGGCCCGCCTGGCGCAGGAGTAGGCGGAAACGCCCGAGTGCGCGGGGGCCCCCCCCGCCCGGGAGGGGGGGCCCCCCCCCCGCCGCCCCCGCGGGCAGGACCCTACCCCCCAGCCCCGGCGGCAAGAGTAAACACCGCGCCCGC
>NZ_JBEOYE010000190.1:0-6776 GCF_040296945.1 Streptomyces sp. NPDC001941 | reverse complement strand
GCTCCCGGCGGCGGGGGGGGCCCCCGGCACCCGCCGGGCCCCCCCCCCCCCTCCCGTACGTCCTACTGCTCCCCGCCCTTCGGGCGCAGCAGCGCCGTGAGGTGCGCCGCCGCCGTCGACAGGTGGTGACGGGCCTCGGCGACCTGGGGCTCGCTCACGCCGTGGTCGCGGGCCGCGTCCCGCACGTCGTCGCGGAAGCGGTCGAGCAGCCGCTCCAGGTCGCGGGCCGGGTCGCCGGTGGGCTCCTGGCCGCGCGGCCACTCCGGGTCGCCGCCCGCCGCGTCCGGCTTCGCGTCCGGCTTCGCGTACGACGGCCAGGGCGTGGCGGGGCCCTGGCCGGTGCCGGACCGGGCGAGGCCGCCGAGCTGGGCGGTCAGGTCCGACAGACCGTCGCGCACCGCCGAGGGCCAGTCGCCCTGGGCCACCCGCTCCTGGAACTGCTGGGCGATCCGGCGCATCTCGTGCGCCGTGGCCTCCTGGGCGGCCTTCGCCTGCATGCGCGTGTTCTGCGCCTCCTCGCGGGCCCTGCGGGACTCGTCCTTGGCCCGCCGCGCCTGCTCCTTCCACTCCTGCTTGGCCCGGCGGAACTCCTCCTTGGCGCTCTGCCAGCCCTCGTCCTGGACGCCCTGCGCCGTACGGGTCTGCTTGGCCGCCGTGCGCATCTCGTGCCGCAGCTGCCCGGCCGCGCCGCGCACGTCGTCGCGGATCTCGGCGGCCAGCTCGGAGACCGACTCGCGGATCTCCAGCTCCAGGTCGGCCAGTTCACCGCTGCGGCCCGCCAGTTCGGCGCGGCCCGCGTCCGTGATCGAGTACACCTTGCGGCCGCCCTCGGTGGCGTGGGTGACCAGGCCCTCGGCCTCCAGCTTGGACAGCCGGGGGTAGACGGTGCCCGCGGAGGGCGCGTACAGGCCCTGGAAGCGCTCCTCCAGGAGCCGGATCACCTCGTAGCCGTGGCGCGGCGCCTCGTCCAGGAGCTTGAGCAGGTACAGCCGCAGTCGGCCGTGCGCGAAGACGGGGGACATGTCAGAGCACCTTTCCGCTCGGGGTGCCGGGCCCGCCGGACTCACCGGGGGACGGTTCGGGGGAGTCGGGGAAGGCCGCGTCGAAGGCGTCGTCGCCGTCGGCCGGGGGGCGGCGCAGCAGCGCGATCGAGCCGGAGACGGTGGTGGCCTTCAGCTGTCCGGACCCGGCGCCCAGGGTCCCGGTGATCTTCTTGGCGCCCCACTGCCCGCTCACCCGCAGGTCGTCGAAGGCGTTGGAGACCGCGCCGCTGGTGGTGTTGGCCTCCACCCGGGCGTCGGCCGGCTGCGCGAGGCGGATCGCGATCTCCCCGGAGACGCTGTTCAGCCGGATGTCGGCGGGCCGCGCGCCCGGGTCCAGGTCGACCACCATGTCGCCGCTGACGGAGTCGGCCCGCACCGAGCCGCCCGCGCCCTCGATCACGGTGAGGTCGCCGGAGACGGAGTGGAAGCCGAGGTCGCCGGTGAGGTTCTGCGCCTCGACGTTGCCGGAGACGGTCTCGGTGCGCACCGGCCCCGAGAGCCCGACCAGGGTGGTGTCACCGCTGACCCCGCGCACCGCCGTGCGGCCCCGGACCCCGGAGACGACGGCGCCCGCGCCGACCACCCCGACCTCGACCGAGGCGGCGCCCGGCACCGCGAGCGTGACGACCGCGTGGCGCCGCCAGCCCTTGCGGTCCAGCCACTTCAGGAAGCCCTTCCAGGGCAGGTCGTCGTAGGCGACGGTGAGGGTGCCCGCGTCGTACGTGACCACCAGCGGCGGCCCGTCGATCTCGGTGACCTCGAGGCGGGCGGAACCGGAGTCCGTCCCGACCACGTTGACCATTCCGTTGACCACGCGCACGTTCAGCGCGGTCACGGGTTCGTCGAAGGCGAGCGTGGTCGGTTCGGCCACGTGCAGCGGTGACTCTGGCATGGTGCTGACCTCCTCGGGCCGGCGGGCCGCTACCCCCGAGGGGCCGGCGCACTCGACGCAACATATCGCGTCTCTTGCTAGACACGATATATCGCGGTTACCGGAAGTCAAGCGCCTCCCGGACCACTCCGGGCCCGCGCCCCCCTGACCGGGTGCCCATGACGCCACGTAACGGGAGAAATTGACCTAGCGTATGGCCCATGAACGCGACACCCGGACCCGTCGGCGCACTGCTGCTCTGCCGCGCCGACCCCGACGCCGTACGCCCGTCCGCCCACCTGCTGCGCGAACGGCTGCTGCTCGCCCCCGCCGGCGACGAGTGGAGCGTCCTGGTCCCCGAGGGGCGGCCCTGGCAGGAGGGCGCCGCCCCGGTCGACGCGGTCATGGCGGGCTGGGCCTCCGCCCTCGCCATCGGGGTGCCCTGGCCGGTCCTCGCCCTGTGGTGGGACGGCGAGCGCGCCGGGTACGCGCTGGCCTCGGGCTTCCGCCGGAGCATCGGGTACGTCTGGCTCGCCGACGGCACCCCGCTCGGCGAGGACGAGGCCATGCGCAGCTTCGCCGCCCGGCTCGGCCTCGACCCGGTCCTCGACGTGCAGGACCTGGAGCCGCTGACCGGCCCCGACCCCGACACCGACGCCCGCTCCCGGCTCCTCGGCCTGGTTGCCGTCCTCGCCCGCACCGGGCTCGCCCTGCCCGCCGGGCTCACCCCCGGCGAGAGCGCCGACCGGCTGCGCTCGGTCGCCGAGGCGCACGACGCCGAACACGTCGAGTGGTCCGGCTGGCGCGGTGTGGTGCGGGCCGAACTGGACGTGGTGGAGGGCGGCCCGATGGGCCCCTACCTGCGCGGACCCAAGGCCCGCCTGCTCGGCGCCGTCCAGGTCGGCGCGGGGCTTCCGCTGCTCGCCTGGGCGGTGCGCCGCAGGTCGGGCGGCTGGGGCGTGGCGGCGGCCGTGCTCCTGGCCAACGGCGCGCTGGCGCTGGCCTACGACCGGCTCAGGGAGGAGCGGCCCTGAGCCCCGGGCCCGCCCGGCTCAGTCCTCGTCGTCCTCGTCGTCGAGCCGCGCCAGCCACGTCGCCAGGCGCTCCACCGGGACCTCGAAGTCCGGATTGAGGTCGACGAAGGTGCGCAGCTGCTCGGCGAGCCACTCGAAGGTGACCTCCTCCTCGCCTCGCCGCTTCTCCAGCTCCTCGATGCCGCGGTCGGTGAAGTACAAGGGGTGCTCCGTAAGGGCTGGTGAACTGGCTGGTGACGACTCTCGCCGTCCAGCATAGAAGGGCCCGGCACCCCCCGAGGAGCGCCGGGCCCTTCCGTACTGCCGTACCGCTACCGGTGACTAGGCGTCGAAGACGTCCGCCGCCAGCTGGGCCTGCTCGGCCTCGTGGCGCTTCTTCGAGCCCACCGCCGGGGACGACGAGTGCGGGCGCGAGATGCGGCGCAGGCGCTCGCCGTGCGGGATGTCCGCGCCGACGGCCAGGTCGAGGTGGTCGATCAGGTTGAGCGCGATGAACGGCCAGGCACCCTGGTTCGCCGGCTCCTCCTGGGCCCACAGGTACTTCTCGGCGTTCGGGAACTTGGCGATCTCGGCCTGGAGCTCGGCACCCGGCAGCGGGTACAGGCGCTCGAGGCGGATGATCGCGGTGTCCGTGACGCCGCGCTTCACGCGCTCCGCCTCCAGGTCGTAGTAGACCTTGCCGGAGGTGAAGACGACCTTGCGGACGTCGGCCGGGTTGACCGAGTCGTCACCGATGACCGGGCGGAAGCCGCCCGTGGTGAACTCCTCCGCCTTGGACGCGGCGGCCTTCAGGCGCAGCATCGACTTCGGCGTGAAGACCACCAGCGGCTTGTGGTGCGGGTTGTGCGACTGCCACCGCAGCAGGTGGAAGTAGTTCGACGGCAGCGTCGGCATGGCGACCGTCATGTTGTTCTGCGCGCACAGCTGCAGGAAGCGCTCCGGGCGGGCCGAGGAGTGGTCCGGGCCCTGGCCCTCGTAGCCGTGCGGCAGCAGCAGCGTGACGCCGGAGTGCTGGCCCCACTTCTGCTCGGCCGAGGAGATGAACTCGTCCACGACCGTCTGCGCGCCGTTGACGAAGTCGCCGAACTGCGCCTCCCACATCACGAGCGCGTTGGGACGGGCCAGCGAGTAGCCGTACTCGAAGCCCATCGCCGCGTACTCCGAGAGCAGCGAGTCGTAGACGTTGTAGCGCGCCTGGTCCTCGGACAGGTAGAGCAGCGGGGTGTAGTCCTCGCCGGTCTCCTGGTCCACCAGCACCGCGTGGCGCTGGCCGAAGGTGCCGCGGCGGGTGTCCTGGCCCGACAGGCGGACCGGGGTGCCCTCCATCAGCAGCGAGCCGATGGCCAGGGTCTCGCCCATGCCCCAGTCGATCGTGCCGTCCTCGACCGAGGCGGCGCGGCGCTGGAGCTGCGGCAGCAGCCGCGGGTGGACCTTGACGTTCTCCGGGATGTTGGTCTGCGAGGCGGCGATCCGCTTCACGACCTCCTGGGAGACCGCGGTGGTCACCGCGACCGGGAACTCGGCCTGCGGGCTGCTCACCTGGACCTGCGACGGCTGGCTGGTGGCCTCGCGGACCTCCGCGAACACCTTCTCCAGCTGGCCCTGGAAGTCCTGCAGCGCCTGCTCGGCCTCTTCCAGGGTGATGTCGCCGCGACCGATCAGCGACTCGGTGTACAGCTTGCGCACCGAGCGCTTCTTGTCGATCAGGTTGTACATCTGCGGGTTGGTGAACTGCGGGTTGTCGCCCTCGTTGTGACCGCGGCGGCGGTAGCAGATGAGGTCGATCACGACGTCCTTGTTGAACGCCTGGCGGAACTCGAAGGCGAGCCGCGCGACGCGGACCACGGCCTCCGGGTCGTCGCCGTTCACGTGGAAGATCGGCGCCTCGATCATGCGGGCCACGTCGGTGGCGTACATCGAGGAGCGCGAGGACTCCGGGGCGGCGGTGAAGCCGACCTGGTTGTTGATGACGATGTGGACCGTGCCGCCGGTGCGGTAGCCGCGCAGCTGCGACATGTTCAGCGTCTCGGCCACGACGCCCTGGCCCGCGAAGGCCGCGTCGCCGTGCAGGGCGACCGGCAGGACCGTGAAGTCCGTGCCGCCCTTGTTGATGATGTCCTGCTTGGCGCGCACGACGCCCTCCAGGACCGGGTCGACCGCCTCCAGGTGCGAGGGGTTGGCGACCAGCGAGACCTTGATCTGCTCGCCGTCCAGGCCGGTGAAGGTGCCCTCGGCGCCCAGGTGGTACTTCACGTCGCCGGAGCCGTGCATCGACTTCGGGTCGAGGTTGCCCTCGAACTCGCGGAAGATCTGCGCGTACGACTTGCCGACGATGTTCGCCAGCACGTTCAGCCGGCCGCGGTGGGCCATGCCGATGACGACCTCGTCCAGGCGCGACTCGGCGGCCGAGTCGATGACCGCGTCGAGCAGCGGGATGACGGACTCGCCGCCCTCCAGCGAGAACCGCTTCTGGCCGACGTACTTGGTCTGCAGGAAGGTCTCGAACGCCTCCGCGGCGTTCAGCCGGCGCAGGATCCGCAGCTGCTCCTCGCGCTCCGGCTTGGAGTGCGAGCGCTCGATGCGGTCCTGGATCCACTTGCGCTGCTTGGGGTCCTGGATGTGCATGAACTCGACGCCGGTGGTGCGGCAGTACGAGTCGCGCAGCACGCCGAGGATGTCGCGCAGCTTCATCAGCGACTTGCCGGCGAAGCCGCCGACCGCGAACTCCCGCTCCAGGTCCCACAGGGTGAGGCCGTGCTCGGTGATGTCCAGGTCGGGGTGCTTGCGCTGGCGGTACTCCAGCGGGTCGGTGTCGGCCATCACGTGGCCGCGGACCCGGTAGGAGTGGATCAGCTCGAAGACGCGGGCGGCCTTGGTGACGTCGTCGTCGTGCGAGGCGTCGATGTCCTTGAGCCAGCGGACCGGCTCGTAGGGGATCCGCAGCGCCTTGAAGATCTCGTCGTAGAAGCCCTCCTCGCCGAGCAGGAGGTTGGCGACGATGCGCAGGAACTCGCCGGAGGCGGCGCCCTGGATGACCCGGTGGTCGTAGGTCGAGGTGAGGGTCATCACCTTGGAGATGCCCAGCTTGTTCAGGGTGTCCTGGGAGGTGCCCTGGAACTCGGCCGGGTAGTCCATCGAGCCGACGCCCATGATGACCGACTGCCCGGGCATCAGGCGCGGCACCGAGTGCACGGTGCCCAGGCCGCCGGGGTTGGTCAGCGAGACGGTGACGCCGGAGAAGTCGTCCATCGTCAGCTTGCCCACGCGGGCGCGCTTGACGATGTCCTCGTAGGCCTGCCAGAACTCGAAGAAGTTCAGGGTCTCGGCCTTCTTGATGCCCGCGACGACCAGCTGGCGGTCGCCGTTGGGCTTCACCAGGTCGATGGCGAGGCCGAAGTTGACGTGCTCCGGCTTGACCAGGGTGGGCTTGCCGTCCTTCTCCGTGAAGGAGTGGTTCATCGACGGCATGGCCTTGATGGCCTGCACCATCGCGTACCCGATGAGGTGGGTGAAGGAGATCTTCCCGCCCCGGGCGCGCTTGAGGTGGTTGTTGATGACGATGCGGTTGTCGAACAGGAGCTTCACCGGCACCGCGCGCACGGAGGTGGCCGTGGGCACGCTCAGCGAGGCGTCCATGTTCTTGGCGACCGCGCCGGCCGGGCCGCGCAGCGTCACGAACTCGGGGCCCGCGGGAGCCTCGGCGGCCGGCTTGGCCGCGGCGGGCTTGGCGGCGGGCGCCGGAGTGGCGGCCGCGGGCTTCGCCGGGTCGGCCGGGGCCGCGGCGGCGGGCTTCGCGGGCGCGGCCGGGGCCTGCGCGGCGGGGGCGGC
>NZ_JBEOYE010000189.1:0-7135 GCF_040296945.1 Streptomyces sp. NPDC001941 | reverse complement strand
GTACGAGGATGACCCTCCGCCTTGCGAGCGCACGCACCAGACGCCGCGGGGCCCGCCCTCCGGGCGGACGGCGCTACTTTCGCAACACGCCCTAGGGCCTCCTGGCCTGAGCGGCTGCCGGCTCGAACGCCCGACGGGCTCGGCGCCCCCCTGGACCGACCGGCCCGTCGCCGGCCGGACGCGCGCGGGTACGGCAGGTCCGTCGTCGAAAGCCGTTTCGGGGACGCCTCCCGGGCGGCCGTCGCCCGGCCTCGCCCTCCGGGCCCTTGGCACATGCCAGAAGCACCACCGTATCGAGTGTTGCCAAATCCCTTACGGGCCCCCGCCGCCTGTGCGAAAGTCGTAACCGGTGCCTTCCCTCGAACTCGGCCGTGCCGCGCCTGCATCGGAGTACGACATGCCGTCCCATCTGTTCGCGGACCGTCCCGCGCCGCAGCCGCCCGAGCGCGGCTCGGTGGACGACCTCATCACGCGGGCGCGCAGCCTGCGCGGTGACGTGGACGCCGTACGCCGCGACTCGATGGACGACGACGACCCCCAGCGCCGCTGGCAGCGCGCCCTCTACGACCTCGCCGTGCACCAGCTCGACGACCTCGGCGCACACCTGGACCAGCTGCGCGAGGACGTGACCGACGGGGACGCCGAACCGCATGGACGGACCGGCGGCGAACCGGCGTACGAGGACGGGCGCCACTCCGCCTACCCCACGCACCGCGCGGCCGGCTCCACCGGCACGGCCGACGCCCCGCGCACCGGCTCGCTGCTCTCGCGGGTGGGCAGCGCCGAGTGGAACCTGCTGACCGACGAGGCGAGTTGGTCCGAGGAGCTGCACCAGATCTTCGGCCGCACCGTCGAGAGCGGTCCGATGACGCTCGACGAACTCCCCGCCGTCGTCTTCGCCGAGGACCAGGGGCGGCTCCAGGCCATGGTCACCGACTGCCTGGTCGACGGGAAACCGATCGACGGCGAGTTCCGCATCGTCCGCGCCGACGGCCGGGTGCGCACCCTGCACATGATGGGCGAGCCCGTCCTGGACGGCGACGGCTGCACCGCCTCGATGTGGGCCGTGCTGCGCGACGTGAGCGAACTGCGGCGCAGCGAGCGGGCCGTGCGCGAGACCCGCGACACCCTCCAGCGCAGCCAGCACGTCGAGCGCACCGAGCGCCGCCTCGCCGTCGAGCTCCAGGAAGCGGTGCTGCCGCCGTGGCGGGGCTCGCTGCGGCTCACCGGCAGCGGCCCCTGGTCGCTGGACCTGGCCGGCCACTTCCTGCCGTCCCACACCAGCGCCCTGATCGGCGGCGACTGGTACGACGCCATCGAACTCCCCGACGGGGACGCCCTGTTGACGGTCGGCGACCTCACCGGGCACGGCGTGGCCGCGACCTCCGCGATGGCGATGCTGCTCGGCGCGCTGCGCGGCATGGCGGTCGCCGGGATCCGCCCGGGCGCCCTGATGGGCCATCTCAACCAGCTCCTGGAGACCTCCGCGCAGCCCGCCCTGGGCAGCGCGCTCTGCTGCCGCTACACCCCCGCCACCGGCACCCTCAGCTGGGCGCAGGCGGGCCACCCCGCCCCGCTGCTGTTCCGCGACGGCGCGGGGCGCGCCATGGGGCGGCCCGACGGCGTCCTGCTCGGCGCCACCACGGGGGCGGTGTACGAGCAGGCCGAGGTCACCCTGCTCCCCGGCGACCTGCTCGTCCTGCACACGGACGGCCTGACCCGCGGCGCCGGGCTCGACGCGTCCGGCACGGAGGGCATGCGCAGGCTGCTCTCGCTGGCACCCCGGTTCGCCGGGGCCCGGGACGCACAGGAGTGCGTACGGGCCGTCGTCGAGGAGCTGGGCGAGATCGAGCGCGAGGACGACGCGTGCGTGATGGTGGCACGGGTCGGGGCTTGAACTCCGCCTCGTAAGAGATGAGTTGACGTAACGGCGTACGGTACCGAGGGCGCCCCCCGGCGGGTTCCGGGCCGGGGCTGGGACCCTCAGATCCGGGCGCCCTGCGCTCTGCGCGACGGCCCCTTGGGCAGCGCCGACTCGATCTCCTCGCGGAGGTCCTGGATCTTCTGGTAGCCGGAGTACTGCGCGGTCAGCCGGTACATCTCGCGCAGCCGGTCCCAGGTGCGGTGCGAGGAGGTCTCCCCCATCGACACCAGCGCCAACCGGGCGTAGCGATCGGCCTGTTCGGGGTCGTCCGCGATGAAGCACGCCGAGGCGAGCGAGATGTAGTCGAAGATCTTCGAGCGCTGCCGCCCGCCCTCGCGCAGCACCAGCGCCTGCTTGGCGTGGCGCTGGGCCGGGCCGGCCGCCGACGGGTCGTGCTCGGCGAGGGTGCGGTAGGCCAGGGCCTGCATGCCGTGCAGGTCCGCCTCGTCGAACATCTGCATCCAGCTCGGCGGCGGCACGTCGCCCCGGTCCGAGACGAACAGGTCCTCCGCCTCGCCCAGGGTCCGCCGCATCGCCTGCCCGTGCCCCATCGACGCCTGTGCCCAGGCCTCGATGGTGTGCAGCATCGCGCGGGTGCGCGGCAGCACCTCGTCGCCGGAGCCCGACTTGGCGAGCTTCATCAGGTCCAGGGCGTCGTCGGGACGGCCCAGGTGGACCATCTGGCGCGCGGCCCGGGAGAGCGCCTCGCCCGCGCGCGGGCGGTCGCCGCCCTCGCGCGCCGCGTGCGCGGCGATGACGAAGTACTTCTGGGCGGTGGGTTCGAGCCCCACGTCGTGGGACATCCAGCCGGCCAGGACGGCCAGGTTGGCGGCGACGCCCCACAGGCGCCGCTGGAGGTGGTCGGGGTGGCGGTAGGAGAGCATGCCCCCCACCTCGTTGAGCTGTCCCACGACGGCCTTGCGCTGCAGACCGCCGCCGCGGGCGGCGTCCCAGGCGCGGAACACCTCCACGGAACGCTCCAGCGCGTCGATCTCCTGCGACCCGATGGGGGCGGCCTCGTAGCGGTCGAACCCAGCGGGGTCGGCGTGCAGGGGATCGTTGACGCGAGGGGCGTCGGATGCGAGTGAGGGGTCGGTGTGCAGCCAGTCGTGCATGGCGCTGGTGAGTGCGGAGCCTGCGGCGAGCGCGGCGCCCGCGCCCACCAAGCCGCGTCGGTTGAGCATGAGGTCCATTCCCGTGAATTCGGTGAGGACCGCAGCCGTACGGTCTGGCGCCCAGGGCAGGCCGTCGGGATTGCTGACGCTCCTGACGCCCTGGCTCTTGCCCGCGCGCGAGGCGCGTACGAACCCGAGGTCCTCGATGGTCACGACACGGCCGAGCCGCTCGGTGAACAGGGCCGCCAGCACCTTCGGTACGGGATCGCGCGGGGTCTCCCCCATGTCGATCCAACGCCGTACCCGGGAGGTGTCGGTCGCCAGCTGCGGGTGGCCCATGGCCGCCGCCTGCCGGTTGACGAGCCTCGCGAGTTCGCCCTTCGACCATCCGGCCAGGCCGAAGAGGTCCGATAGGCGGGTGTTGGGTTGTCCGGTCACGTAAGCCCCCAGGTTCTCGGCTGAGTTGACAGTAGCCCCGCGGCAGATGCGTGGCGACTATTCGCCAGGGTTCGCCAGGGTCCGCCAGATGGTGTGCCACCCGCGCCCGGTGGTCAGGTAAGAAGGCGCCACCCCGACCCGGTTCCCGGAGCTCATTCCCCAGGGTGACACGGTCGCCGGGGCGGGGCAGCGCAACGCTTTCGTCGGCACACGAAGGGATCTGTCTCTCCCATGTACACAGCATCGTCCTCCGTGTCCGCCCCGCCCCGGCCGCACCGACCCGCACAGGTCGGCGGACCCTACCTCGACCCCACCCAGGCGGGCCGGACACGGCGCTGGGCCGGGGCCTCCTCCCCCCAACCGCTCAGCGGGAGGATCGACTTGTCCGGGCCCCAGGGCGCCCAGCTGCGGATGGCCATCGCCTCGGTGCACCGGATCTGCCCGGAGTTCAACCCGGTGCAGGTGCTGCGCCGCAGCGGTCGCTCCGTCCTGCTCGTCGGCACCATGGGGCGGACCACCGCGGTCGCCAAGTGCTTACTGGACGTCTCGCCCGTGTGGGCCGAGAACTTCCGCCACGAGATAGCGTCCTACCGGGCCTTCGTCCGGCACCGTCCGCCGGTGCGGGTGCCGCGCCTGATCGCGGCCGACCCCGAGAACTGCACCCTGGTGATCGAGCGGATGCCGGGACGCGCGGCGGCCCTGACCCGGCACCCGGCCGAGGCCCCGCCGCGGGCCGATCTGCGGGCCGCCCTGGGCGCGATCGCCCGGCTCAACGCCTGGCGCCCGCCGGCCGGTACGTTCGACGCCCCGCTGGACTACGGGCGGCGGATCACCCGGTACCACGAACTCGGACTCTTCACCGACCGCGACCGGGACGACCTGCAGAAGCTGCTGCACGGCCTGGCGCACGCGGGCGGCCGGCAGGCGACCGGGCAGTTCTGCCACGGTGACGCGCTGCTGTCCAACATCCTGCTGTCCCCGGCGGGCCCGGTGCTCGTCGACTGGGAGCACGCGGGCTGGTACCTGCCGGGGTACGACCTGGCGACGCTGTGGTCGGTGCTCGGCGACGCCCCCGTGGCGCGCCGCCAGATCAGCCAGCTGGCGCAGCAGGCGGGCCCGGTGGCGCGGGACGCCTTCCTGGTGAACCTGATGCTCGTGCTGACCCGCGAGATCCGGCAGTACGAGACGGCCGTGCAGCGCACGATGCGGGAGGCCCCGCCCGCGACCGCCCCCGCCCAGCCGGGCGCGGTGTCCTTCGGGGAGGAACAGCGGCTGCTGCTCAGGCGGCTGCACGACGACTGCGCGCTGGCACGGCGGGCCGTGCGCGCTGCGGTCGGCACTCGCTGACCGGCCGACGAGGGGGAAGAGCGCTGCGCCACCGGTGCCGACACACCGGCGGCGCAGCGCTCTGCTGTGTGCCCGGACCCCTCCGCGTACGCCCCGTACGGCCCTCCCCGTACACCCCGTACGGCCCTTCCACTGGTCCACTCCAGTGACGCCTCCCAGGCCCCGGCCCGACGCTCTGACGTGCGAAATCCCTTGGCCGAGTCCGTGATTGACGGATCGTCCGGAAGCCGATACCCCTGTACGGACCCGGTATCTTCGGCCCCTTCGCGCACCACCCGTCACTGGAGGCTGCCTTGCAAGGAACCCCCGTACGACCAGGAGGCGCCCGCAGACGCGTCCTCACCCTCGGCTCCGCCGCCGCGTCGGTGGCGCTGCTGCTCCCGCTCGCCTCGGCGACCCCCTCGTCCACCGCGGAGCTGCCCGCCGCCGGTTCGCTCCAGCGGTCGTTCGACCGGGCCGCCGACGCCTACGGGGTGCCGCGCGACGTGCTCCTCGGCGTCTCGTACCTCCAGTCCCGCTGGGACGGCCACGGCGGGGCGCCCAGCGTCACCGGCGGCTACGGCCCGATGCACCTGACCGACGCCCGCACCGCGCTGGCCTCCGCCCCGCACCACTCCGAGGGGGCCGAGGACGCGCGCGGCGACGCCTCGCGCGCCACCCGCGCCGGCGGGGCGACGGCGGTCCCCGAGGACGCCGCGCTGCCCGCCCGGCTGCGCACCCTGGACCGGGCGGCGAAGCTGTCCGGCCAGTCCGCCGAGGCGCTGCGCACCAGCCCGGACGCGAACATCCGGGGCGGCGCGGCGCTGCTCGCGGCGGCCCAGAAGGAGCTGGGCGGGCCGCTGAGCGACGACGCGGCCGACTGGTACGGGGCGGTGGCGCGGTTCTCCGGCGCGGACGACGCCGCCACCGCGCGGACGTACGCGGACGACGTGTACGACGTGATCCGTTCGGGTGAGAGCCGTACCACCGACAGCGGCCAGGACGTGGCGCTGCGGGCGGTCCCGGGCGTCGCCCCGGACACCGCGCAGGCCGCGCGGCTCGGGCTGCGCACGGCGCCCGCCGGGAAGACCGAGTGCCCGCGCACCGTGGCGTGCGAGTGGATCCCGGCGCCGTACCAGGAGTTCGGCGACGGCGACTACGGCAACCACGACCTGGCGGACCGGCCCGCCTCGCAGAAGATCGACTACATCGTGGTGCACGACACCGAGGGCTCCTACGAGACCACGGTCAAGCTGGTGCAGGACCCGACCTACGTGTCCTGGCAGTACACGCTGCGCTCGTCGGACGGCCACGTCGCCCAGCACGTGGCGCTGAAGGACGTGGCCTGGCACGCGGGCAACTGGTACACCAACGCCAAGTCGGTGGGCCTGGAGCACGAGGGCTTCCTGACCGCGCCGGACGCCTGGTACACGGAGGCGATGTACCGCAGCTCGGCGCGCCTGGTGCGCTACCTGGCGGCGAGGTTCGACATCCCGCTGGACCGGCAGCACGTCCTGGGCCACGACAACGTGCCGGGGCCGCTGGCGGGCAACATCCCGGGCATGCACACGGACCCGGGCCCGTACTGGGACTGGGCGCACTACTTCCAGCTGCTCGGCCGGCCGTTCACGCCGGGTGCCGGGCCGAACGCCGCCGTGGTGACGATCCGTCCGGACTACGCGCGCAACCAGCCCGCGTACACCGGCTGCGCCAAGGCGGGCGAGGCGTGCGCGCCGCACGGCAGCGGCGCGGTGCGGCTGTACACGGCGCCGGACGAGAACGCGCCGCTGGTGAAGGACGTCGGGCTGCGCCCGGGTGGGCAGGACTCCACGATCGACGTCAACGACGTGGGCGCGCGGGCCTCGACGGGCCAGCAGTACGCGGTGGCGGAGCGCCGGGGCGACTGGACGGCGATCTGGTACCTGGGCCAGAAGGCCTGGTTCCAGAACCCGCGGGGGCGGGCGACGGCCGTGGGCGCGCGCGCCCTGGTGGTCACCCCGAAGGACGGCGCGGCCGACGTCCCGGTGTACGGGCGGGCCTACCCGGAGGCGGCGGCGTACCCGTCGGGCGTGCCGGTGCAATCGGTGACCCCGCTGCCGTACAAGCTCCTGGCGGGGCAGCGGTACGTGGCGGGCGGTCCGGCGACCCCGGGCGAGTACTACTACGCACCGGTGTTCGACACCTCCACGCACCGGGTGGTGCGCGGCAAGGAGCTGTACTACGAGATCCAGTTCGGGCACCGGGTGGCCTATGTGAAGGCCTCCGACGTGCGGGTCTCGCGCGCCTAGCGACGGGCCGGGGAGGGGCGCCGCGGTCCGTACGGACCGCGGCG
>NZ_JBEOYE010000188.1:0-7608 GCF_040296945.1 Streptomyces sp. NPDC001941 | reverse complement strand
CGAAGGGGATCGTCCTGCTGGCGACACCGCAGGGCTGGCGCTACAGCGTCCTCACCGTGGAGGGCGGCATGCTGTGCGGACGTCTTGATGTGCCGGACACCACCGAACCGGGAGATGCGCAAGCTGCAGCGACTCGGGTGGTGACGGAGATCGCGCGCACCCTCCACGACAGCGACGTAGAGTTGCTCTGGAATCCTGCGCAGGATCCCGGGTCATGGACCGCTCATGTCACCCTCGTCACCGCGACGGAACCTGCTCCGGTGGATACCGCAGGCTGAACGGCAAGCTCATGGAAGCGTCGAGACGTCGGTCTCCGCCTCGCGCGCCGTGCACGCGGTGCAGGAGCGGATGTGCTGGACGTGGTGGTACTGCAGGGCGGCGATCTTCTGACGGGCGGCCGCCGTCCCGTACTCGAGGCTGCCGTCCAGTGATGCTTCACGGCCGTCGGTGAACTCCAGCCGTGCGGCGCTGACAGTGACGGTTCCCGAGGAGCGGCCCAGCTCGATGCGTCTGATGTCGCACCAGGCGTGGGTGCGCATGCGGCCCATGGCCCGCTCTCTGATGCCCTGCGGACTGACCCGAACTCCCCAGCGCACGCCACGGAACACGAAGAACAGGCCTCCCGCGATCACGAGCAAGGAGAGGACTTTGCCGACCGGTCCCGGTTCGGGGCTTGCGACACAGGCGATGCCGAACAGTGCGGTGAACATCCCGAAGATCACCAGGACTGCGGTCTGCCCCGGAGAGGAGAATGCCACGGGCACGGGTGTCGGTCTGTGTTCCATGATCCGACGCTAGAGTCCGGGTCCGGGCCGCGACTACATCCCTCCCTGCTTCGGGACACGCTTGTGACACGCCCACAGTGACGTCAACGCCCCTGGTGAAGGCGATAGCGGGCCCGTGCGATCGGGATATCGCGGCCGGGGCCCCGTAGGGTGCACGGGGGGCATTGGTGGTGACGCAGGACGCACCACATGGGGACTGGACGACCCGAGCTGGCCCGTCCTCGACCCGAACGGGAACCTGGCCTGAAGGGGCGGCAGGACAGGTCCAGCCGCTGAAACCACCCGCAGTGGCGCCTGATCACGCTGGTGTTGCAGCTCATCTTGCTGACGGTCACGGACGAGCAGTTCCTGCGCGTTCTCCTCGGGATCACCAGTCAGCGTGAGGCTTCGACACTGCTGACCCAGACAACGAAAGGACTGATCCCTGGCTCGGTCACGATCTGCTCCGAGAAGTTCTGTGCGTCCTCCAGGTCCGACCAGGCGATGAAGCCGGGCTCGCCGGCTGCCAGAAATCCCTCGACGACCGGACCGAGGTCGTCGGAAGCCACGTAGGTACCGCCGAATGGCAACGCATCCGGGGGCACAGAAGCAGTCGAGCACCGGAGCTGCCCTGCTTGCCTGTCGTGCCACACGTAGAACGTCGCCACCCCGGAGAAGCCCAGATCGCGAATGCGTTCCTGAATGGCAGCGGCAGTCCGCTCGAAGGCAGCCACCACCTCGGCCACGGACAACAAATTCCTGTCCCCGTCATCCGCACCCAGCGACCAGGAGTTGGTCGCCCACTCCATCCGTCGGTCAGTCGGCTCCAGCACCAGAGGCTCGTCCGCCACCTCAGCAATCCACCTCAACAGCACCACAGCAGTATCCCTGCACAGTTGGCTCGCGAACCGCCGAAAGAATCGATGTCTACGGCCACGCCCCGCGCCGATGCCCGTGTGTGCCCCGGGTGCCCGGTCATCCTGCGGCGAGTGCCCGCGTGAACGCACCGTAGGCGTCCTCGTCGAACAGCACGAAGCGCACCTCCTCGACCGGCGGTGTGGCTTGTTCCCTCACGGTGCGGACCGCGAGGCGGGCGGCGTCGTCCAGGGGCCAGCGGAAGATGCCCGTCGAGATCGCGGGGAACGCGACGGTACGCGCCTCCAGCTCCGCTGCCACGGCCAGTGACGTGCGGTAGCAGGAGGCGAGCAGCGCGGAGCGGTCCTCCTCGGCGCTGTGTACCGGGCCGACCGTGTGGATGACCCAGCGGGCGTCGAGGCGGCCGGCGGTGGTGGCGACCGCACGGCCGGCGGGCAGTCCTTTGCCGTAGTGGGAGGCGCGCAGCGCGCGGCAGGCGGCGAGGATCTCGGGGCCGCCCCGGCGGTGGATCGCGCCGTCGACGCCGCCTCCGCCCAGCAGGGAGGAGTTCGCTGCGTTGACGAGCGCGTCGGCGTGCTGGCGGGTGATGTCGCCGAGGACCAGGGTGATGCGGGTGTCCATGGGGCCATGGTGCCCAGACACCCGGCTCCCCGGCCACCGTGATCTCCGCGCGGGACCCGCACCGGCGCGGCTGGTGAATGGTCTGGGTTCCACCAGCGAGGCGTTGACCGTCCAGGCCTCGTTCCTGGAGATGGAGCGGCCCCTGGACGGCCTCTTCGCGCAGGCCCGGGGCTGGCAGACGGTCGGGGACGTACTGGTCGGCATCAGCGCCCACGCCAGGTCACGCTGAGCGCCGCACCGGGTGTCGTGTCCGTTGCCCGGCCGGTGCGGCTGATGTCCTGGGCTTCGCCGTGGGACAGGCCAGGTCGGCCTGGTGCGGGCGCTGCTGGGGGCGCAGGCACGGCAGCGGCCGGAACCGGGGGCGCGGAAT
This sequence comes from Streptomyces sp. NPDC001941, assembly GCF_040296945.1. Lineage (NCBI taxonomy): Bacteria > Bacillati > Actinomycetota > Actinomycetes > Kitasatosporales > Streptomycetaceae > Streptomyces > Streptomyces sp. NPDC001941. Next base: position 4,977 of record NZ_JBEOYE010000188.1, on the reverse strand, counting down.
CGGTCATTCACGCCGCGGCTTGCTCCCGGCGGCGGCTGGTGGGCATACGGTCAGTTCATGAAGAGGCGGGGGCGCCCACTGTGGCGGTGGTCGAGGCGGTGACCGGTTGGGTGCTGTCGCGGTGCGAGGCCTTGCGCGACGGGACAGCCGGTGACGTGTCGCACGAGCGGTTGCGGGCCGGCAGCGCGCCCGCGATCTCGCACAGCATGGAGCAGGTCGCGCCCAGCGCGTCGAAGTCGTTGTTGCAGGAGCTGGGCCGGGAGAAGGTCGACGTGGTGGCCGTGCAGGTGTTCTGGAAGGCGTTGATGGGCCTGGCCCTGGCCTCTGACGACTGGCGCACCGGGCACCCGGGGGTGCATCGGGTGGCGGAGGACTTCCTTGACGAACAAGGGTGAACTCTCCTGCTAGGCAGCCTCCCTTCCCCGGGAGCCGGCCGGTGGTGCGTGACTCGGACTCTCGATCATTGGCGGCGTTGGGGCAGACGCCTCTCTCGGGCAGCGCTGATCGGCGAGGGGTACGTCCATGGCCGCCGGCCCCCGACACGTGGAGCGGCTGCGTCGCATGGCCGAGCAGCTCGCCTGCGGCGTCCTGCTCCCTGGCGACGGCGTGGTCGGCGCCGGGGCCGGCGAGGGCCAAGGGCAGTGTTGATCCGCGCATGACGATATGAAACGGAGCGAAAGGTGCGTCCAACCTTGGGGCGTTGGTTCGGTGCGGGCGTCATGGCACTTCTCGGGCTCGGGGGCTGTACCGCTGGCCCAGGAGCGATCGAGCCCGTCCACGTTGCCGCGTACGAGGCCGGATACGCCCGTGGAAAGGCGATCTACGACAGCTCAGGCAAGGGCGCGGCGGTCCGGGAGACGGTGTGGGGCGGCTGTACGCGTAGGGCTCTTGCGGCAGGTGCTGAGGCCGCAGGCGACCGTGGTGCCTGGGTGCGGGGCTGCCTCGCCGGCGTGGCGAACGCCAAGAGCACGCCTCCGACCGGGCCAGTGGCGAAACGGTCGGAGGACGAGCACGTGCTCAGGGGCTTTCGTACCTGGGCGGAGGGCCATGGCGCCGGTGCGGCCGCGCGGAGCGCGGCGCGGTTGTTCACGGTCCAGTTGACCGAGGTCGACTTTGACGTCGAACTCGTCACCAGTTACTCCAACCCCGAAGACGTCGCCCGTGCCAGAGCGCTCGCGGGCGATTTCAGCCGGTGGTGGGACGGCGACCACGGGGACGTCGGTGTCGCGCGAAACGTGGTGATCCTGGATGTGCAAGGTGATCGCATCGCGACGCAACGGCTTTGAAAGAGTGAGTCAGTCAACGCCCGCGTCACAGAAAGTAGAAGGCAGAGGGGAGATGGCCACATGGCGAGGTTGAGTTATCGCTGGGCAGCGGTCGGGGCCGTCCTGGCGATCTCCGGCACAGCCTGCGCGAGCGGCAAGGGAGATGACGACGCGCACAGTGCGGCACAGGTGACGTACACGCGTGTTGCCCAGCTCGAGCCCGTCCACGTCAGCGGTGACGTGTTCGCCGACATGGAAGAGTCTTCGACCTCTGCCGCGCCGCACGCTCTGGGGGAGGTGACCAGGGGCGGCAAGCGGATCATCGCCTATGTGCAGGGCGGTTCCTGCGGGGTCATGGTCGTGGACGCCGCCGACGTCAGGCACGCCTCGCTCAACCTGCGCTCGGCGTGGCCGACCACCGGGTCCGAGGGCAGCTCCGACTACCCTGCGGGGCCCTACAGTTCGGCTCGGGGCGCGGGCTCGGGAACGCCCGGCGAGCGGGCGTCGATCGCCTGCAGCAGCAACGCGATGATCATCCGGTACCAGGCGCCGGACGCCGGTCCGGCCGTCCGGCCGGTGGGGCATGTCACCGTACGGGAAGAGTCCGATCCGCGGACCACGCAGCTGGTCGTCGGCTCGGACGCGGCGCGCAGCGAGATCCTGGGTCAGCTGGAGCAGTAGCGCTCCCTGGCCGTGTCCCAGAGGAGGAGAGGGTCGCCCCGGGGAGTCAGGAGCGTCCCTGGCCTGCTGGCCCGGCCGTACGCGTCGGGATCGCGGGCCGTACGGCAGCGGGTCCGGCCCGGAGCCTGCGGGGCAGAGCGGGCGGGTCTGGTTCTGCGAGCGGGGGTTGCTGTCGGTGGGGTCGGCGAGGAGCCTGGGTTGTGGTGTGGTGGCAGGATGGTGCGGTGGTGGACTCTCTGCGTGAACTGTGGCTGCGTGGCCTCGCCTTCAACCCGGCGGCGCCCTCCGACCTCCTGATACGCCTGCTGGACCAGGGCGGTGAGATAGGCCTGGAGATGTGCCAGGAACGGGCGCTGCCTGATGCGGTGATCGACGCGGCCCTGTCCCACCCTGCTGTGGCCGTGCGCGGCGCGCTCGCCCGCAACCTGCACATCGACCCGATGCGGCTCATCCCGCTGGCCACGGACCGTTCAAGCCTGGTCCGCGCCTATCTCGCCCGCGGCAACGACTCGACCCTGGACTGGGGGCCGCAGATGCTGCGGCGGATCCGGCCGCTCCCCGATGACATCCTGATCGCCCTGCTGACCGCCAAGGAACCGGCCGAGGACGGCATCCTCTCCATCAACGACATCCTCGGCGAACTCGCCGCGTCCCGGCACCATACGCCAGTCTTCGAAGCGTCCCTGGCCGGGCGTGAACAACCCGAACTACGCATCCGCGCCACCTGGCACTGGGAGAAGCTCACACCCCAGGAGCGGGTGCGGCTGCTGGATGACCCCGACCCTGCGGTGCGCGAGGCGGCCCGGGAGCACAGCTGGACACTGGACCCTGAGCGCGTCGAGGCGCGGCTGTCGTCCTACCGGCCGCGCAACCGCGCGTTCATCTACCGCTCGTACGCCCTGTCCCAGGCGCTGGTCGAGCAGTGCTTCGCGGACGGCTGGGAAGAGGAGCTGACCCACAACCCGCACGCCCCAGCGTCCGCGCTCGCGCGCCTCGCGCACCACCCTGACGCCTGGATCCGCGCACGCATCGCCCTGCGGCCCGACCTTGAGCCGGACCTGATCCCCGTCCTGGCAGCCGACGCGGACGAGAAGGTACGGCTGTGCGCACGCCTGCGCAGTTTCTGCGGTACCTGGGTGGAGTACGAGACGCTTCTCGATGCCACCGAGCACGGTGCCAACTGCACGTGCCCGTTCACCGAACCCGCCCGCCGGCCCTCATCCGACTGGTACGCGGCCTGCGCCGCATCGCAGGAACCCGTACTGCGCCGGGCGGCGGCACGCTGGCCCGCCCTGCCCGGCCCTCTCGTGACGCAACTGGCCCAGGACACGGACGAGCAGGTGAGGATCCGGCTGGCCTGCTACCACCCCCACGCACCCTCGCAGCTGCTCCTGGACGTCTTCCTCACCCGCCCCTCCCACCGCCCGCACCTGCTCACCCTGCCGCACTTCCCCACCACCGGACTGGCCCACCTCATCGACGACCCGGCCCCCGAAGTGCGCGTCCTGGCCGCCGCCGACCCCGCCCTCGCCACTCCCCCGGTCCACGACCCCGACGACCACGTGCGCCGGGCTGCCTCCGCCAACCCGGGCCTTCCGCCACACATCCTGGAGACCCTCCTGAGTGACCCGCGCACCGCGCAAGGGGCCGCCACCAACCCCGCCCTGACCACCTCCCGCATGCACGCCCTCCTCGACGACTGTCTCCACGCCGGCGAATGAGACGGCAGATCGAGGCTGAGGACGGCTGGGGGCAGCGGTCGCCTGCGCGTTCAAGCCCTTTCTTCGGACGGCGCAGGATGAACGCTCTGGACGTACCAGGCGGACTCTTTCTGCCATGGTTCTCCGCAGTCCTCACGTGTGCCTACGCCGACGGGGACCATGGGCGACACGCGCTCCAGCGTGCATACAACGTCGCTTTCGGATGGGGTGATGGGTTCTGAGCAGCAGGATCAAACCCAGGAATGGTGATTTGACGTTCGAGGTGTTGAGGTCCGTTCTGGCACGGGACGGCTCCATCTGCGGGCCGGCGGCTTTGGCTGCTCTGCTGGCGGGCGCGCGGTGGGAGGTCTCTTCGAGTACGGCTTCGGCTCGCTCGTTGTGGGCGATCTGGTGCGATCGGCTGGACATGATCGTGGAGACGGGAGGATCTGATCCGGGTCTGCTGGAGAGCTGGCCCAGGCCGTGGACGGGCTCCACGATGTAGGGCTGACGGAGCCTGCACCGGTGCACCCCGCAATCTCAGCGGTAGGCAGATTCCAGGTGTTGGCGGGCAATCTTTACGAACTCCTGAATCGCGTCATCGATCTGCCGATAGGCGTTCCAGGGGCGCGCCGCGTCCGGCGTGCTCTGCGTCCCGTCCTCTTCAATCAAAAGGTACCCGGCGAACGAGAGGGCCATCGAGAGCATATACGTGTGGGCGGTGAGATCCTTAGCTGCATCAACAAGGCTGTCAGGCCCCACGAGTTCGACAATCGCGGCAGCTTCGGCCACTGGCAGATAGTCTTCAGCTTCTTCAATCTTCTTTCGTCTTTCGAACGCTTCCTCGCTGCTCAAGCGCGGCTGCTCTCCAGCCAAAATGCTCGCTTGCCGCGAGTCAATCTCAGCGGCCAGCTGTACCAGCTGGAAGGTTTTCCTGCGGTATTCACTGACCGCCTTGATGAGTCCCGCGTAGGCGTCGCGTTGATCAGTGCGTCGAGCAGCGTCCATGACTGCTTTCCTGGATGCACGGGACACGTGAATGGCAGTCCTGGTGCTCACGATGCTGACGACGAGTGCCACTGCTGCAGTGATCAGCGCGGCCAGAACCGGTCCGGTCATGTCCCTACGATGGCACTTGTACCCACGGCAAAGGGCCCGATCACTCAGGAAGGTCTATGCCTAACGAGTTGGTGCGTGATAGCGGGTGGGACGTGTCTGCCCTGTTCAGGAGCTTGTTCAGTCGGTGATGTTGCGGTCGGAGACGAGGGCGGCGATGGCTTGGTAGGTGTCGGGGAGACGGTCGCGGCGGTGGGTCCAGCGCTGGAGTTGTT
>NZ_JBEOYE010000187.1:0-8331 GCF_040296945.1 Streptomyces sp. NPDC001941 | reverse complement strand
CCGTACCCCCTACGACGAGGCCACCGCCTGGTCACACCACGCAACCCTCCCAACCGCAGCTTGACACCGCTACGGCATGGGATGTCTGACAGCAGCCCGGGAGCGCAGACACTCATTCAACTCCCGCCTGAGTTGCGCTTCTGCTGCCGTCCGCGCCCCTGGGCGCCTACCGGCCGTCCTCGTCTTCCCGGGGGGACCGGGTGCCCGTGCTGTGTGGCCGCCTGGTGCTGGGGGAGTACCGCCCGCGTGCCCGCACGCACCGCCCGTCACGGCCCACTTGCCCTTCTCCGGCCTGTGTTTCGCTCCGGGCCGCGCCGTGAGTATGCAGCCCTGCCCAGGGTCAGTTGATCCCTGTCCTGCGGCTTCGGCCGGTCGTTCCGAGTGCACGGGTCACGGCACGCGGACGACCCGCACGGCCCGGCCGGAACCGAGTTCGCCCGCTGCTGACCCGCTGGCTGCCGCCGGGCTGCCGGACGCCAGGGCCAGGGCGAAACCGCGGGAGCGCAGGGCGTGCTGGACGCGCCCCGGGATCGCGCCCGCACCCGGCCGCTCCTCAGGGGCCACACCGACCTTGAGGATCACCTCCTGGCCGGCGAGCCAGGTTTCGGCCTCCGCGAGGACCGGCAGTCCCGCCTCGTCTGCGGGCTGGCTCAGGCCTCCGGCCCGCAGTGCCTCCCGGACGCCGCAGAGCAAAGCCGCCGCGTCGCTGGGGATCATGGTCATCGATGTTTCCACGTAGGTGCCCCGTTGTTCTCGATGGTGTCCTGGCTCAGTGGCCGCCAGGTCGTGATGCTCACTTTCAGCCGCCTGGGCTGCTGACCACAAGCCCATGCGTTCCACCACCGGCTCCGCGGCATCCAGCAGCGCCTCAAGCGACAGCCCCTTCTCGCGGCCTGCCTTCCGGCCGATCCCGGGCTGTACCTGCATCAAAGCCCGCACCCCACCCCGGGTTCCAGCCCGGCACGATCGCTGATGACGGCCACCAGCACACGAAGTGCCCCCTACTGTCCCCGGTGGTGGTGATGTCCACGAATCCGTTCAGAGCGGCGGCGTCGAGGGCCTCGTGGGCCCGGGCGGCCCGTTGCGTGAGGGTGAGCTTCGCGCTGGGTGGCCTGCACTGCGCCGTAGCGTGTGCAGTTCCTTCCAGCCAAGCTCTCTGTCCGCAGGGACGTGCCGGAGCATTGGGTATGCGGGACAGCACCTCAACTCTACCTATCCGGCGCCGCGTTGGAGACCACGGCGAGGAGCATGACCGTACTCGCGTGAGCGGCCTGTTGCCCGCCCTTCGGCCCCGGAAGGCTACTGCGAGACGGAAAAGGCAGGTGAGCGGGGTCGGGGCACCCGCGCCCGGTGTGCATGATCACGGCCTGCCATACGCGGTCACCTCGGGACACCCGGGGGATCGGGCACGGGCCCGGGATCGTCTGGGCAGAGGGTTCTGCATCCGGTGGGCGCGTTTCGTAGCGCGACGCCGCTCGCGGCGCCCGGGAAGCGATACGTTTCCGGGGTGCCCGTCACCCCACCGGTGTCCCGGGCTGAACCCCTCGCCGCAGTCGTACGGCAGCCGCAGGGCGGTTTCACCCGTCGCCTGCCACATGCTCCACGTGCCGGCCGGCTACGGACGACGGGCCCCCTTCGAGGGCCGTGGGGTGGGGCGTGCGGCGGCCCCGATGGGTCACCGGCCCGGTGCAGCGAAGACCGCGCATGCGTGACTCTGAGCTTTCGAGTATGAGCAACGGCTCAGTCCGGGGTGCTGAGTTGAGTACCGTCGTCCCATGACGAACAGGTGCCCTCGCTGCCACGGCTGCTTGACCGACGGAGACGACCAGGGCGGAGCGCCCCGCGCGGTCCCCCACCGAGATGACGAGGTGTGCGGATCGTGCTGCACGGGCGAAGCAGTCCGGAACTCCGCCTGGCTCGGGGTGGAAGTCTTCGCCGAGCGGCCCGCTACCGGGCCGCGCACGACGTGGAACGACGTTCCGCGAACCCTGATTCGTGGAGAGCGGGACGTGACGTGAAGAAGGTCCTCAGATTCGATACCGAGACCGACGCCTATGACGATGTACTTGCACAGCTCAAAGCCGCCTACGGAGAAAGGACATGGAGCAAGTCCGACGTTGAGCTATGGCTCAGCCTCCTGACAGAGGAACAGGTCTCTTTCCTGCGTCTTCTCGCTCAGTCCAGCCGCCGAACCCTCCGGGCAGAAGACGTGAAAAGGAGTCTCGGATACAGCACGGAGAACAAGCGGTGTCTCGCCCGCATCAACCTGGGCATTTCCCGCGCGGCACGTAGCGGCCCTGGCCACTGCACACCCGTCGAGTTCTCGCAGTCATCGACCTTGTACTCTCTTGATCCACCCGTTGCCAAGCTCGTTCTTGATTGCCTCACTCTACGCGACTGAGGTACGTGGCAGGCCCCGGACTTGAACCGTGAATAGCGCGAGGCTAGGCCGCGTCTCTGCTGTCAAGATAGGAGGCTGCTTGAGGTTGCAGGCTCTGGGGCAGGTCCGCACACGCTGGGGACCTGCCCGTGCTGACGATCCCTTTGGGCGCGCTCTGGAGAGTGCGGTCACTCATGGACGATGCGGGTCCCGCGCGGTGCCTCACCGCCCTGCGAACAACCCGGTCATGCGAGGCGCGTGGTGCACAGGCCACGCTGTCAAGAGCGCGGGCACTTGTTCCGCCGGTTTCCCGCTGCGTGCGCGATAGTCCCGCTCTCAGTAGTAGCAGGAGCTGGCAGTTCCCGGTGTTGTACGGCAGGTTGACTGCAACCCGTCCTCGCTCCGTAGTAGTTGCTCCTGGGCCGTTGTTGCGAGGCAGCAGTAAACCCCGGCGGTCGGGGGGACTGCCGGGGCTGGTCGGGGCGGGTGTACTGCATTTCCGGACTGGTCCTGGATGCGCCGCCCCTGTTCCGCACACTCCTTGTCGGCGCGGGATAGGAAGAGCGTATCTGACGGAGAACACGCGGGATACCCCGGGAGCCAAAAAGCGCCCGGGAACGGTGGCCGTGTGCTAGGCGGCTATCAGATGGTGGAGCGCCTTTGTCTCGACCGTGGGCAGAGACGTGGGACGGGTCAGCGGACGTCACGGTCTCCTCTACGCCAGCGTCACCATCTCCTGTGCCCGTGAATTCCGCCCGCGACCGAGCGAGCGCCCAGTGCCTTCCTCGGCGGACTGCCCGGCTTGCCGACGGTTTCGGCTACAACGTCGCCCCTTCCCGCAAGGACAAGCCACGGATCTCTTTCCTTGAGGCCTTCACGACTTCCACCAGCGTGACGTCCGCGCGGAGGAGGAGAACCTGTCCCAGCCGCCGAAGCCGGCAGGTGGAACGTGCCGCGCTCATCGGCAAGGCCCCGTCACGCTCCGCCGAGACGGCCCTGGATCTGCGCGATCGGACCTGTCCGCGCACGTCGGCCGTGGCGCCCGTGGACAGCGCCCGCAGGCTGTCGTTGCTACGGCTTCAGGCCGTCGGTCAGTTCGCGCCGTACCGGGCCGGGCGGGTGCTCGGCCGGGGTGTGGGGGAGGGGCTGCGGCGGGGCTTCGGGTGCCACGGCGTGCTCATGCTGGGTCTTGGTGCGAGCCGGTGGGGTCCGGTGTGGTGTCGCTGCCCTTCGCCGGGGAGTCGAGGGTGGCGCCGTTGGCGGCGGCCATCTGGGCGTAGGAGTCGTACAGTTCCACGCCGTCGGGCAGCTCGGGCCGGGTGAGGCGACCAGTGGCGAGGAGGTCCTGGACCTCAGCGTTGCCGTCGGCCCCGCGCAGGAGCCAGCCCGCGCACATCCGCGGGCTGGCCGGGGTGGAGGAGTGGCAGCCGAAGCGGCGGGTGGAGTCGGGGCGGCTGGTGGGTTCGCTCAACTCGTACGCCGTGGCGGGGAACTGGCCGATGGGTGCGTCGCGCCGCCACGGGCACGGCTCGGCGCCGCCGCACGGCCGGGCCGCCGCCTTCGGCACTCCGTCGTAGGCGACACTGACCACCTCCCATACGTCATCGGCGGCCCGGTGTGCCACCACGTTCGCCGCCCGGGCGGGGAGGGGCAGATCCACCGGCTGCTCGTCGCAGGGCACCACACTCAGCCCGGACCGGAAGGCGGCGTTGAGCTGCGCGAGCAGCGATTCGAGGCTGACACCTCGCTGGGCGGCGACGACGGCCAGCGAGGCCCGCACCCGCCGGTCGTGCGCGGTATCGGCGCCGACCAGGCTGGTTTCCGCAGCCGTCGTGGCGGAGCGGGGGCCGCTGCCGGGCAGTGGCGACTGACCGCTGTTCTCCCGGCGCTGGACGCCCGGGATGTCGGAGCGCAGGGCCGCTGCGGCCGGGTCGGCGGTGATGGTCAGCGCGCGGGCGCAGCCGGGGCAGGGGGTCCCGGTCAGGGTGCGGGCCAAGTCGTCCGGGTGCACGGGCAGGACGTCACAGGCCATCCGCCAGCTGCCGGGGCGTACCTGGTAGGCGGTGTGGTCGACGCTGCCGTCGTGGACGCGCACGGGTCGCGGCGCTGCGCTGCTCGTGGTCACCGGGCGGTAACGGCGTGGATGCAGCCAGCGCAGGGCCGGTAGCACAGGGGCCGGGTGAGGTGGCCTGCTCCAGGAGGGAAGGTGTCGCCGCCGGGGCATGCGGTCTCGAACGTACCGTCAGATCGCTGCCGGGCCCGGTGGTCGCGCCGCCCGTTGGACAGACGCACGGAATAGGGCTGGGGCACCGCGGATCCTCCTCGCCCCGGTCCTCCCTCGGGCCGGGCTGCGTGCTGGCGAACCTCGCCCATCATCCTCTCCCCCTTGCGCTCCCGGGCTGCCCTGACGACCTCGGGCCTCATCCCAGCCCGTTGTCGTGGCTGCGCGCCGGTATCTGAGTCCGGCTGAGGGAAGCGTATCCGGAGTTGGGAGCTGGCCGGGAGCATGCGCGAAATCGGGACGGGCGGGTACGGCGACGGTCTCGGGCCAAGGCATTGACGGCTGTGGTTTGCAGCCGGGCATCACAGCATGAGCCTGGGTGGGGCGCGCGCGTGGGTGATCTGCGCCTAGCGGCTGACTCGTCGCTCCATACCCTCCAAGTAGAGGCGGCGCCTCGCCTTCGTTGACCCGACGCTGCTCCGCGCAGCATCCGTCAATTCCATGACAGCCTGACGGCCAGCGGCTGCTGGAGGGCGCCAGAGACTGAGGCGCCGGGAGCCCGCACCATGCCCCAAATGGGGGGGGGAGCGAGCTGCGTACTGGTCGGCCCGCACCCTGCCGCCGTGCGCGCAGATCCTTCTCGCCAGGCTCCCTGCCCGCAGTGACGTGCCGGAGCCTTGGATATGCGGGACAGCGCCCCCATTCGTCCCCGCACGGCCCGGTGTTGGAGAATCCCATGAGGCGTGGGGGTCCGCACATTGCGCAGACCCTGTTGCCCACCCTCCGGTCTCCGGGAGCCAATGCGAGACCGAAAGGACGGGCAGGCGGGGTCGGGGGCGCACCCGCCCTGCCCCCATGATCACGCGCCGCCACGGCCACCCATGCACGCCGCGCCGAAGCAGACCTCACGCGCGCCCGCGACACCAGCTGGCCAGCAGCCCGGTCGGCCCTGCCGGGCGCCGTCAGCCAGGGAGCAACCGGGAGGTGCTGCCGCCTGTTGGCCACCGATGGCGTGTCTCACCAGTGAGCGTTGTCAGCGTGGCCACTGATCGGGTGACGCCGGTGAGGTTGAGGTGAGGGCCGCTACGGACAAGCCCCCCGTGCCGTTGGGGGAGGTGTTCGAAGTCTCAACCCACCGGCACAGAAGCCTTGTAGGTGCCCTATCCTGCCGTACTCGATCTCCCGCATGCCCTGGTCGAGTGGGTCACGATGCTCATCGTCACCCGCGAGGGTGACCGACGGTGCAAACTCCCGCCGCACTAGCGCGCGCTCGTCGCTCTGGTGTACCTACGCCGCCACGACACCCTCACCCGGATCGCGTCCGGCTTCGGGATATCCGTGGCACCGCTCACGCCTACGTCACCACCGTGACCGGCCTGCTGGCCGAACGGGCCCCGGGCCTGCTCAAGACTCTGCGCGAGCACGATCCCGACTTCGTCCTGCTGGACGGGACCCTCGCCGAGTGCGACCGCGTCGGCGACAGGCGAGCCGACTACTCGGCCAAACACCGCCGTCACGGCGTAAACGTCCAGGTCGTCACCGACCCCGCCGGCGAGGTCCTGTGGATCTCGCCCGCGCGGCCCGGCCGCACCCACTACCTGACCGCCGCCCGCACCCACCGCATCATCCGGATCTGCGAGCGCCAGGGCGTTCCGATTCTCGCCGACCGCGCCTACCAGGGCGCCGGCCGCTGGGTCACCACCGGACTCAAACGGCCACCGTGCGGTGAACTCACCCTCACCCAGCGCACCGTCAACCGGGCCCTGGCCGCGGCGAGGGCACCGGTCGAACGCGGCATGGCACGGCTCAAGTCCTGGCAGATCGTCCACAGATCCCGCATTAGCCCCAACCGCATGACCGTCATCGCCAAAGCCATCCTCACCCTGGAGAGGCAACGCTCAAAACGCTCAGTGAGCCTCTTCAGGACGCTCACCCGATCGTGGCGTGGCGGGCCTCCGAGCTGCAGGTTCTTCGTAGGCCGTCACTCGATCAGTGGCCACTCTGAACGAGCTCAGTGTGCCAAAGATGAGCCGTTGACGCGTGCCGAGGTGTCGACCGATGCTCACCCGTCTGAACTCGGGGGCCGCGCTGGCGAGCGGGCCCTTGTGCACGGTCCTGGGCTGACAGCCGGCTGCCGGGGTCAGTGCTCAGGGTCGGCCGTGACGGGCCCGAGGTCTTCGGGTAGATGGGCCAGTACCAGGGCCTCGCGTGCTGTACTGGCCTGTGCCAGGACATCCTCGTGTGGGTAGCGGCGTACCTGGCAGGGCAGCTCTCCCGGCCGGGGCCAGGGCGATGACGGGCCGGGCGCGGGGATGGACGCTGGTGCTGAATCCCAGCACCCAGTGGCTGGCGAAAGCCGACAGCCGCCGCAGCCGCGGCTCCGCGTACGAGACTCTCACCAGTTCCCCGAACGCGGCAAGCGACTCCCCTTCCGCGGCCTGGTCGTGCAGCATCCGCCACTTCAGGGCGAGGACCGCTTTGACGCCCTGCTCGTGCGCGGGCGCCAGCTTCGAGGAGTGGGTGCCGGGGAACTGGGCGTGCAGCTGGACCGGTGAAGACTCCTGCCCCAGGCCACTGTCAGACGCACCACGTCCGCCAGGCCGGCCACCGTCCCGGCCACCAGCTCCACACCACGCCCCGGCAAGGTGCCCCTCGTGACGAAATCACGCTCTCCCTACCAATGTCCACCTGCAGTGGATCGCGCGCGACATCCGTCCTGTCCCTCTCAGTCTGGTCTTCCCAGCCGTCCGCGAAGCACTGCTTGACCCGCGCCGGGGACAGGGCGCACGAGCCGTAGGCGAACGCGCGGTTGCGCGGCCGGTAGGACGACAGCCGGGCCTCGACCCGCTCCGGGTCCAGCGTCCAGCTGTGCTCCCGCGCGGCCTTGCGCACCGCGGGGTCGGGATCATCCAGCAGCCCCGCCCGCTCCTGGGGTGTGAGCTTCTCCCAGCGCCAGGTGGCGCAGATGCGCAGTTCGGGGTGTTCGCGCCCGGCCGGGGACGCTTCGAAGGACGGCGTGTTGTACCGGGAGTCGGCGAGTTTCCCGAGGAGGTCGTTGGTGGAGAGGATGCCGTCTTCGGCCGGTTCCTTGGCGGTCAGCAGGGTGATCAGGATGTCGTCGGGGAGCGGCCGGATCCGCCGCAGCCTCTGCGGCCCCGAGTCCCGTGTCCTGTCACCGCAGGAGGCCAGCGCGATGAGCCGCACCGGGTCGATGTGCAGGTTGTGGGCGAGTGCGCCGCGCACGGGAACCGCGGGGTGGGAGGGCCGCGTCGATCACCGGGTCAGGCAGGGCCCGTTCCCGGTACATCTCCCGGCGTATCTCACCGCCCTGGTCATGCAGGGGTATCAGGAGGTCGGAGGGCGTCGCCGGGTTGAAGGCGAGGCCACGCATGCTGTACGAGCAGAACCGGGCCCCGCTGATCGTGTGGTCGCCGACGCGATCCGCGCGGACGTACGCGGTCGGGCGGTGCCGATGTCCCGGCACACCCGAAGGCGATGCCGATCCTGGTCTCCTCGGTGAGCCGGAGCAGGCCCGCGTCGGCGTAAGGGACCGGCTGGCCGACGAGTTTTCTGCCGTACCGTCTCAGCGCTTAACGGAGGGGGCGTTGGACGAGGTGAACGGCTGTGTCGAGCAGGTGCCTGGCTCGGCGCTGCTCCAGCGCACCCCGTCGGCCGCCCCGCCCCAGACGACGCAGCCGTCCGGGGACGCCAGGGAGACGGCCCCGGCATA
>NZ_JBEOYE010000186.1:0-8371 GCF_040296945.1 Streptomyces sp. NPDC001941 | reverse complement strand
CGGGTGTCTACGAGGACGACGGCGCCGATGGCGCCGCGGACGAGGTCGTCCCACATGAACCAGAAGCGGTCCTGGCCGGGGGTGCCGAACAGGTAGAGGATCAGGTCCTGGTCCAGGGTGATGCGGCCGAAGTCCATGGCGACCGTGGTGGTGGTCTTGTCGCCGGTGTGGGTGAGGTCGTCGATCCCCGCCGACGCGGAGGTCATCACGGCCTCCGTACGCAGCGGGTTGATCTCCGACACCGCGCCCACGAACGTGGTCTTGCCCACGCCGAAGCCGCCCGCCACCACGATCTTCGCGCTGGTCGTCGACCGGGTGGCCCCGCCGTCAGAGCTTGCGAAGTCCACTGAGCACCCTTTCGAGCAGCGTCACGTCCGGCGTGCCGCCGGCCTCTCCATTGCCCGGCTGGTGGATGGCCACCATGCCCGCCTCCGCCAGGTCGGCCACCAGGATCCGCGCCACGCCGAGCGGCATCTGCAGCAGCGCCGAGACCTCGGCCACCGACTTGACCTCGCGGCACAGGTGGCAGATCCGCTGGTGCTCGGGGAGCAGCCCGGACAGGTGCGCCGGGTCGGCGGTCGTGCTCACCAGCGCCTCGATGGCGAGCTGGTAGCGGGGCCGCGTCCGGCCGCCGGTCATGGCGTACGGACGGACCAGCGGCTGGTCGCCCTCGATGCCGTAGCCGGCGTCGACGCCGTACGGATCGTGAGAGGCGGGTGGCGGGGTCATGAATCCTCCGGGCGTGACAGCAAGGTGCGTGCGTGCCGTCTGGATGGGCCGGTGGGGGGCCGGTGCGGCCTGACGGATGGGCGGTGTGGGCTGTGCGGGCGGGAGCGGTACGGAGGGGCGCACCGCGCGAGCGCTAGTGGAGCAGGCTCCCCTGGAGCTCGGCGCGCAGGTCCGGGGTCAGGACGGTGCCCGCCCGGTCGACCAGCAGGGCCATCTCGTAGCCCACCAGGCCGATGTCGCACTCCGGGTGGGCCAGCACGGCCAGCGAGGAGCCGTCGGAGACGGACATGATGAAGAGGAAGCCCCGCTCCATCTCGACCACGGTCTGGTTGACCGGGCCGCCCTCGAAGATCCGCGACGCCCCGGCCGTCAGCGAAGTCAGTCCCGACGCGACGGCGGCCAGCTGGTCGGCACGGTCGCGGGGGAAGCCCTCGGACATGGCCAGCAGGAGGCCATCGGCGGAGACCACCACCGTGTGGGACACCCCGGGGGTGTTGTCCACGAAGTTGGTGATCAACCAGTTCAGATTCTGCGCCGCCTGGCTCATCGGGCTCAACTAACGCTCCTGCTGGTGAGTGGGGCCGAGGTTGAAGCTGCCAGTGTTGCCGCCTGCCTGGCGGCCCTGCTGGATGCCCCGTCGGAGATTGGTCAGTCGGCCGCGCACGTCGTCGGGCGCGCGCGAGACCTGCGGACCGGCCTGGTGCTGCTGCTCCTGCGCGGTCCCCGCCACCAGGTTGGCGCGCGGGACCCGGCGGGGCAGACCGGAGGTGGTGACGCCGCCCGCCGCGGGCTTGCGCACCCGCTCGGCCTGGCGCCCCAGGTCGTCGTTGGGGGAGGGCCGCCAGTTGGGGCCCTGCCCCGCCTGGTGCTGCGGCGCCGCCGGGGCGGGCCGCTCGCCCGCGGGCTGCTGCGGCACGACCGGGACCGGCTGCGTCTGGTCGGGCCGCTGCTGCGGGGCCGGCTGCTGGGGGCCGCCCTGCTGCTCGGTCCTGAACCAGTTGGTCTCCAGCGTGTCGTACAGCGGCGTACGGCCGTCGCCCGGGTCCTGCGCGGGCGGCAGCGCCTCGGGCTGCGGCTGCGCGGGCAGGCTGCCGACCTGCGGGCGCGGTGCGCCGAAGTCCTGCGGCTGCTGCTCGCGGCGGCGCGGCGCCGGGCCGGGCTGCGGGGCCTGCGGCTGCGGCGCCCCGAAGCCGGGGCGGGCGAACTGCCCGGTGGACGCCGGGTCCTGGCCGTACGGCCGCGCGTCGGGGCGCGGCGCGTCGTAGTCGGGGCGGGCGAACTGGGCCGTGTCGCCGGCGCCCGGCCGCTCGTCCCGCATCCGGGCGAACTGGCCGGTGCTCTCCGGCTCCTCGTGCCCGCGCGGCGCCTCGGCGCCCCAGGACGGGCCCTGCGGCGGCTGCGGCTGCTGGGGGTGGGGCTGCTGGGGGTGCTGCGGCTGCGGGGTGCCCCCCGGCAGCTCGGCGCGCGGCCCGCCGCCGGGCGGCAGCCTGCGCGCGTCGGGACCGGCCGGGCGCTGCGGCTCGCGGCCGGGCACCTGGCCCGACTGCTCCGACGCCTGGGCGCCGTTCTGCCAGACGTCGGTGCGCGAGGGGATGGCGGAGTTGCCCAGCGGGCCGCGACCGGCGGCCGCGCCGCTGAACGCGCCGGCCAGACCGCCGGCGCCCTGCGGGCGCTGTGGGGCGCCCGGGGAGCCCTGCGGGCCGGGACCCGCCTGGGGGCCGCCGTCGCGGGCGGGCAGCGCCGCGCGCGGGGCCTGGCCCGCGCCGACCTGGCCGCGCTGGGGCGCAGGGCCGACCGGGCGTCCGCCCTGCGGGCCGCCGCCCTGGTGCGGCTGCTGGCCGGGGGACTGGGGGCGCGGTGCGCCGCCCGGGCCGCCGGGGAGCCGGTTGCCCTGGTTCGGCTGGCCGCCGGGCACCGCGTTCTGGCCGGCGCCCGCGCCGGGCACCGGCGGGGCCGGCTTGCGCCCGCCCTGGGCCACGTCCACGGGGAGCATGACGAGCGCGGTCGTACCGCCGGAGTCGGAGGGGCGCAGCTGGATGCGGATGCCGTGGCGCAGCGACAGGCGGCCGACCACGAACAGGCCCATGCGGCGCGAGACCGAGACGTCCACGGTGGGCGGCGACGCCAGCCGCTCGTTGATCGCGGCCAGGTCCTCGGGGGAGAGGCCGATGCCGGTGTCGTGGATCTCGACGAGCACGCGGCCGTCGGGCAGGGCGTGGCCGGTGACGCGCACCTTGGTCTGCGGGGAGGAGAACGAGGTGGCGTTCTCCAGCAGCTCGGCGAGCAGGTGCACGAGGTCGTTGACCACGCGTCCGGCCACTTCGGTGGCCGGCACCTGGGCCAGTTCGATGCGCTCGTACTGCTCCACCTCGGAGGCGGCGGCGCGCAGCACGTCGACCAGCGGGACCGGGCGGGTCCAGCGGCGGCCGGGCTCCTCGCCCGCGAGGACGAGGAGGTTCTCGCCGTTGCGGCGCATGCGGGTCGCGAGGTGGTCCAGCTTGAACAGGGAGGCCAGCTGGTCCGGGTCGGCCTCGCGGGACTCCAGCTCGGAGATGAGCGAGAGCTGGCGCTGGATGAGGCCCTGGGAGCGGCGCGAGAGGTTGGTGAACATCGCGTTGACGTTGCCCCGCAGCAGGGCCTGCTCGGCGGCGAGGCGGACCGCCTCGCGGTGCACGTCGTCGAAGGCCGAGGCCACCTGGCCGATCTCGTCGCGCGAGTGCACGCCGACGGACTCCACGGAGGTGTCGACGTCCTGCGGGTCCGACTCCGAGAGCTGCTTGACGAGCTCGGGCAGCCGGTCCTGGGCGACCTTGGTCGCGGTGTCCTGCAGCCGGCGCAGCGAGCGGATCATGGAGCGGGCCATGACGAACGCGCCGACCAGCGAGACGCCGAGCACGATCAGGACCAGCGCACCGTTGAGCAGCGCGTCGCGCTGCGAGTCGCTGCGCAGCTCACGGGCCTTGGACTCCATCTCGCCGAGCAGCGCCAGCTCGATGGTCTTCATGGCCTGGATCTTGGTGTCGTCCTCGTCGGTCCAGTCCAGGTAGCCGCGCCGGGTGCTGGAGGAGTCCAGGCCGTAGGGGCCGCCGAGCACGCGGGCCGCGTAGGAGTTGGCCGCGTCGATGGACGGGTTGCCGCCGCCGTCCAGGGCCGCGGTCAGCTCCTCGGCGTTGCCGCCGGACGACTCGTAGATGGCCCGGAAGGCGGTCATCTTCGCGCCCTCGTTGAGCCGGGCGCTGTTGCCGTACAGCTGGTCCTCGGGGGCGAGGTGGCCCTGGCGGGAGTCGGTGGGCGGCAGGGCCGCGGCGATGATCGCGCGCTGGATGGAGGCGTACTCCTTGGCGGCGGAGAACGCGGCGAGCGCCCGGGTCCGCTTGATCATCTCCGGGTTGCTGGTGGCCTGCGCCATGTCCTGGGACAGGCTCAGCAGGCCCTCGATGATGCGGCTGTAGCCCTCGACGGTGACCGAGTTGGACAGCTTGGTGCCGTCCTGCTCGCGGTCGTAGGCCTGCTGGCGGATGGCCCGGATCTGGTTGACGTCGGTGGCGATCTGGTTGACGTTCGTCCGGATGCTGGACAGCGTGTCGTCGCCCTCGGTGTCACCGATCGCGTCGGTGGCCTTGAGGAAGGCCTCCTGGGCGCGGTCGGTGGCCTTGCGGGGCTCGACGACCTTGTAGTCGCTGTCGGGGGCGCCGTTGGCGAGCGGCCCCGCGGTCAGGTCGCGCTCCTCCTGGAGCGCCTGCGCGAGGTCCGTCGCCTCCTTGGTGAGGTTGGTCAGCAGCTGGATGTGGTCCAGCTGCGCCATGTCGTCCAGGGACTGCTGGATGCGCAGGCCGCCGAGGACGGTGGCGGCGGCGACGGGGAGCGCCAGCAGGGACACCAGACGCGTGGAGATGCGCCAGTTGCGCATGGCTATTCGCGAGCCGTACGACGACGGCCCGGCGGGCTTGGGGGCGGCCGGCTGCTCGGGGGTCGCGGGCGCGGCGCCGGAGCCGCGCGCCGCGCGGTCGGCGTCGGACGCGGCCTGCTGGCCGGAGCCCTGGGCGTGCTGTGCGGCGGAGCGGTCGGTGCCGCCGAGCGGCTCCTGCTCGGCCGCGGCCTCCCCCTGGCCCTGGCGGGCCTGGGGACGCCCCGCGCCATCCCTCTTGAAACGTCCCTGCACTAGCGTCGCAACCTCTGGACCAGGCGTCCCCCCGCGCGAACGGCGGGACGGTGTCGGCGTCGTGGGGCGCGAGTGCGCCCCCTGATGGTCTGTGAGCGACCGGCGCTTCCCCCAATTCCGCCGCCACTCGGCGCTGCGTCGCGCCCCCTGCGCGCCGGCCTTCAACCCGGCGGCGGTGCGTGGAATTCCAGCACAGTGGCGGATCTCCAACAAGGGCCGTGGAGGGCGCCCGGGGGCGGGTGACGCGACGTGAGCGGCGGGTCACGAGACGTAGAAGGTGATCATGGAGAAAACGGACTTTTCCATACGATCCAGCAAGGCCCCCGGCGTGTCCCAGTCGCCATGATCAGGAGCGGAATGGCGGGTTCACGTACGTAATGTCCCTTTGATGGGCCCCCGGACGGCGCCAGGAATGCCGGAAATGAGCGACGAACGGTGACCAAACTCACACCTCGATCGTTGCCTGTTCCAGGCATTCCAAGGGAATCGGATGTTTAGCCTGACGCTTTACAGGGATGGCACTTCCGTCAACCGGCGTGCGTCGCGCGCCCCCGAATCACGACAAGGTCGAACCAGCCGATGAAGACGACGATGTTCCGCAACATTGCCAACCCCCGCCGCACCACGCTCGCACACCTCGCCGACGCCGAGCAGCTGGAGCGGGGCGCCACCCCGGAGCACGCCGTCGAGCTGCCGGGCGCCACGGCCAACCCGCGCCGCACCGTCCTGATGCACGCTCCGGAGCCGGCCGCCGTCGCGGAGTAGCCACCGGCGGGCCCGCGCCCCGTACCGCGTTAGCCTGGAGCGTCAGACTCCAGCAGCGGAAAGAGGGGCGCGAGGCACCCGTGCGCATCGCCAGGTTCTCCATCGACGGCAACGTCGCCTTCGGCGCGGTGGAGGGCGACGGAAACACCGGCTCCGGTGACCTCGTCCTCGACATCATCAAGGGCATCCCCTACACCGACTTCGAGCTCAGCGGCACCAAGGTCCCGCTCAGCAAGGTGCGGCTCCTGCCGCCGGTGCTCCCCAACAAGGTCGTCGGCATCGGCCGGAACTACGCGGAGCACGCGGCCGAGCTCGGCAACGAGGTCCCCGACGTCCCCGTCGCCTTCTTCAAGCCCACCACCTCGGTGACCGGCCCCGGCGACGCCATCGAGTACCCGTCCTTCTCCAGCGAGCTGCACCACGAGGCCGAGCTGGCCGTGGTCATCGGCCGCATGTGCCGCGAGGTCCCCCGCGAGCGCGTCAAGGACGTCATCTTCGGCTACACCTGCGCCAACGACGTCACCGCCCGCGACGTCCAGCGGCGCGAGAAGCAGTGGGCCAGGGCCAAGGGCTTCGACACCTCCTGCCCGCTGGGCCCCTGGGTGGAGACCGACCTGGACCCCTCCGACCTCGCCATCCAGTGCACGGTCAACGGCCAACAGCGCCAGCTCGGCCGCACCAGCGACATGGTCCGCTCCATCGAGGACCTGATCGTCCACGTCAGCGAGGCCATGACCCTGCTGCCCGGCGACGTCATCCTCACCGGCACGCCCGCCGGGGTCGGCCCCCTCAACGTCGGCGACGAGGTCGCCGTCACCATCGAAGGCATCGGCACTCTCACCAACAAGGTTGTCAAGCGTGGCTAGCGCATCCGCCCCTGCAGTCCGTGTCCGTTTCTGCCCCTCGCCCACCGGCAACCCCCACGTGGGCCTGGTGCGCACCGCCCTGTTCAACTGGGCCTACGCCCGCCACCACGGCGGCACCTTCGTCTTCCGCATCGAGGACACCGACGCCGCCCGCGACTCCGAGGAGTCCTACGAGCAGCTGCTCGACGCGATGCGCTGGCTCGGCTTCAGCTGGGACGAGGGCCCCGAGGTCGGCGGCCCGCACGCGCCCTACCGCCAGTCGCAGCGCATGGACACCTACCGCGACATCGCCGCGAAGCTGCTCGACGGCGGGTACGCGTACCCCTGCTACTGCACCACCGAGGAGCTCGACGCGCGCCGCGAGGCCGCCCGCGCCGCCGGCAAGCCGTCCGGCTACGACGGCCACTGCCGCGACCTGAGCGCCGAGCGCAAGCAGGCGTACGAGGCCGAGGGCCGCAGCCACATCGTGCGCTTCCGGATGCCCGACGAGGCCACCACCTTCACCGACCTGGTGCGCGGCGAGATCACCGTCCAGGCCGAGAACGTCACCGACTACGGCATCGTGCGCGCCAACGGCGCCCCGCTGTACACCCTGGTCAACCCGGTCGACGACGCCCTGATGGAGATCACCCACGTCCTGCGCGGCGAGGACCTGCTCTCCTCCACCCCCCGCCAGATCGCGCTCTACCGCGCGCTGATCGAGCTGGGCGTGGCCAAGGCCGTCCCCCAGTTCGGCCACCTGCCGTACGTGATGGGCGAGGGCAACAAGAAGCTCTCCAAGCGCGACCCGCAGGCCTCGCTCAACCTCTACCGCGAGCGCGGCTTCCTGCCCGAGGGCCTGCTGAACTACCTCTCCCTGCTCGGCTGGTCCTTCTCCGCCGACCAGGACATCTTCAGCATCGAGCAGATGGTGGAGAAGTTCGACCTCGCGGACGTCAACGCCAACCCGGCCCGCTTCGACCTGAAGAAGGCCGAGTCGATCAACGCCGACCACATCCGCATGCTGGACGTGAAGGCGTTCGCCGCCGCCTGCGAGCCCTGGCTGACCGCCCCGCACGCCAACTGGGCCCCCGAGGACTTCGACCGCGCGGCCTGGGAGGCGATCGCCCCGCACGCCCAGACCCGGCTGACCGTGCTCTCCGACATCACGGCCAACGTCGACTTCCTCTTCCTGAAGGAGCCGGTCCAGGACGAGGCGTCCTGGACCAAGGCCATGAAGGAGGGCTCCGACGCCCTGCTGCGCACCGCCCGCGCCAAGCTGGACGCCGCGGACTGGACCTCGCCGGAGTCGCTGAAGGACGCGGTCCTGGCCGCGGGCGAGGAGCACGGCCTCAAGCTCGGCAAGGCGCAGGCCCCGGTCCGCGTCGCGGTCACCGGCCGCACGGTCGGCCTGCCGCTCTTCGAGTCCCTGGAGGTCCTGGGCAAGGAGCGCACCCTGGCCCGCATCGACGCCGCACTGGCCCGGCTGACCGCCTGACCCGCCCCGGCTCCGGGCCCTACCCTGGAGCCATGGCGATCCGCGCCGTCCTGTGGGACGTAGACGACACGATCTTCGACTACACCGGCGCCGACCGCGCCGCACTGCGCGAGCTGCTCAGCCACGAGGGCCTGCCCGACGGATACGACTCCGTCGAGCAGGCCCTCCTGCGCTGGCGGGAGATCACCCACCGGCACTGGGAGCGCCAGGCCGCGGGGGAGACCGACTTCCAGGGGCAGCGCCGCGACCGGGTCAGGGAGTTCACCGGCCGGGCCCTGGACGACGCCGAGGCGGACGCCTGGTTCGAGAGCCACGTGGTCCGCTACGAGGCCGCCTGGCAGCTCTTCCCCGACGCGGTGCCCGTGCTCGACC
>NZ_JBEOYE010000185.1:0-8553 GCF_040296945.1 Streptomyces sp. NPDC001941 | reverse complement strand
CTCGGCCTGGCGTCCCGAGCGGTACAGGGCGAGCATCAGCAGTTCGCGCAGCCGCTCGCGCAGCGGGTGGGCGGCGGTGAGCGCGGTCAGCTCGGGGACGACTTCGGCGTGGCGGCCCAGTTCCAGGTCGAGGTCGATCCTGGTTTCGAGGAGTCGCAGGCGCAGTTCTTCGAGGCGGGCGCGCTGGTTCTCGGCGTACGGGCCGGGCACGGAGTCGAGCGGTTCGCCCTTCCACAGTGCCAGCGCATGGGTCACGTACTCCCTCGCCTGGCTCAGGTCCCCGTCGGCACGAACCCGCTCGGCCATCGCTGTGAGCTTCTGGCTCATGTGCAGATCGAGGTTGTCCGGATCGATCTGCAAGCGGTATCCACCCTCCTCACTCACGAGGAGGTCCGGAGTGAGGACCGTACGCAGCCGGGAGGCGTAGATGCGGACGGAGGCCAGGGCCCGGTCAGGCGGGTCATCGCCCCAGACGGCGTCGATCAGTTCGGCCGCGGTCACCGTGGTCTCCCCGCGGAGGAGCAGAACCGCCAACAGGGCTTGCTGGTGGGGAGTTCCGGTCGGCAGCGACTGCTCGCCGCGCCACATGCGTACCGGCCCGAGGACGCTGAACTGGATCTCGTCGGCAGGCGGCAACAGATGCTCCGGGCCAGCCGGCTCGTCGAGGTCGAGGTCGAGGGCGCGATCGAGATCGTTCCGTGCCTCGACCAGACTCGTCCGCCACTCGTCGAGCCGCGCCCGCTGGGCCGTGGCGTACTCCTCGGGCACGCTCTCCAAAGCCGCCCCCCGGCACTGCTCCAGCGCCTCGCGCAGCAGGCGGCGGGCCGTGTCCGGCTGTCCCGTTTCCCGCGCCAGCCGCGCGGCGTCCCACAGGCGCTCGCTCTCCGCGAGATCCGTGCGCACCTCCGCATCAGGGGAGGCGCCCTCCAGCCGGAAGCCCCCCGGTACCTTCGCGATGGTCACCCCGTGACCGGACAGGCGCCGCCCCACCGCCTCGACGCAGCCGTCGAGCGACGCGTCGTCCTCCCACACGGCGTGGGTGAGCTCCTGCCGCGCCACCGCGAGGCCGGGGCGTGCCAGGAGCGTCGCGAGGAGCGCCCGGTCGCGGGAGCCTCCCACGTCGAACGGCTCGTCCCCCGCCCGGGCCAGCATCGGCCCGAAGAGCGTGAACGCGAGCTCGACCGGCGCCTGACGGGAGGGCCCGTCCGCCCCCGCCGGAGCCGGACCGTACATCCGGTCGAGCACCGGGCTCACCAGCACCGCGAACGCCGCCGACCCCGTTGCCAGGCGTCCGTCGCCCCGGGGGTCCGCCAGCATGGCCGAGAAGTCCGGCAGCCGCCCCAGGTACGGCTCCAGCGCTTCGCCGACCGCCTCGACCACCTCCAGCGACTGCTCGGTGCTCAGGCCGCTCGCCAGCAAGTCGCGTACGCCGGGCTTGAAGTCGTAGCGTGGATCGTCGGCCCTGGACCCCAGCGCCTCGTCGAGCCGGCGTCCGCCCTCGACCCCTGCCGCCAGGGGTGCTTCCAGGGGTCGGAGCAGTCCGCCGAGCAGCACTTCCGCGACCACCGAGGAGGCGGTCCCGGGCAGCGTCGCGAGGCGCGCCAACTGCATGACCGGCGTGCTCAGCGGGCGGATCGCCGACAGCCTGACCGCCAGGCGGTACGCGTCGGGGGAGAAGGTGGAGCGGAAGGAACGGATCAGGTCCGCCGGGGCGCTCCCCGTGTCGCCGTCGTGCGGCACCGTCCCCGTCGGGGTCGTGCCCAGCGCAACGTCGAGCATCTGCGGAGCACCCGGCCGGACCAGCATCCGCACCCAGGCGCCGAGCGACGCGGGGCTGAGGGCCGCCACGGGCAGCGGAAGCGCGGGTCCCCGCCACGGCACCGGGCTCCCGTCGAGCGGATCCAGCACCGCCAACTCACCGGCCGAGGCGAACGGCCGACTCGACAGTACGAGTTGGGGCCCCGCGTCGAACGCCGTCCCGCGCCACAGCCGGTGCGGCAGCGGCGGGATCACCACCAGCGGCCCACGGCGCTGCCACGCGTCGAGGAAGTGCCGGTCCCCGTCCGTCCGCCAGGCCGGGTCGACCCCGTCGCTGAGCAGGAACGCGATCGCCGACTCGGACCGGGGCGGCAGCGGCGGGCGCCGTCCCGTGCGGGGGTCGACGCGATGCACCCTTACGGCACGGAACACGCCCGCACGCTCCAGGACCTTGCGGACCTCCCGTACGAGCGGCTGCCAGACCCGCATCGACGGCGTGTTGTCCACGAGCAGTACGGCCGTGTGCCGCAGCTCCTGCTCGGGCCGGTCCACCACGTCGAGCACGCCCGACTCGGCGGTGAACCGCACGGTGGCCTCGATGTCGGCGACCGTGCGCTGGTGGTGGTCCCGGTGCCGCCGCAGCGGACGCAGCGCCTTCGCCAGGGCCGCCGTGCCCGACAGCGGCGGGGGCGCCGGGGCGCGGACCGGGCGTGCGGGGGCACTGTCCCCGCCGTGGGCACCGTCGTCCGCGAACAGGCTGTGCCGCCGCGTCGACGGTCCTCCGGCGGCCTTCGCGGCGCGCGGACCCCGGGGCGGGAGGTCCGTCGCAGGGGGCGCGGGCACCCCCGTCGGCAGCGGTCCTGGCAGGTCCGTGACGGTGTCGGTGCCCTCGCGCGTACCAGCGGCTCCCTCCGCCCGCCCAGGCTCCATCACCCGGGCCAGCCACAGCACGTCGAGCAGCTCCGGGGCGCCGCACTCGTAGCCCAGGGAGTCGAGGACGTGCCGCAGCCGTTCGATCATCCGTGGAACGCCTCGTCCAGCCGGTGCATCACGGCCGCGCGCAACTCCTGACGGCTGAGGTCGGCGCCGGTCAGGCGCAGGTGGACGGCGGCCAGCAACTGGTCGGTGGCCAGGCTCTGCGCGGCGGAACGGCGCAGGAAGTCGTCGATCAGGTCGCCCGCCGCGGCCAGCGCCTCCTCGCCGAGGTTCTGGCGCACGATGTCGCGCAGCTTCGCCTCGTCGGGGTCGCGCAGGTCGAGGCGTACGCAGCGGCGCAGGAAGGCCGGCGGGAACTCGCGCTCGCCGTTGCTGGTCATCACGACCAGCGGGAAGTGCGTACAGGCGACCAGGCCGCGCCGGACCCTGACCCGGTCGCGGCCGCCGGACACCAGCACGTCGACGTTCTGCTGGTGCTCGGGCAGCCGGGCCAGCTCGGGGATCTCGAACTCGCCCTCTTCGAGCACCACGAGCAGGTCGTTGGGCAGGTCGATGTCGGACTTGTCGAGCTCGTCGACGAGCAGCACGCGCGGGCCCTCCACCGAGGCGAGCGCCGTTCCCAGCGGGCCGAGGCGGAGGTAGTCGCCGATGTCCGAAGGCGCTCCCGTACGGCGGTGGAGGCGCCGGGCCGGTCCGCGCAGCGGTTCGCGCTCGCGCCGCAGCGAGGCCTCGCGCAGGCGGCCGACCGCGTCGTAGCGGTAGAGGGCCTCGGCCAGCGTGGAGCGGCTGTTGACCGACCAGCGCAGCACCTCGCCGAGGCCCAGGTCCTGCGCCAGCGCGCGGGCCAGCGAGCTCTTGCCGGTGCCGGGGCGGCCGGTGACCAGCAGGGGGCGGCGCAGGTGCAGGGCCGCGTTGACGACGGACACCTCGTGGTCGCTCATCAGGTAGCGGTGGGCGGGCGCGGTCCTGCGCGCGGCCGGGAAGCGGCGCCACGGCGGCGGCTCGGGCAGCTCGGCCGGGCCCCGGAAGACCCACCAGTCCTCGGGCGCCGGCGCGCGCCCGCCCGGGTCGGCGGGGCGCGGCACCGGTGCGGCCTGTTCGGCGTGGTCGGTCACGGGTGTTCGCTCCTCGGTGGTCCGGCGTACGTGGTGTCGCGGTGGTCCGGGGCCGGCGCCGGCGCGCGGGGGCCCGGGGCCGGCTGGGTCAGGGCCCAGGGGTCGGGTGCCAGCGGCGGCGGCCGGTGGTCGGGCCCGTCGTGCAGCAGGGACAGCCGACTGCCGTGGTGCGTCGCGCAGTGGGGGTCGGCGACGGCCTTGGCGCGTTCGAGGCGCACGGCCTCCGGGATGTACGTGTGCTCCACGCCGTCGAGGAGCGCGAGCAGCGCGGTACCGGCCTGCCCGTCGTCGTCCTCACGGTGCCAGAGGACCGTGTGCACCCCCGCCTGGATGCACTGGCGCAGCACGCGCCCCTGTTCCTTGCGGCCACAGCACAGTACGACGATCCCGGAGTCGGGGCTGACCTCCAGGCGGGCGCGGGCGACCCGGGGCTCCGAGCACGCCTGGTCGAGGAGCAGCCGCGGCGAGTGCGCCATCGCTCCCGTGCGCCGCTTCCACCCCGCGTACGTCTCCCGGGCCCGCTCCGAACTGCGCAGCACCACCCGTCGCTCGACGCCCGGGTGGAAGCCGTCGTCGTCGAGGCCGCCCGCGAACTCCCAGGCGTCCACGTCGAGACGCAGCCAGGCGGGCGCCACGAAGAACTCCACGACAGCCGTGTCCGGGTCCTCGCGCACCTGTGTGCGCAGCACCTGCCGGATCCCCTCCACGACCCGCTCGCTGCCCACCTCCGTGTCCTGGACGAGGACCACTTCATGGCGGCCGTCGTCGCTCCACACCCAGATCTGGTACGTGAACAACTGCCCGACGGCCACCGGCAGCAGCTCCACCTGCACCCGTGGTGCGACGCCCCGCGGCACCGTGACCCCGACGGCGGACCCCACGGGCCCGGCGTCCGTACGCAGCTCCCGCACCGCCCCGGCAGCCGCGGGCACCTGTCCCACCGCCCCGGCATCCACCGGGAGCCGTTCCACCGCCCCGGGCGCCACCCCCAGCCGGGGCGCCGCGCTGCGCACCCACGAGTCCAGGTCCTCGGCGAGATCACGGCCCGCGGCCCGCTCGTGCGCCGCCAGCCGCGCCACCGCCTGGAGCAGCGGTGGCACCGGCTGCCCCGGCACGGCCTCGTACCCCTCCAGTACGTCCATGGCGTCGGCCAGGTCGCACGGAACCGGCAGCCCCTCGGCGTACGGGAGCACGCGCCGCAGCAGCTCCGCCGGATCGGCGTCGCGGCAGCGGGCGAGCAGGGCGTCGAGGTTGCGGCGACGCCCGGCGGCCAGCCGCTCACGCGGACTGACGACCTGCGCCACG
This sequence comes from Streptomyces sp. NPDC001941, assembly GCF_040296945.1. Lineage (NCBI taxonomy): Bacteria > Bacillati > Actinomycetota > Actinomycetes > Kitasatosporales > Streptomycetaceae > Streptomyces > Streptomyces sp. NPDC001941. The sequence goes on along the minus strand of NZ_JBEOYE010000185.1, from coordinate 3,439 downwards.
CGCAGCAGGGCCGCCCAGTCGCCCTGGCCCGCGAGGGCGTGCGGGCGGCGCTCGCAGAGCTGGTCGTGGACGATCCCGAGGAGTTCCGGCACCCCCCTGCGCACGCCCATGGCGAGCCCCACGAGCCGCTCCACGTCCGCGGCGGCGCCGACCGAGCGCCGGTGCAGCCGCGCCGCGAGCAGTTCCTCGCACTCCCTGACGTCGGCGCGCGAGGGCAGCAGCGATTCCAGGGCGGTGAGCAGCCGCTGGTGCCCGCGACCGCCCGCGGGCACGTCCACGGGCGGCAGGTCGGGGAGTTCGGCCTCGATCGTGGTGAGGCCGATGGCGTACATGGCGGCGGGGGGTGCTGACCGGGTGGATCCCGACCGCGCGGCGGACGGCTCGGGGGAGGGCGGGGCGGTGGGGTCCGCCTCGTGCGAGGCGACGACCAGGCCGACGACGGCCTGGCGGGCCCGGTCCCACAGGGGCCCGCCGCTGAAGCCGGGCCGGACCTGGCCGCCGAGGACGTCCAGGGCGGTCCAGGGGTGGGCCGAGACGCGGGGCATCGCGCGCAGCGTGGGCAGGGCGTGCCCGCTGGCCCACTGGGCGATCACCTCGTGGCCGTCGCGGTGCGTCAGGAACGGCGCGGGCTCGGCCCCGGTCGGCGCGTCGGCGTCCAGCTCCAGGACCGCCAGGTCGCCGTAGTAGGGGAGGGTCCCGGGAAGCGGCGCCACCGGCCGTTCGGCGGCGGGTCGCGACCGTGGCGGCCGCCACATCCCGGCGGCCACGCGCGCGGTGAGGACTCGGTCGCGGTCGACGTGGGGGAGACGTAAGGCCAGGGTGCGGCCGCGGGAGGGCTCACTGGTGCTGTACCGGTCGAGGTCGAGCGCGCTGTTGACGACGTGGGCACAGGTCAGCACGAGCCTCGGCGTGACCAGCACGCCCGCGCCGACGGGTTGTCCGGTCCCGCACACGGTCACGAACGCGCGGTGGAGCACGGCGTCGTCACGGTCGACGGCCGGTGTCACGTCCCCCATGGGCGCAGTTTCCCACGGGGGAGGGGCAGTTGACCGGGGGTTACGGGATCTCTTCCGGTGGGGCTGGGTGCGGGTCGGGGTGGTCGGTACCCGACGGGCTCCGCCTTCCGGGAGGACGAGGGCGGCCCGCCGGGCGCATGGGGGTGTGTGAGCCGTCACACCGCACGCAGTCCGCACTGGGGGCACTCTCGCCGGAACTTCGGTGGGTGCTGCCGGTGCTGTCGGCCGTCGAGCCTGATCGACTCGATATGGCGGGAAGGGGATTGGGGGTGGACGGCCCGGTCTGGAAGCATCGGCCACGGGCCCCGAGCCGCCCGAATTGCGGACGCTAACCTTCCGAATTTGCTCTCGCCTGCGGAAATCCTTGCTGACGATGTCAGAGGGACGGGTTACTCTTCCCCTCTCGTGACTGGGTGTGCAGTACATCCAGGCTTTTGCACACCCAGGGGTGGGACATGAAGTACACGCGCGTCTGCGCAGCGGTGGCCGCGTCGGTGGCCCTGTTCGGCCTGACGGCCTGTTCGTCGGACGACACGAAGTCGTCGTCGGCCGGTTCCTCGGCCGCGAAGAAGCCGAAGGGCCCGTTCGCGGGCGTGACGCCGGACCAGATCGCCGCGAAGGCGACCGCCGCGACGAAGTCCGTCACCTCGATGAAGATCGTGGGCAACGGCATCGACGCCGGCAAGAAGATGGCGTTCACCTCGCAGTTCCACACGAACGGGCAGTGCCTGGGCAGCACGCAGACGGCCGGCGAGGGGCGCCTGGACACCCGCCGCACCAGCGCGAAGAAGCTGTTCATGCGGGGCGACGAGGCGTACTACAAGTCCGCCATGGCTTCGGGCTCCGACGCCCTCAAGGGCGATGAGCTGGACCTCGCCGTCAAGATCATGAGCAACAAGTGGATCAAGCCCGACGCGAGCGACAAGAGCGCCGGAGACATCGGCGACCTCTGCAGCATGACCGGCCTGGTGACCGAGATGCAGCTGGATGACGTCAGGGGGATGCGCCGCGGTGCCGACACGGTCGTCGACGGCCGCAAGGCGATCACCCTCGTGGGGAAGGCCGGTTCGCAGGTCGACACGTACTACGTGGCCGCCGACGAGAAGGCGCCCTTCTACCTGAAGCTAACCAGCGTCGGCGGGAAGGACGGCGCGTCCGCGATGTCCTTCAGCGAGCAGAACAAGCCGTTCGTGGTGGCCGAGCCCAAGGGCAAGGAACTCCTCGACCTGAACAAGATGTCCGGCTGACCCTCGTACTCCGCGGCGCCCCGACCCTCCTCCCGGACCGGCCCGCCGCCACTCAGCCCTGATGCGCCCCAACCGCAATCCCCGCTGCCCCGCGGCTCGCTCCGGGGTACGCCGTGCAGAAGACGGCGTGCCCCGGGCATCGCTCGCGCAGTACCCATCGCACATCGTGAAGAGAAACACTGTGAAGCTCACCCGCATTGCCGCTGCCGTGACCAGCGCGGCCATCGCGCCCGCCGTCCTGCTCTCCTCGCCGGCGTTCGCCGCCGAAGCGTCCGACGCCGCGACCGGATCCGGCAAGGGGTCGGTCTCGACCCGCGACCAGGCGGAGGAGGACCGCGTCGCCATCTTCAGGATCCTCGCCGAGCCGGGCATCGGCTCGGTCCTCAAGGAGTACGCGAACCACGTGCTCGACAGCGACGACCCCGCCGCCCTGCGCTCCTTCCTGGAGGAGGGCCAGTACATCGCCCGCGATCAGGACAACTGCATATTCATCGCCGGGATCCTCGACAAGGCCGGGCCCAGCGTGGCCAAGGCCGGACGGGCCGCCCTGCACGGCACGCCCGAGGACCGGGTCGCGTTCCTCAAGACCGGCCAGTACGAGGCCCGCGCCATCGACAACCGCGTGCTGGCCACCCAGATCTACAACGCCGGCGGGCCCAGCGTCCGCGAGGCCGCCAAGAAGGCGCTCATGGGCACGCCCGAGGACGTCCAGCGCTTCCTCGACACCGGTCAGTACGAGGCCCGGCGCACCGACAACGAGGTGCTGGTCAGCAAGATCATCAACAAGGGTGGTCCGGAGGTCCGCAAGGCGGGCAAGAAGGCGCTCGTCGGCACCGACGAGGAGCTCGAGCAGTTCCTCAAGGTCGGGCAGTACGAGGCCCGCAAGAAGGACGAGGCCAACGAGGCCGCCAACAAGGACAAGGACAAGCCCTCTCCGAAGCCCAAGCCCGAGCCGGGCAAGGACGGCAAGCCCGACACCGGCAAGGACGGGGCGGGCCACCCGGCCAAGGACAGCGAGACCGGCGGCTCCGGCACCACCGCCGTCCCGGCCGGCGACGTCAAGCCGCAGGGCACAACCGGCGGACTCGCCGCCACCGGCGCACCCGGCGCCCTGCCCTGGGCCGCCACCGGCACCGGCCTGGCCCTGGCCGCGGGCGTCGGCATGGTCGTCGTGGC
>NZ_JBEOYE010000184.1:0-8748 GCF_040296945.1 Streptomyces sp. NPDC001941 | reverse complement strand
CTGGAGGGATCCTTCTACCGCGGGATGCGTCTGGCGGCGGTGGACGGGTTCCTGCTGGACGTTCCGGACAACGAGGCGAATCGGTTGGCTTTCGGCGGGCCGAAGGACTCCAGTGGGAAGCCGGGCGGGTTTCCACAGGTGAGGGTCGTGACGCTGACCGAGACCGGCACGCATGTGTCGGCGTACTCCTGTGAGTGCTCCACCAAGTACGGAGATACGTGCACCAGCAGGGAGGCTCTGAGCCAGCCACGTCACCCTGCGGGCATGGCGGTGGCAGGGCGATGAACCTCCAGGATGACTGCGGTGCCGGCCACGGTTCGGTCCTCGTGCATCGCGATCTGCTGGCCGGGCTGGAGGTGCGTCCAGTGGGAGGGAGTGAGGGGCACGAGTCGAACCGTGGCTCGCCCGCCGGGCTCCAGATAGGGCATGTCCTCAACCCAAAGCGAGGCGATGCTGACCGCATGTCCACCGGTGGGCGAGAGATGTCCGATGTCCCACATGGGTCGCAGAACTCCGGCGCCGGAGATTGCCGTGGTGCGTCGCGCCTCCGCGGCAGGACGGAGCGTCAGATCCGCCCGGATTACGCCATGACGAATCTCGGAGCACCGCCAATGGCACCAGGCCGCGCTCCGCTCAAGCCGGAGCTGCTCAGCCGCGTCGGCGAGCTTCTCCCAAAACGCCAGCGGGAGCGAGCGAACGTCCCCAAGTTCTTCCAGCAGGCCCAGGGCGATCTCCCACTCGTCGTGGACGAGGTAGTCCCAGATGTCTCGCACCGTGATGTCGTTCTCGGTGGCGGTCTCTTCCGGAACAAGCAGGGAAGCTGATTCGAGCAGCTCAGGGACGTCCATGCGCTCATTGTCGACCACACGAACTATTAGGCTGCGCTCTCCTGGTCTCGCTCGATGGCAGCGAGCCGGTTCTTGAGCCGGTAGCTGGGGCCGTTGATGGAGATCACGTCGCAGTGGTGCAGGAGTCGGTCGAGGATGGCGGTGGCCAGAACCTCGTCACCGAACACCTGTCCCCACTCGCTGAAGGTCTTGTTCGAAGTCAGGATGATCGAGCCCTTCTCGTAGCGCTTTGAGATGACCTGGAACACCAGATTGGCCTCCGCGCGCTCGAGGGGCTGGTAGCCCACCTCGTCGACCACGAGAACCGCCGGTCGGAGGTAGCTGCCGAGCTTGCTGGTCAGCCGTCCGGCGCCCTCGGCAGTCTTGAGGTTGCGGACCATGTCGTCGAGGCTGGTGAAGTAGATCGAGTACCCGGCCCGGCAGGCCGCGACCGCGAGAGCGACGGCGATATGCGTCTTGCCCACTCCCGGCGGCCCGAGCAGGGCAGCGTTGGCCTTGGCCTCGACGAACGACAATGTGGCAAGATCCTTGACCTTGCGCGGGTCGAGCTCAGGCTGGAACGAGAAGTCGTAGTCGTCCAGTGTCTTGTGGTGCGGCAGCTTCGAGATCCGCAGACCGGTGCGGAAGCGGCGATCCTCACGGACGGCGAGTTCTTCGGAGAGAACCAGGTCGATGAAGTCGAGGTAACCCATCTTGGCCTCGTCAGCCCGCTGAGCGTACTGAGTCAGGGCCTCGGCCAGGTGCGGCAGGCCCAGCTTGCCGGCCGTGTTGCGGATGCGGGTGGAGACCAGCTCGCTCAAGACGATTCCTTCGCGCTCGGCTTGGTGGTGAAGGGGCGGGTGCCGGTCAGTTCGTCATAGACCGACAGAGGCCGGCGGCCGACCTCGATCTGGGTGACCGCGGCCCGGTTCAGCAGGGCCGCCAGCGGCCCGGCTTCGGGGCCTGTGTTCTGCCGGCGGGGCCGGGGCAGGCTCCCATCGCCGACTGTGACGCGGCGGCCGGCTCCCGTGGGCAGGCCGTCCCAGTGCTTCTCATCCACGATGCGGGCGCCTCGGCCGGCCGCCCGCGGGTGGGCGGCCAGCAGGGTTTCGCCAGTGTGATCGGGTGCGGTGGCATGCAGCATGACCTGGGACTTCGTGGCCCTGACTTCGACCAGTTGACAGGGGCGGACCTTGCGGGCCGGCACCGAGTAGAGATTCGCGTCGAAGGCGACGAGGCAGTCCTTGCCGACGTGGCGGAGGTGTCGTTGAGTGACCACATAAGGCGTCGGCGGCAGCGGGCGGAGGGCCACGTGGTCGCGGATCGCCCTGAGACCGATGACCTCTCCGTGGGTGCCATGCACCTTCGCCCGCCGCAGCGGCACCCAGGCGGTGAACGCGGCATTGAGTTCCTCGACCGAGGAGAAGGCCCGGCCAGCCAAGACGTGCTCGCGGACGATCAGCACCTGCCGCTCGACCCGGCCCTTGCCCGTGGGCCGGTAGGCGGCCAGCACATCGGGATCGAAGTCGTAGTGCCCGGCGAAGGCGACAGCCTCCGGATGCAGAGGAACGGCTTCGCCTGGTGCGACGTGCCGGCGGACCACCGTTTTGGTGCGGTCGTAAACGATCGACATCGGGACCCCGCCGAAGTGGGCGAACGCCTGGCGATGGCAGTCGAAGAAAGTGGTCAGGTCCTGGCTGGTGGTGAAGCAGCAGAACGGATCACGCGAGTAGGCCAAGGTCATGTGGAACGAGTAGACCTTCGGGATCCCGACGTGGGCGAGGACCTTCCCCTCGTCACCCCAGTCCACCTGGGCCTGGGCCCCGGGCACCACCTCGAACCTGCGGTGCAGGCCCGCCAGTTCACTCGGGCTGATGCCCAGTTCCTCCGCGACCCGCGGGCGGGCTTCCTGCAAGTACATCTTGATCCGCTGATAGCTGCCGGTGAACCCGTACTCGGCCACCAGGCGCTCGTGGATAACGGCCCCCTTGAGCAGGATCTCGGCCCGCAGCATGGCGTCGATCAACGGCGCGACCTCATCCACGATCCGCCGGTACGGCTGCCCGTTGGGCGCCCTTCGCGGCGGCGCGACCGGAGTCTCGCCAGACAGGTACTTGGCGACCGTGCGCCGGTTCAGCCCGGTCTCCTTCGCGATCTCCCGCAGGCTCATCGCGCCGGACTCATACAGACCGCGAAACCGCCTCAGCTCCAACCAGCGATGCGGATCCAAGACCACTCTCGCCGCCCTCCACCGACCCCGAACAGGACGACAGAAGACTCGCGCGACACCAACCTCACCGCATCAACAACGGTGCACTTTCATCCGTACGCAGTGGTGCACGTTCACTTGTACGCCGACAGTGGCTCGATCAACGCCTCCAGGGCCGCGACCAGGCCGGGATCACGCTCAGCGGCGGGCTTGCGCCCGCCCCCGGGCCGGCGCACCCGGCCCAGGGGTTCCGCACCGCCGGCCAACTCGGCACGGCCCCGCGCGATCGTCGACTCCGAGACCTCGGCGAGCCGTGCGACCGCCTTCATCCCACCCTGCCCCAACGCCTCGGCCTCGGTAGCCAGATACAGGCGGCGCTGCCGCTCATCCAAGTGGGGCAAAAGCGCCCCGAACTTCACATCCAGCACAGCCAGAGCCTGATCCGATATCACCACAACAGCCGTATACCACTTCCAACGGCCTGGCCGGGGCAGAACCGTCAGTTGTTCTGTTACGGCTCCTGAACCGCTTCCAGTTCGTTGAGGATCACCAGCGCCGTCACGGCGTGAAGCGGCTGTGCACCATGTTGGGTATCGCCCGCTCGAGCTTCTACTACTGGCGCAAGACCGCCGTGGACCGCGCCGCCCGCCAGGCGGACGATGCGAAGCTCGCTGCCCGGATACGCACCGTTCACCGGGAATCGGACGGGACCTACGGCGTTCCGAGGATCACCGCCGAACTCCGTGAGGGCGGCGCGCGCGTGAACCACAAGCGCATCGCGCGTGTCATGCGGGGCATCGGCCTGGCCGGAGTCCGCCTGCGTCGCAGGCACCGCACCACCGTCCCTGACCCGGCCGCGGCGAAGGCCCCGGACCTGATCGGCCGCGACTTCACCGCCGAGGAGGTGAACACCAAGTACGTCGGCGACATCACGTACTTGAGCGTCGGCGGCGGGAAGTTCTGTTATCTCGCGACTGTGATCGATCTGTGTTCACGCCGGCTGGCGGGCTGGGCGATCGCGGACCACATGCGCACCGAGCTGGTCACCGATGCCCTCGCCGCGGCGGAACGGACCCGCGGCAGCCTCGCCGGAGCGATCATGCACACCGACCACGGAGCCCAGTACACGAGCGCCGGCTTCGCCGACGCCTGCCGCCGGGCGGGCGTCCTCCAGAGCATGAGCACGGTGGGCAGCTCGGCGGACAACGCTGCCGCGGAGAGTTTCAACGCCAGCTTCAAAAGGGAGACGTTGAAGGGCCGAAAGGGCTGGTCAAACGAGCGTGAGGCCCGCCTCGACGCGTTCCGATGGCTGCACCGCTACAACGTCCGGCGCCGTCACTCACGCCTCGGACAACGCAGCCCGATCACCTACGAGGCCACCTCCCGCACAACACCAACTACGATGACCGAAGCCGCATAGACCCGTGTCCAAGACCCGGGGTGAGGGCCCGTCTTGGTCCAGAGGAAGGGCTTGGGGTTCTGGTTCCAGGTGTCGATCCAGGTCCGGATGTCGTGTTCAAGGGCCTCGATGGAGGTGTGGACGCCTCGGCGGATGAGTTTGTCGGTCAGCAGGCCGAACCACCGCTCGACCTGGTTGATCCAGGACGAGCCGGTGGGGGTGAAGTGGACGTGGAAACGTGGGTGCCGGGCCAGCCAGTTCCTGATCTCGGCGGTGTGGTGGGTGGCGTAGTTGTCGCAGACCAGGTGCACATCCAGGTCGCGGGTGACGGCCTTGTCTATGGTGATCAGGAACTTCTTGAACTCGATGGCCCGGTGACGGCGGTGGAGTTCGCCGATGACGGTGCCGTCGGCGATGTTGAAGGCGGCGAACAGGCTGGTGATGCCGTGCCGGTAATAGTCGTGCGTGCGGCGTTCGGGCACCCCGGGTGCCATCGGCAGCACTGCCTGGGAACAGTCCAGGGCCTGGATCTGGGACTTCTCATCCACGCATAACACGACGGCTCGTTCCGGGGGGTTGTGGTAGAGCCCGACCACGTCCACTACCTTGGCGACGAACTGCGGATCGGTGGACAGCTTGAAGGCGTCCTGGAGGTGCGGTTTGAGGTCGAACCGTTTCCAGATACGCCCGACCGTCGACTTCGACAGGCCTGTGCGGGCCGCCATAGAGGCCCGGGACCAGTGGGTGTCCGCAGCGGGGGCAGACTCCAGAGTGGCCACGACGACGTCCTCGACCTGGTCCAGGAGGATCGAGGGCGGCCGGCCGGGCCGGGGCTCGTCGGCCAGCCCGTCCAGACGGCCGGCGATGAACCGGGCCCGCCAGCGATCGACGGTGGAAGCATCGACGCCCAGTTCCTCGGCCGTCTGCCGGTTCGTCCCGCCGTCCGCGCACCGCAGGACGATCCTCGCGCGAAGGGCAAGATACTGCGCGGTCCTCGCCCTGCGGGCCCACCGCACGAGCTGGTCGCGTTCGGTCTCGCTCAACACCAGGTCGGCCTTCGGGCGGCCGATACGCGCACCGTCCCCAAGACCCGCCAAACGCTCGGTCGCGAACTTCCCCCGCCACTTACGCACCGTGGCGACAGTGACACCAACCTCCGCCGCCACCCGGGCATTCGGCATACCAGCCGCACACGCCAGCACGATACGAGCCCGCTGGACGAACCGCGGTGCCACCACCCCGTCAGTCCAGCGGGACAACTCGGCGAACTCTCCATCAGACAGATGGACTTCAACAGCACGAGGCCCCGGAGACATGCCCAACAGGCTACAGACTTAGCCACCAGATTTCGGGCGCATCACACTAGCTGGGGCAGCAGGATCCGGGCGGCCTGCCGGTCGGTGACATTGCCCGCGGTCACGAGCGCGACCAGGCCGAGGCTGTCGGTGCTGACGTGCCGGCGCATTCCGTTGATCTTCTTGCCGCCGTCGTAACCGCGTGAGATGGCGGGCACCGAGGCGGCGCCCTTGACCGACTGCGAGTCGATGATCGCCGCGGTCGGCTCGGCATCCCGGCTCCCGGCCTCACGGAGGCGGCCGCGGAGCCGGTCGTGGAACTCGTTGGCCAGGCCGTTCTTTCGGCACCGGCGGAAGAAGGCATACACACGGTCCCACGCGGGGAAGTCGGCAGGCATGGAGCGCCAATTGATTCCGTTGTCGGTGACGTAGAAGACCGCATCCAGCATCACGCGGTGGCAATAGCCCTCCGGCTGACGGCCCCGGCCCTCCAGTCAGGCCGGAACCGGCAGCGCGTCAGATCTTCGCGCGCACCAACAAGGCCCACATTGTTTAAAGTTGTATCAGGCGACTCGAGTTCAACAGTGAGTCGGCGTGAGCTGTTTGAGTGATCTGGTCTCGGTATGTGCGTGGTGTCCAGTAGGTGAGCCGTTCTCGGCGTACGTTTCGACTATGAACCTCAAGACGCTTACTCTCAGCGTGGCGGCCGTCGCCCTGGTTGCGGCTGTCGCGCCGGCAGCCGCTGCTGAACCGCAGCCCCCCGCCCGATCGATCGCCGTACAGCCCGTTGTCTCCGCCGAGGGACCGGGCCCCAGCTGGGACTGCGAAGAGTGCCTGAACGCGAACTTCAAGAAGTACCTGGACGCCACCATCACGGGCGACCCGGCCAAGTACAAGAAGCTCTTCAAGGGTGACCGCGGCCCAGCAGGCCCGGCCGGTACTCCCGGCGGTCCGGCGGGCCCAGCCGGACCGGCTGGCAAGGACGGGGCCCAGGGGCCCGCAGGCCAGGACGGTCTCAAGGGCGACAAGGGCGACCCGGGTACTGCGGGCGTCAAGGGCGACACGGGTGCTGCAGGCGCCGCAGGCGTCAAGGGCGACAAGGGCGACCCGGGATCCACCACGATGACCATCACGCGGGTGGCCGGCACTCCCCTCTCTGTTCCGCCCAGAACCTCGCTGGATCTGCCATCGCCGGCTTGCCCTAGCGGCACCGTCAAGATCGCTACGGAAGCGCTCCCGGCCAACCGTCTCGTGCGAGTAGCGGGAAACCGTGGCGTGAACGCGGTAGTCGTCGACAACGAAGATGACACGCGGTCATTCGATGTCACGCCTCAAGCCGTGTGCGCGGAGATTGGCTAGGCGCTGAGGCTGCTGCCCCTGTAGGAGAGCAGTAGGGGCAAGGCCCTGCGGATTACTCCGCAGGGCCTTGCCCGCATCGTGCCCCGTGCACCGCCGTAGCCTTCACGCCCCACGTCCGTAGAGGCGCCACCCGGCCACGAGCAACAGCCGCAGATGCAGCGTCAGGAGCTCAAGCGGCGTGGCCATAGGAGATACTCCAACTCCGCTCCACTGTCTGTTCGTAGGCATTGCACCAGAAGTACCTATGGCGGAGTCGAGTAACCGGCTTCCCGGGTAGTGAGGCTGTAGACAACAGGCCTTCATAGACCCACAGTCACCGGGTGACCCACTCCGAATTGCTGTTTCCGGATCTTTGCGGATAAGCACTAAGGCGTGTCGCGACACTAGCGCCGTGCGTCCGGAGTTCGGACCCCGCAGCGTATTTTGGGGGTGCTCGCAAGGCGGAAGGTCACCAACGTACTTGCGCGTAAATGGGCGTCCTCGGAGGATCCCAATGCAGTGCAGCAAAGCCGGTGTGTTATGCGCCGCAGGGCAGGGCGTAGGCGTGTAAATCCGGCAGTCAATCGGTCATCACCGACGAGGAACCTGTATCGGTGTGTGGCCTGGGAGTAGTTGTATCTGCGCGCTGCTGGTTAGAAAGCCGGGGAAGTCAGACAGCGGTCGCTCCCAGCCCACCCCGACCGTCGAACAACTTATGGAGCTGTTTATGACTCAGCGCGGGACCCGGCGAGTCCTTGTCACCCTGCTCTTCCTCACCATGCTTGCCGGGAACGGTGCAAAAGCAGCGACCCATACTACGATTTTGAGAAATGCGCCCAGTTCCCAACGTCAACCTGTACTCGATGTGGAAGCGTCACCACCGTACGAGAGCCGAAAGCGCGCACCGTTCTGTACGACCTACACCGGGCCGCATCAGATGCAGATGGAGAAATATCTGCACCGAAAAGCAGACGGAAAACAAGACATCGGCGACTGCCGTGCTATCCAGAGGTTCCAGCAACTTCACCGCATCCGCCCGGATATCGGCTATGCAGGGCCGGTCACCTACGCCACTACTGTGCTGCTATCGGCCCTTAATAACCCGGACCCCGACGGCAGATGTCCCCGCCGAGCGTCTCTAGTAGTGTGTGTTGACCTGACCCGGCAGCTGCTCTGGGTGGAAAAAGGGAAAATGATCTCCTTCCTGGCACGCCCGATCCGTTCAGGCGCGAGAGACTACCGCACTCGAACCGGTTGGTTCCGTATCTCCTGGCGCAACAAGAATCACTTCTCGACGATCTACCGCACGCCCATGCCCTACGCCCAGTTTTTCACCGGCGGACAGGCCTTCCACGCCTATGACGGCTCCGTCTACGCCCCTCCCGGATCGCACGGCTGCGTCAACATGCGGTCCGCCGATGCACGGGGACTCTGGGGACACGTCCAGACCGGAACGCTGGTGTATGTCTATGGACGCAAACCCGGAACATGAGAATCGCCAGCGCCAGAACGAGATGAGCCCGAGCGGGGAGGGACAGGATGTGGCCCTGGCTGGGGCCCTGACCCAAGGCCGGGTAGTTAACGAATTTCCGCTGGTGGGAAGGGTTTTGTGCGTCGGATCGTGACGCGGCCAACAGGGTCGCGTTGGTCAGATAGTCCACCAAGACTGCTGATCTTCGA